>CAYWKZ010000063.1:4092-15654 GCA_964459115.1 uncultured Leptolinea sp. | reverse complement strand
CCTGTGCCCAGGCGCGGGCACCCATCGCCCGGCTGCTGCTGAGACTGTTTTGGTCGCTGTGGAACCGGACAGAGGAAAAATCCGCACCGAGACGCCCGCCCATTTCCCGCATAAGGCTGTTCGGGGTGTTCGATCTGACACCCGCCGAAAGCCGGTCAGCTTCCTGCTCCGCTGCCGGGTCCTCCATGATCCGCATCACCAGGCTGTTGGGAAGCTGAGGCTCAGCTGTGGCCCGCCCTACAGCACCTTTTGCAGCGTTTTTTTCTTTGTTTTCTTTGCCTTTATCAAAAACGTACCCCATATCATTTTTCCTGAAATGTTTCGTAATCTATGATGAGGAGCTGAAAAGAAGGATATGAACCATAGATGCTGTATTCTGTCATATACGATATCATTCATAACTGTTCAGTACCGGCTCGGAGACGGTTAACCCGAGGCGCCAGCCGAGGGGAACTGTCCTCCCATTTCCACAGGAATAGCGCTTTACGTCAGTGGGTCCCGAAGAGTTACTATAATTCTAACATTATTTCTGCCAAAACAGCGGGGATATATATGTCATTTTTATAGCCCGAATCAGGATGGCCCGGATAAAGTTTGTTGTACTGTTTTTCCAATCTCCACATTTTCATGTTAAAATGAATATACGGTAAGAACCGGTCATGGTTCTGTTTTTTGGCGCCGACTACCGGCCAGATGTGATTTTTTTATATCAAAGCGCTGTATCTCACGGGAGCAGCCGCAGCAAAAACAGTACAGCCAATATGCGCTACGGAAACAGGTATTATCCCGAAGCCAACAGATATGTCTGCTACTGCGGGGGCGCCTTTGGAAGAGAATTGGGAATAAATATTCAGGAGGCAGACTAATGAGAAAACGGGCTCTAACTATACTTTGGCTGATCGGTATATTGGCAGCAGCCCTCCCGGCTTTTGCTGAAGAAGAACTTCTCTGGACAAACTTCAACACCGGAGCGGTGCAAAACGGGCCGAAACTTTATTCCGGCGCTCCGATGAAAAAGGATACGGAACCGGTTTTGATCACCAAAGTCCGCACTTATCACTGGAACAATGGCAGCGGCGCACCTGCGGGAACTATCAGCATCTGCGAAGACAAGCTGGACAACGTTATCGGTACCTGGCAGGCTGTCGGCAGGGGCGGAGACGGCAGACAAAATATCTATTGGGAAGCGCTGGTCGATTGTGTGATGTACCCGGGGCATAACTATTTTGTCAAAGTTTCCGATAAAGCATCCTGGAGTTATAACGCTGAATCCGAGGGTGGTTTTTATGAGCTTTACGGCATCTTTCCTGCACCGGAAGAATACATAGATCCTGCCCGAACATCAAATTCATCAGCAGGGCTGAGTGTTGGTCAAACCTTTACGATGGGACGCTATGAGCAGGACAATAACCTCAGCAACGGTTCCGAGCCGATCGAATGGCAGGTGCTGGCCATACAAGCTGACCGGGCATTCGTGATCAGCAAATATGGGCTTGATGTTAAATACTATTATGAATCACTCACCGATATAAGCTGGGAATACAGCTTTGCAAGACGATGGCTCAATGAAACGTTTTATAATAACGCTTTCAGTACCGTTGAGCGCAGTAAAATATTGCTTGTCAGCAATGAGAATCCTGGCAATCCGGAATTCGGGACACCCGGGGGAAATATAACACAGGATCATATCTTTCTTCTGAGTATTGATGAAGCAAATCGTTATTTTTCAACGGGAACCAGCCGATTATGCATCGCAACTCCATATTCAAAATCTTATGGCATCTATCTCAGTGATGCCGACGGAGGTACATCATGGTGGTGGCTCAGATCACCGGGAGAAAACAGAGCACAGGCTGCAGTCGTCAATCCTGACGGTTCTGTTTTTACAATGGGATATGGTGTACAGAATCAATACGGTGTCATGAGACCCGTATTCTGGATGAAAACAGCCACCTCCCCGACTCCCACGTCTACCCCAAAACCGCGGGCCTGTTATAAGGTGACATATACCGGGAATAACTGTCTGGCGAAGGTACCGACAGACAGCAAATGCTACCAGCTCGGAGATCTGGTAAATGTGCTCTTTGAACCGGTCGAATATATGCAGGGTTTGATCTTCAACGGCTGGGATATAGATGGCGACAATGTCGCGGATTTCGGCTACAATTACCCCACCTTTGCCATGCCCGGGTACGATGTAGAATTGAAAGCGATCTGTTTTCAGCAATATCAGAATCACGGATATTCTCAGTACGGGGTGACAACCGGCGAAGTGGATCCGTACTATAATCAACAACAATATTACAATCCATACAATGATCCGACGCTCAACAATGATATCTACGATCCCAATACCGGCTGGTGGTATTCTCCGGAATACTATAATGGAGTCGGCTGAAAAAACAGATCCGGGAGTGTTCGCCCGCAGACACAGCACATGGTCAAAAGCATCACGAAGGAATCATCAGTCGTAAATTTGCAATTCGTCAAATAATGATCCATATTGATGTCAGCAATTTATCCATTTCTATTCGATATTGGCTATAATACAAACAGTTATTTACAACTAACATCTATGTTAGAAGGAAATGGTGATCAAACAGATGGATCAAAAAAAATTCTCGCTAATACGTTTTATACCCGCGCTGCTGAGCGCTCTGCTTTTACTTGGAACAGCGACGGTTTTCCAACCATGCGCGGCAAAAGAGGACGGAACCTGGATGCATTGTCATGATGTTCAGACAGCTGTTATAGCGGGCAGCCTTTTTCTAACCGCGCTTCTGATCGGATCCGGAATCATTCAATCAAAAAAGTACGCAATCACAATGTACATAGCCGCGGCGATTTGTTCCGGGGTAATATTTTTTCTTCCGGGAATCATCATGCCGATGTGTATGATGCACACAATGCGCTGCTATGCTGTCATGCAGCCATTTGTGCGGATCATGAGCGCTCTGGTTTGTATTTCTTCTCTTCTGGAAATGGTAAAAGCCTTCAGAAAAGAATAAATTCCATGTTTTCGCTGCGTCAGCTTCCACTGAAAAATATCAAAGCACATCCTGTAAGAACAGGAATCCTTCTCTTATTTACGATCGTGCTGGTGCTTTGCCTGTTTTGCGGTCTTATATATGTTCTATCCATGAAGCAGGTGCTTTCGCTGACACAAGCCCGTCTTGGAGCTGATGTTCTGGTATATCCTACGCAGGCAATGAGTAAGATCCACAAAAACGGGCTGGTGATGCAGGGATCTCCGGTCATGGTTTGGAAAAACCGCTCATTGCTTGAGCGAATATCCGACTGCGACCACATTGCTGCATTGTCCTGGCATCTATACATTTCCGATGGAGACATCAAAATCACCGCTTATGAGCCTGAAACGGACTTTGTCATCTCATCGTGGCTGGCCGAAGGACAAAACTTCGCCCCTCCGGCCGGAACAGTGATCACCGGGGCTAATATCGATGCTTCCGATCATGCTGTTATGATCTTTCAGGAAAATTGGCCTGTTTCGGGACATTTGCTGGAAACCGGCTCTGAATTGGATGAGATGATTTTTGTCAGTATAGATACCTTACCGATGCTGATTCGGGCGGCTGAGGCGGCAGGGCTCTCAGCTTATTCGAAAATCGATCCGCAAAACATGTTCTCCTCCGCACTGATTCGTGTTGACGACAAGCAATACACTGAAAGCGTTACAAACTGGATCAATATATATATACGAAAGGCAACCGCCGTCCGCAGCAAGGAAACACTCACAAAAACCACATCAGACATTCAGGATCAGATAACCAACATAACAAAAATCACGGTTTTTGTGTGGGTCGTTCTGATTGCCGCCCAGTGTATCGTTCAATTTATGCTGATGGGAGAACGACGCAGGGAATTGTTTGTGTGGACGGTGATCGGTTCCTCCCGCAGAAAGACAAAGCAGGTTCTTCTTCAGGAAGCGCTCATCACTCACGGAACAGGGGCACTTCTCGGGATCGGGTTCTCTGTTTTGCTCAGTCTCATTCTGGTCAGGGAACGGTTTTCGGGGATTGAATTGGATCTCCGCGTCTGGCTCATATCAGCACTGTTCACAATTGTCATGACGATTGCGGTCTGCTGTCTCAGCGCTTCAGCTGCTGCTGCATTCACCTTCACATCGATGGAAAGGCAAAAACGTTTGAACTTATAAGAGGGAAAAATGCTCACTCTCAAAAATTTACCTGTCAAGAATCTGAAAAGTTATCCCGGACGTACGATCGCGCTGCTGGTTTTCGCGGGTCTTATGGCTGCGGCAGTTTTTGGCGGAATGTTGATCATCGGAGGGTTACGTCAGGGCCTTGAAAATGTTCAATCCCGGCTGGGAGCGGACATTTTGGTAACACCGGAGGATGCTGACAATGATTTTGACGCCCAAACCTTTCTGATACAGGCAGAGCCCGGATATTTTTACATGAATGCATCCAAACTGGAGCAGATCCGGGCTGTTGAAGGCGTTGAAACTGCCTCTCCGCAGATGTTTCTTGCATCTGCAACAGCAAGCTGCTGTTCGGCAAAACTTCAAATCATCGCTTTTGACCCGGAAACAGATTTTACGATCCAGCCCTGGATCCGGGAGACCTTCCACGGTGCGCAAAAATTAGGATTGATGGATGTGATCGTCGGCGCAAATGTTACCGTCTATGATGATCATATCCTGCGCCTCTATAACAATGACTGCCGCGTGATCGGCCAGTTTGCGCCGACCGGATACTCCCTTGATAATGCTGTATATACAAATTTTGAGACGATAAAAGTCCTGATCACGTCCTCATTTGATACAAAACTCAATAAATACCAGCCATTCAATACAGAAGATGTGATCTCCTCGGTTCTGGTGAGGGTGAAAACCGGATATAATGCGGGAGAGGTGGCAAATCAAATTGAAAACAGCATCAGCGGCGTAAGCACGACCGCCACAAAGAGTATGGTATCCAAAATCGCGGACAGTCTGAGCAGCATTTCCGCCTCGGCGCATGTTCTTACCGCCATTATTTTATTCGTCGGAGCATTGATGACTATTCTCATCTTTGTGATGATGATCAATGAAAGAAGCCGTGAATATGCATCCCTGCGTGCTATGGGGGCCAGCCGGAAAATTGTATCGGATATCGTAGTCGGTGAGGCGGTTTCCGTCAATCTGATAGGCGGTCTCATCGGCATTATCGTATCCGCGATTGTGATCATCAGTTTTTCCGGCTTGATTGGGGAAAAGCTTGGAATCGGGTTTACACTGCCTTCAATCGGGCGGATTGTCATTCCGGCATTTTTCGGAATAGCCGTGGTGCTGCTTGCCGCTGTCGCCGCCTGTCTGGCTGCGATCAGGCGGGTAAACAGGCTGGATGTCAGTCTTGTTTTGAAAGAAGGAGAATGAAAATGAGCCTGAACGCAAATTCGGTCCAAAAGGATTTCCCGAGAGCGGGGAAAAACAGCAACGTATTCACTGCTGTTCATCCGATCGATTTCAGTCTGCAGCCCGGTACAATCATTGAAATCACCGGACGTTCCGGAAGCGGTAAGAGCACACTGCTCAATATGCTTTCAGGAATATTGAAACCGACTTCCGGTCAGGTTCTTTTGGACGGAACAGACCTTTACACGCTGGACGATAACGAGCTTTCCAGGCTCCGGAATGAAAAAATCGGTTTGATCCCACAGGGACATACGGCTCTTTTGGGTCTTTCGATCCTTGAAAATGTAATGCTGCCGGCGGTTCTTTACAGCAGCAGTCCCGCACCCCGGGATCGGGCTATGGAACTGCTCGCACAGGTCCGACTGGAAGAAATGGCAAATGAAAAACCCAACGAACTCTCCGGCGGGGAGCTGCGGCGGATGGCAGTTGCGCGTGCATTGCTGATGCGCCCTCAATACATTCTTGCCGATGAACCGACTGCCGGACTGGATGAGGAGAACATCTTGTCAGTCATGAACCTGCTGCGAAAATCGGCGGATAACGGCTCCGCTGTCCTGCTGGTGACTCATGAACAGGAAGCAGCCCGCTTTGCGGATGAGATCCTTACGATGGATAGCGGACGTTTCATCTGATTTTTCGGACATTTCGCATGGAATCCAAACGAAAAATCATCTCTGTAGTGATCATTGCAGCTATATGCCTGCTGGCCGCAGCAATTTATTTCGGAAAGCAGGAAAAAATCTACCGGCTTGGATTGGAACAGCTTTCCTCCGGGGAGAATATAGAAGCATATCGGACTTTGCTCTCCATAGAAAAATATAAAGATGCCGGCGCTTACCTGCAGCGGATGCGCTCTGAGGATCCGCTGCTGCCCTGCCGCGCTGCGGAAAAAGGCAGCCAGGTCGAATTCGGACATTATGAGCAGGATAATGATCTGTCCAATGGGATGGAACCGATCCAATGGCTGATCCTGGATCGAATCGGTGATCAGCTTCTCCTGCTCAGCAGTTCCGCACTCGAAGCCAAACCGTATCATACGGAGTCCTTCGCCGCTGTCACCTGGGAAGAGAGCACACTGCGGGAATGGCTGAACGGTTATTTTTATACTACTGCTTTTGATCAAGCAGAGCAGAAAACCATTCCCGCTGTGCGGAATCAGAATCCGGATCAGTCTGCCGTCGGAACAGAAGGCGGAGCAGACACGCTGGACCGGGTATTCCTTTTGAGTGAAGCAGAAGCCAAAATATATTTTGGGAATGAAATCGATCAGGATACGATCGGCACAGCCCGTGCAACACAATTTGTATCTCATCAGGACATTGAGACTGATGAGGAGGGACGTGTCTGCTGGTGGCTGCGCTCACCCGGTGTTTATCCTTACAGCGCTCAATTTGTGGATCAGGACGGGAAAATATATCTCAGCGGTGCTTATACGGATATCGATTACCAATTTGCGGTACGTCCCGCGCTCTGGCTGGATTTGAAGGATCAGCTGTGAGGTTGCCGTATTTTATAAAAACCGTTTCCAGACGGCGATGGCGTTGGAGTTGAGCAAAATTTCGTCGATATCAAGACCGGCAGGGCAGATATTGCGGCAGGAAAGGGATTTTCCGCAGCCCTCATAAACATGCACCCGGTAAGCTTTCGTCATCTCTTTCTTTTGTGTTTCCGGAATCTGCGCCAAAACCCGGGTCATAGGCACAGCGGACGCCATCCCGGTGAATTTGCCATCCGGACGAAAATTGGGGCAGACCTCCAGGCAGCATCCGCACTGCAGGCAGCGGGAGGATTGATAAGCGATCGGCATTGCCTTGTCTTTTCCGTTAGCCTCTGATTGAAACCAGAGCTGCAGCTCTCTAAGATTCTGAAACATGAAGCTCCGGTCCACCATCAGGTCCGCAACGACGGGAAACTTGCGGAGCGGCTCCACACGTATCGCTTTTTTAAATTCACTCAGCCGGGCACCGCAGGCCAGACGGGGACGCCCGTCGATGACCATTGCACAGGCTCCACATTTTTTCTGGAGACAAGAGCATTCCCAGCGGATCGGAGCTGCTGCGTTTCCGTCTGTATCCCGCAGGTCTTCCCGGGCGTTCAGCGCAGTCAGGGCGGATGCTAATGTGTCATCGGAGGTTTGCGGTTCATATGAGAAACGCTGCCAATATGGTTTTGCATCCCGGTTTTCACGGCGCAGGATCAGGATTTCAATCATGGCTGACCTCCCTGCCGATGGGCTCAAAATTCAAATGAATCCGGTTATCGAAATATCTCACTACGGTAGTTTTGCGGAAATTTTCATCATCTTTCTGTGGATAGTCCGTGCGGGTGTGAGCGCCGCGGCTTTCCCTGCGGTTCAGTGCAGACAGAAGAATCGCGTTTGCAAATATTTTCCGCTTTTCTTCCATTGAATTTTCAGAGCCAGGGATGTCATTGATGTGTGTAATTGCCTGTCGGATTTCATCTTCGTTCCGCAAAATTCCCAGACCTTCAAGGAGTATATCGCGCAGATGATACGTGTGTGAAGCAGACACTGGATTTGGGTTTTCCGCTTTTTCTGAGTGTTCAGCAGGAAAGCACCCGGTCATTTCCGCTGCCGCTGTTTCGGCTGCAACCCGTCCGCCGTAAATCGCACCAAGGGTGGAATTAGCGCCGAGACGATTCGCGCCATGATACTGGCAGGCACATTCACCGGCAGCGTAAAGATGGTCAATATTGGTTCGATGGCTGCGGTCCACACAGATCCCGCCCATGAAATAATGGATGCCCGGAGA
This sequence comes from uncultured Leptolinea sp., assembly GCA_964459115.1. Taxonomy (GTDB): domain Bacteria; phylum Chloroflexota; class Anaerolineae; order Anaerolineales; family Anaerolineaceae; genus Flexilinea. The sequence goes on along the minus strand of CAYWKZ010000063.1, from coordinate 7,446 downwards.
AACGGGTACCGGATCTTTTGCCGGATCGATCGCCAGGTAGTAGATGATCTCCTCCCGCAGGTCTTCCAGTTTTTCCTTCCAGATCTGTTTGGAAAGTCCCCTCATGTCCAGATATACCTGTTCCCCGGTTTCCCGTGATATGTAGAACATTTCCCTGGATACAACATCTCGCGGCATCAGGTTCCCCAGCTCAGGATATTTTTCCTCCATAAAATAAAAGGGGATCCCATCCCGTTTGATGAAGAGACGTCCGCCTTCTCCGCGGGCAGCTTCTGAAACCAGCATGCGTTTTTCCGGAATTTTCACAGTTGTCGGATGATATTGGATAAACTCCAGGTTAGCGAAAGCGACGCCCTGCGAAAACAGCTGTGCGGCAGCATTGCCGGTGTTGGCGGTCGTGCCCGTCGTCATACCGGGGAAAAAACCATTGAAACCGCCGGATGCGATAATGACCGGCCCCGGCAGGAAAAAAGTTTCCCCGTTATAATCATCGCGCACCCAGACACCTTCACATTGCCCGTCCCGAATACTAAGGGATAGAAACTCGTGATGGCTCAGCCGGTGAACGACAGCAGACGCTTCATATTTGCGGCACTCATCAATGAGCGCAGTCATCAGTATTTTACCGGTACTGCTCTGCGCGTAAGCGGTGCGTTTTTTCTTTTGTCCGCCGAAATTGCGCTGAATAATCACGCCCTGCTTCCGGCTGAGGGGCGCTCCAAGGGTAACGAGCCATTTCAGGATTTCAGGCGCATGCTCTGCAAGACCCCGGACTGCCTCCGGATCTGCAAGATCTACTCCGGCTTTCAGGGTATCAGCAGCATGCTGAGCAGGAGAATCATCCTCACCCATCGAATTGAGCGCGGCATTGATGCCGCCTTCCGCCATAACCGACTGTGCCCGTTCCGAGGGCTGAATGGAGATCAGTGTTGAATGGATGCCCAGTTCCGCAAGCCTGATCGCCGCGGAAAGTCCTGCCAGCCCTGCTCCGATGATTTTAATTCGTTCCATCTTCCCGTCCCTCAAATCGCCTGCCAGCGCAGGAAGTAAATAATGAATGCTGCCGTGAAAAACAGGAGAATAATCGTAAGGACAAAAAGAATATCCCCCTGATAGGGACGCAGTTTTTTGATCCCGAGGGAAATCAACATTGGACGGACATTCGAAATGATGTGCAAAGCAAGCGAAAGAACAAAGAGAATTTGACTGATCAGCTTTGGCGTATCAAAAGGCTTCAGCCGGTAAACTTCTGATGTCGGATCCGAAAAAACCTCGAAATGAAAAACCATCAGCACCATGATCAGCAATCCGCTGATTCGTCGTGCCCAGAAAAGCCGGTTTTCTTTAAAATACGGAGCGCCGGTTTTATGACAGATCCATAATGCTTTCCCTGTGAGCCAAATCCCGATCAATGCGTGAATATAAATCAAACCTTCACAGGTTCTGGCAACCATTTTTAACGCATTTGAACCGACACCTGTCAGCACCAATGCACCGAACACCGCATGAACCAGGAACAGAATGAAAATAACTGCTGTCAGTATCGCATTAAATCGCCTCATCCGGATTGACCTCTCCTTCTATGGTGATGGTCCGGACATTTAGATCTGTGAACACCTTTTCCAGGACAAAAATATCTGAAAAATCTTTAGAGATAATCGCTACGTCAAAGACAGTGTTTTCAATTTTGGATGCGACGAGCGCTGCGTCTTCAGTCTTCAGCTTCATCTGGTTCTCGGCTAACCGGGCCTGATAGCGCTGTGCCAGCTCGAACCCACTGCTGTCACTGTTCAGAACCTGGCAAGAAATATCCTCCATGATCACATCGACCGGTTTTTCTTCAAAAAAATTCTGCCATTCTTCCAATGTTTTGGGATGATAATTTTTATTTATAAACACATAATAAACACCGGAAGGCTGGTCAGGAACATTCAGCGTTGCACCGCTGATCGCATCCACTTCATCATTGAGAAAGTATGCCCGGCCCCAATCCGCAATAAAAAGAGCCGGTAAACCCAGTATCACGAATAAAGAAAGAAAAACAAAGATGATGTGGCGCCAAATTTTCATAGATCACATGATAACAGCTATTTTTTTGCCTGGTTTAATGCGTCTGTAACAGCTTCTTTGAACTCGTTATAGGAGATCGTTGCCCCTGAAATACCATCCACTTTACTCAGGTCACCGGTTTCCAAAAGCTTTTCGGCATACATCGGAACAGCACGGACTGCACGTTGTGCACGGTTGTAAAAGTCCTGATTGGCAACTTCACCGTCCTTTTTTCCGTAATTTTCATCCTTCAATGTTCCGTCCAGCTCATAGGTATTATACTCACATTCTGTGATTTTATTGTCCTTGATGGTGAGTTTGACAACCCCGTAACCGGCGCCGCTGCCGTCGTCTTCACCTTCATACATTGCGCTTTGACCGGTATAGCTGCCATCTTTATACGAAGCCGTTCCCCCGCAAGCCGCCAAAGCAACCGCTGACAAAACGAAAAAGAGAAATATCGCAAATTTTTTCATGTCTATTGGTCCTCATTCACAAATTCCGGTGCAGAGTCGTTCGGGTTCTGATCTCTGCTCACTATATCCTAAATCCTATATCCTAAACCCTCAACCCTATTTTCCAAAATTCTCATTCAAAGCATCACGGATAATCTTCCCATGCTCCAGCGTGATCACGCGCTGCGCAACATCACCGACTTCCGGGTCGTGAGTGACTACAACCAGAGTTGTGCCTTCATTATGCAGCTGTTGGAAGATATCCAGCACAATGTTCTCATTCGCCTCGTCCAGGTTCCCGGTCGGTTCATCTGCCAAAACGATTTCAGGATGATTGATCAACGCTCGGGCAATACAGACACGCTGCTGTTCCCCGCCGGAAAGCTGGCTGGGAAGGTGGTAGGCTCTTTCTTTCAAACCGACACGTTCCAATGCCTCAAGCGCTTCCTTTTCGTCCGGAATGCTGTGATAGTATTGGGCAACCATCACATTTTCAATCGCGGTAAGATAATTGACCAGGTGGAATTGCTGGAAGATCAAACCGATCTTATCCCGGCGTATTTCTGTCAGTTCCTTTTTTGTCAGTTTGGAAATATCTTTTCCATCCAGCAAAACCTGTCCGAGTGTCGGTTTGTCCATACAACCGATGATGTTCATCATTGTACTTTTGCCGGAACCGGAAGGTCCCATGATCGCCACCCATTCGCCGTTGTCAATATTGAAATTGATGTTATCCAGGGCCTTTAGGTCCCCGTAAATTTTAGAAATATTATGTAGTTCGAGTAAACTCATTTTCATCTCCTTAAAAACCTAAAAAACTATAACCTATATCCTAAAACCTATATCCTAT
>CAYWKZ010000063.1:0-3992 GCA_964459115.1 uncultured Leptolinea sp. | reverse complement strand
ATATCCTATTTCCTATTTCCTGCCTTATTCACCCTTCAAAACCAGAGCCGGGTCGACTTCCGTTGCACTGCGAACCGGGAAGTAGCAGGCCAGACCGGTGACCAGGATCGAGACAATAATGGTAACAGGCACAAGCAGCACCGGGAAGGAGATCGAACTGCTGAAGACCTCCCTGCTGACATATTGTGCGAAGGCAAAGCCCAAAATAACGCCAAGAATACCGCCAATCAAACCAAGCAGCAGACCTTCACCCATAAATTCCGTGACGATACTTTGGTCAGAGGCGCCCAGCGCTTTCCGCAGTCCGATTTCCTTGCGGCGCTCCGTGACGACAGCATTCATGGTGGTTGCCACACAGATCATCGTCAGGAGCAGAACCACAATGGTCACGAGCAGGACAAGAGACTGCAGCTTGGTGAGAACCGCAGTTTCTGATGCAGTCACACGTTTAACCAGACGCGGAGAAACCTCCGGTACATTGTTTTCAATTTTTTCGATATAGGCAGAAAGTACATCGCTTGATGCGGAAATACTCAGTTCCGCCAGATCGATCCTTCCGGATTCACCGGTACGTTCAATATCTGTGCTTTCCCCGGTCAGGTCGGCTATGTCCTCAAGGGACATATAGACGTATTCTTCTTCCGAACCGCCGGTTTCGAGAATGCCGGAAACCTTCATGTCAATACCGAAGTTTGGCGTGTTGCTGTCATCTTCGGCATCGGTATAAACGACAGCAGTGGTTTTCCCGATCTTCAGCCCCAGTGTATTGGCGATATCCTGCCCAACCAGGATTTCATCTTTTGCGGAGGGCCACTCCCCTTCGATCAGCCAGTATGGGCTGGTGGCTTTGGCGCCTTCAAAATTTGTAGCGGCGACCATGACAGGCTGCTCATGAATGCGGACAGTTTCATAACGATAGGGCGTCACTCCGATCAGGTTCTCTTTATCGATATAAGAAACCGCTTTGTCAACAAGCTCTAAAGAAAGCTTGGTATCTGCTTCCCCCGGTACAAAAATCATGTTCGCACCGTAATTGCGCATCTGAGCCCCCATTTGTCTGGGAACATCGCGGTAGATCGTGATCAGGCCGGAAAGGATCGTCCCGCCGACCGCGATAGCCAACAGCGCTACCAGCATACGGGAACGGCGGCGCATCAGAGAAGCAGTGATCATTCTGAAAAACATTTTACGTTTTGACATTTTTCACACCTCCTTTTAGCGGCCATGCAGCACTTCAGCCGGGCGCAGGCGCATCAGCATATTGATCGCGGGAATGCTGCCCACCAGGGTCACCAGCGCAACCAGAACAGCCACCAACGGAATAACCATCGTCTTCATTTCAATCGCAGAACTGAAGACAGTATGTCCGATGATCTGGGCGAATCCGAACCCCATAAAATAGCCGATCACACCACCGAAAACAGCAGTGATGATCACTTCAGTCAACACAAGGAAGGTGATTGAGCCATCCGTAGCGCCGAGCGCCTTCAGCAGACCCAATTCCTGAGATCGTTCCATGACCGAAGCTGTAACCAGGTTGGTGATTCCCAGTGCGGAACCGATCAGGCTGAGAATTGTAATCAGAACCATCAGCAGTTCGGTCTTTTCCATGATCGCACCTTCAGATTCCGCGACCTGACGAACCGGGGAAGCCACAGAATCTGTGATCACTTCCTGGATCTGATAGGAGATGGAACTGACATAAGCGGTGCAGTACCACAGCTCATATTGTGCGATCGTCAGTGAGTTCGGATCTTTCGCGGCTTTAGCCGCCAGTTCATTGTCCGGCGTGGTCAGGGCACTTACTTCAATGCTGCTCACGTAGCCTTTTGCATCACATAGATCCTGGACAGTGTGCAGTGTGCTGTAAATTTGGCTGTCTTCTTCACCGCCGGCGTCAAAGATCCCAACAATGCGGAGGCTTTTTGTGCCGCACTGTGTTGAGACCGTCAGCGTATCGCCGACCTTATATCCCTCTTGTTTGGCAAGCAGGGTACCGACCATACAGGCGTTTTCACTGCCCTCTGTCTGTTCATTCAGCCAGGTACCGGAAGTAACATCCCACCAGGATCGCAGAGACTGCACACCTGCGTCCAGACTTTCGCCTGTCGGCAGGTCCATATGATGGTTGAACCAGGTACCGACCATCTTTGCGGTGTTACCATCGGCAAGAGTGACTTGTGTGTCGATAAACGGCGCAAAATCCACGATGTTGAACGCCCAGAAGATCGTTTTGATTTTTCCCAGTTCGTCTTCCCGCAAATAGGCTTTGGTGGATCTGCTTTCATCTTCCAATTCATACAGGTTTTGCAGCGCTGCAGTCTCTTTCGGTACGACTGTGATATTGGCGCCATAGGTTTTTAATTCCTGATTGATCTTGTCCCCAACATCCAGCATCACATTGAGCATGGCAGTTGCCAGCGAAGCTCCGAGCGCAATTGTCAGGGAAATCATCAGCATTTTTCGTTTTTGACGGGTAAACGCACCCCAAATCATTCTGAAAAACATGTCAAACCTCTTTCCCCCTTTTCAGGATTTGAAATCTTTTTCATGTTCCAGCAGGGTGTATGTCGGAACGATGATGTAACCGTTTTCGATCTTGTAGTCGATGACCTTCGGATTGCATCCCCCCTTGAAACCGATCGTGTTGATGTTCATCACCACGTCACAGAGCTTACAGACGATCTTACCGTTTTTCTCGTAATACCCGGTTTCGCCACAGATATCACAGGCATCCAGTCCAATACCGTAAGAGGATGAATTCGGTTTTTTGATGACAATGAAACGGATCTGGACTCCCTTTTCGGAGGTCCAGGCAAAACGGTGCAGATGACCGTCGGAAACCTGATCGAAGGAAACCCAGACCGCATCATCTTTTATGATTGCATCTTCGATCGGCGATAGCTCAACGGTCTGCGTACTCAGGTACGTAAACCAGGTCATGCAGAGTATGGTCAGGGCATAACATAAAATCATGACGATGGACCAACCGCGGTTTTTCTGATTGGCTGCCAGCAGTTTTCGTTTTTCTGCTGAGTTTTTATAAGGCTCCGTGATGCGGAAGGAACGGATGAACATGATGATGGGGATGATGACTGTCAGTGCCAGTGTGACGTAGATGAACAAATCACTGTTGTTGGTGGTGAATTTTGCTGCCACAAAGATGTTGTGCGCAAGTGCTTTATCTGTGATTACACGGGTGGCGCGCAGGGTATCAAGGCCGCGGATCATGCGCTGAATTGCAGTGATGACAAGTACCAGATCCAGAATACCGCAGACAAGGTCCTGAGAGACCTTTTTGCACAGGTATTTGGCTGCCAGGAAGGTAAGCAGCGCGATCACCCATCCGAAAAGCCAGCCGGAGAAACGTGAAAAAAAGGCTGTGGAAAGCACCGAAGCTCCGTTCAGGTTAAAGCTGAACGGATAAGCCAGGACGTCCGGAAAAGTGTAGAAAATGGATGTAAAACAAATCAATGCAGCGCTCACAGACGCGGGTAACGCTGATTTTTTCAGCAGCGGTTTGGTCGTAAAGATCAAAAACAAAATCACGCTGACAGTAAAAGCGATGAAGATCCGCAGGTTCCACATCCCGGTATGGATCTTTGCCGTGGTGTTTTTGATCACAGCCATAGCGATCGCCCCGGCAATACCTAAGAGAGCACCGCCCAACAGGATGCGTTTCCCTGTTTTGTTCCTAAGCTCATTGATAAATGCAAAGAGCATCCCGACCGTTATTGCGGTAACGATCAGGTTTTCGGTGACAAGAATCAGATATCGAAGCATGCAGCTTCCTCCTTGATAATAATTCGACAGGACGCGAGACCGTCTTTGAAACAGCTAATCTTTATGAAGTTTGATTAGGCTAATTTCAATCTGTTATTATAATCAAGTTTGTAATATATAACCACAAAAAAACAAAAATAATGCTCTGATAAAAAAAATGTAACTGTTCAGAACCCCCTTTAATGACATAGTTTTACTTACATTTTAGG
>CAYWKZ010000062.1:12056-17414 GCA_964459115.1 uncultured Leptolinea sp. | reverse complement strand
GGAAGCCGAAGCAGCTGCCGCCGAACTTCCTGAGGGCGAAAAACCCGAAGCGTAGTAATCTTATTTTGAGAACAACTGTACACAGGCACCTTTGAATCAGTGTGTACCCACTTGTATCAGGTGCCTTGTGTACAGTCATAAGGTTTGAGAATAATTACAAGAAGGCTTATTAGAGGCTTCCTCTTTGGCGGAAGCCTTTTTGAGTGTACAAGATAATTATCGGGACTGCTCTCTCCTGCTTAAATTTGAATCTCCGGTGACAGTCCCGGTTATTACCTTTTTGAACAGTTGCTGTCATTTTATCTCTGAATCGTCAGAAAGGATTTTTCAAAATGAATTTCAAAAAAATCTGGTGGATCATACCTTTAGTGCTTGCATTGGCAGGAATCGGGCTGGGCGCTTATTCTCTGGGAAAAGAGAATGCTGAAAAGAAGTTCCGCACTGAGCTGGAAAACAATGCCATGCTCACCCGCACAGAGCAGGAATTCAATGTCATGCTCAACCGCGCGGAGTTGGAAACGCTGAAGCTGGTGGACGGACCGATTTACGTATTCGGACACAAAAGTCCGGACTCCGACACCGTCTGCAGCTCAATCGTTTATGCTGAATTGCTGAAACAATTGGGATATGACGCCAAAGCAGCGATCCTGGGACAGATCAACGACGAAACTGCCTACATTTTGAAAACAGCCGGCGTTGCTGAACCTGAAATTCTGGAAGACGCAGCGGGGAAAAATGTCATTCTGATTGATCACAGCGAATACATTCAATCGGCTGACGGTCTGCAGGATGCCAATATCATCACGATCATCGACCATCACGGCGACGGCAGCGTTTCGACCAGCAATCAGCTGATTTATGATGCCAGACCGATTGGTGCAACATCAACGATCGTCTGGATCCGTGCCCGCAATTATGGCTTGGAGCTCAACAAAACAATGGCCTCACTTCTGCTCGGAGCATTACTTTCCGATACCTCAAACATGAAATCGGAATTAACTACATCCGCAGACAGGGCTGCCTTTGAGGAATTGAGCAAAATTGCCGAAATCAGCGATCTGCAGGCCTTTTACCAGGAAATGTTCAAAGCCTCTATTTCCTATAACGGAATGACGGATATGGAAATTTTGGAAAGCGACGTCAGAGATTACGAAAGCAGCGGGCGCAAGTTCACCATCGGCTGCATCAATGCCTACGATGAAGATACAGCCAGGGACCTGGCAGAACGCATGAAGGTCCTGATGCAGGATATGGTCAACGCACGCGGCGTAGAATTGGGTTATGCACAGATTTCCATCTTTCATGACGATATCAGCATGAATTATGTCGTTCCTTCCGATGAGACCGCCGCTGAAGTGCTGAAAGCCGCCTTCCCGGACAAAAATCCGGAATTCGATGGCACCTCTTATATCTTCACGCCGGGAATGCCCCGGAAGGGAGGGTACGTTCCCGCGATCTCGGATGTACTCGCCGCCCACCCCGGAGAGTAAAATCAAAAGGAAATATTTATGAGTTCGTTTGAAGATATCAAAACCATGCTGAAGGAAAAGAGCGGGAAAAAGCTCACCGCTCTTTCTGTCGGCATATTTTTATTGTTAACTGTGATCGTGTTTTTCGCTGCATTTGAGTTTTGCAGGAACAATCACCTGGAGCAGATGTATCAATATCTCGGGACTGTTCCGAATATCATCGAAAACCGGAAGAATGAACTCCAGATGCGCAGCCGCATTTATGAAGAGGACGTTCTGGCCCGCGCAGAGCTCGGTTTAAAGCTCTACACAGAAGAGAACGATCTTTCTGATGCGGAGAGGTTGGAACAGGTAAAAGAGGCCGTTTCCGCTGACAGTGTCTCCCTGCTTGACGGACAAGGAAAGCTGCTTGCCACTACAGGCCCTGTGAGCCCGGAAGAGAATTTCCGTGCCTGCATTCAGGAACTCGAGCCATATGTGTCCCACCTGGAGCTTTATCCCGCCATCTCTGAAGATGGAGAGCCGACGGAAAAGAGTAACGGGAAAGGCTTCATCCTGATTCCCGTAACAGGAGACACAGATCACAGTCTGGTCTATGAATACTCCTGTGACTCGATGCTGGAGATATATGATACTCTTTCCGACTGGTCCGACGAGCTTGAGCATATGATCTCCGGAGGAGATGCCTCTGCTTATGCCAAAACCGGCGACAAGCTGGCAGCCTATCAAAAGGTTGAAATCCCGCCCGAGCAGACCTCACAGCTTAAAGAAGATCTGACAGATGTCTTTGAAAAAAGCAGTGAATTCAAAAGCAGATGGAACGGAAGACCCGGCAAGCTCATCACCCTGCTGGGTGACCGTTACCTTGCGGCGTTGATGCAATTTCCGCAGGAAGGAACAGACATCCTGCTGACTGATCCGTTCAGTAATGTTATCAAAACCGGTATTTTCATCGCGGTTTCCATTTCTGCCATCATCGGCTGGGGGATCTTGTTGCTCCAGATTTACGTTTTCCGCCGTCTGAACCGGGAAAAGGATGAAAAGACAGGCAAAGTTAACCTAAAATCATTGTGCCGGACGATGTGGCCGGGCATCCTGACGGTGATTGCTGTCACATTCATTTTTTCAGGCATGCTTCTGCTGCTTGAAAAACGGACGAATGCCACCCTCATCGCCAAGAGCCAGCGAGAAAATGTCCAATACGAGATCGACTGGCGCAAAACCCAGGAGGGCACGATCCGCAGCACCTTTGATGATATTTACCTTTCACGTGCACAGATGCTGGCGAACTATCTGATAGAGCATCCGGAACAGCAGACAAATGCCGGACTCAAAGAGCTCAACCGAATCGCCGGAAGCGATTATCTGATGCGCTTTGACAGCACCGGGCAGGAGGTCGCCGCATCCAACAGCTACACCGACTTTTCCGTCGGTGATAATTTGAGTGAAGAGTACCGGGCAGTGCTGCTGGGTTATCCTTCAGCTGTCGTTGGCCCCGCTCCGGATCCCTATACAGAGCGGATCCAGCTTGGCACGGCTGTTCTGATGACAGATGAAGACGGTCAGCCGGATGGGTTCCTTCTGGTTGTTTACAGCGTTGCGGACCTGAACAAAGAACTAAAGCGAATGAGCTATGAAAACACGGTCAACACCTTTGCCGTACAAAAAGGCCAAATCGCCGCTGCCATCAATAACGAGAACGGCCGCTTTATCGCTCACACCGACCCTGACATGATCGGACGAAAAGCGTCAGACTTTCTTTATGATTTCCAACCCGACAGCAGCTTTGAAGGCTTTACCAAATACAACTGGGAAAACGTTTATATCTCTGCAAAATCGGCAGATGGAAAGACACTCCTGTTTATTGTGCCCGAGCGAGGGACATCCCTGGTCCAATCAAGCATTGGCCTGCCGGCTCTGGCAATCGTGCTGATCCTGGCCCTGATCTATTTCCCGAGCGCAAGCCTGCTGATCTCACAGGCGATGACAGAGGCGAAAGGGAAGCTCCGAACTTCTTCCGACACTGAAAGCCTCATGATGGTTTTTATAGACGGCTATGATATTTTCCTGACACTGTTTGGGCTTTTTGCCTTGATTGCCGGCGCAAACGGCTGGTGGGAATCCTTTAGCTATGTCTACAGCAGACAGTGGTCAAATGGTGTACATCTTTATTCCATCTGGGCAGCCTGGCTTCTCATAGTTGTCACATATTTCTTTGAATACGTGATCCGTACGGTGCTGGACCTTGTGGAAAGCCGCCTGAGCATCCGGTCAAGGACGATCACCAGACTGGTGAAAAGTCTCATCACCTATGCGCTCATCATTTCCCTTTTCTTCGTGATCCTCAATATGTTCGGTGTAAACACCACAGCATTGCTGGCCTCAGCCGGTGTCATTTCCATTGCTGTCGGTATGGGCGCCAAGAGCATGGCCGAGGATCTGCTCGCCGGATTCTTTATGATGACGGAAGGCACCATCCATGTGGGTGATCATGTGAAAGTCAGCAGTTTTACAGGCATTATCACGGATATGGGCATCCGCACCACTGAAATCACCACCGAGGACGGAAGTGTCGTGATCCTCAACAACAGCAAGGTCAGCGGCGTCGTCAACATGAGCCGGAAGCAGGAGCAGGAAGGCGAGCCGGATAATAAAGCATAAATGATGTGCCATGATTGCTGAGAAGACTGCCATGGTCTTCTCAGCAATCATCAAGTAAACCTGATGTGCTGAGGAGGGAACACTGAAATGGCGGCACAGGAATTGCACAGCTTATAATAGCTAACACAGGAGAGGAGAGACGATGAAAACCATAGCCATATCCGTTCAAAAGGGTGGGAGCGGGAAAACAACCACGGCCGCGAACCTGGCTGCCGCGATAGCCGCCCGGGGAAAACGTGTTTTATTGATCGACAACGACCCGCAGTCCTCATTGACACTTTACTGCAATCTCTCACAGGAGAAAACGGTCACGGACGTTTACCGTGGGAACGCAGCCATTCAGGAGATCAAACAGGATTGGCACGGCATGGATGCCGCCCCCGCCGATATCCTGTTGTCGCAGGTTGAAAACGAGATCGCAGAGCGGAAAGACCGCCGGGATATATTGCGCAGTGCGCTGGCAAAAGCAGCTCAGGATTACGATTGCTGCGTCATTGACACCGCGCCCGGCCTGGGACTTCTCACCGTCAACGCGCTGATGGCCTCCGACCATGTTATCATCCCGATGGAGCCGAACCCCGCCGATATCTGGGGACTTGAATTGTTTTTGAGCACCCTCAACCGGATCAGGAAAGCCAAACCGGGACTGACTTACAAAATTTTACTGACTTCCTACAATGACCGGCTGAAACTGCACCATGCAGCCAAAGAGGCAGTCGAACGCCGCAATCTGGATTTATACCCCGTGACCATTGCCCGGAATGTCAGGACAGCCGAAGCCTGGGGAGCACATAAGCCACTGCTGACTTATGACCCGGGAAATAAAAACAATATCGCATATAAAACAATTGCAGAAATGGAGATACCCAAATGAAAGACAAAACCGAAGCACTCGACCTGTTTCATGACCTGGAAGAACCCCAGCAGAACCGGATGACCGAACCGGCCGAAGCAGATCTCGACCTGTTCAGCGACCTGGAAGAACCGGTGCCGGAAATTGAAACCGATGGTCTCAGCCTTCTCAGCGGCATGGAAGCACCGCTGCAGGACACGGTAAGCGAACCGGCCGAGGCAAATCTTGACCTGTTCAGTGACCTGAAAGAACCGGAGCCGGAAATTGCTCACAATGACCTCAGCCCGCTCAGCAGCATGGAAGCACCGCTGCAGGACACGGTAAGCGAACCGGCTGAAGCAGAGTTTTCTGATGATACGGAAATCCTTCAGGATG
>CAYWKZ010000062.1:7852-11956 GCA_964459115.1 uncultured Leptolinea sp. | reverse complement strand
GACTTCGTTCTTGTAGATGAAGCAGAATCTCCGCTGGAGGATTCGGAAAGTAAAATCGATGATGCAGACGCTCAGGAGCAGATCCTGGAGGTCGAACCGGTCTATTTAAATCGCCTGCACATGCCCACATTCCCGCAGGCCTTTGCAATGATGCAGCCGTTTTGGTTTTTCTTATGGCCTGTTGTCCCGATGGGCCTTCCGTTAATGGTGTTCTCCTCGATCATCATCTACGGCAACAACAGCGAATCGGAATAATTCCGGCGCATCCTTTTTACAGCTATATGATGATCAGGGTCGGATTCGGGAGACTTGTGCGCAGCATGAGTCGGATGGATCCGACCCTGCTTTGTTCATAGTATAATGAATCAAAAGGAGTTTTTCAGCTATGCTATTCAAAAACGCTTTGATCGAAAATTCAACAGAGCCCATGGATATCCGGGTGGAAAATGGAACATTCCGTGAGATCGGCCATTTAGAAGAAAAACCGGCAGAGCAGGTGACAGACCTTCAGTATAAGCTTGTACTGCCTCCGTTTATCGAATCCCATGTACATCTGGACACCTGCCTCACCGCCGGTGATCCCGCGTGGAACATGTCCGGCACCTTGTTTGAAGGGATCGAATGCTGGAGCAAACGCAAGGAAAAGCTCAACGAGCAGGACATCAGCGAACGGGTCCGCAAAGTCGTTCGAATGTATGCTGCCAACGGGATACAATATATACGCACCCATATCGATGTCACGGATCCCTCCCTGATGGCGATGAAAACGCTGATCAAACTTCGGGAAGAACTGAAAAATGTTATGGAGATCCAGATCGTGGCCTTTCCACAGGAAGGAATTCTCTCATACCCGAATGGGAAGGAATTGCTGACCGAAGCCATTGACATGGGTGCGGACGCGGTAGGTGCGATCCCTCACTTTGAATTTACCAGAGAATACAGCGTTGAAAGCCTGAATTTTGCTCTGAACCTGGCCGCTGAACGGGACAAACTGGTTGATGTTCACTGCGATGAGATTGATGACGAGGCCTCACGGGGACTGGAAACAGTCGCAGCCAGGGCGTTGGAAATGGGCTTGTACGATAAAGTGACCGCCAGCCACACCACGGCCATGCATTCCTATAATAATGCTTATGTGCTGCGTCTGATGAGACTGCTGAAAATGAGCAGGATCAATTTTGTGTCCAATCCCCTGGTGAACATTCACCTGCAGGGCCGGATCGACACTTACCCCAAACGGAGAGGGATCACCAGAGTGAAAGAACTCCTGGCTGAAGGGCTCAACGTATCCTTCGGGCATGATGACATTTACGATCCCTGGTACCCGATGGGAAACGGCAGCCTCAGAGACGTGGTTTTCATGGGTCTGCATGTATGTCAGATGATGGGGTATGAAGAGATCATGGATTCCTATAAACTGATCACCCATAACGCGGCCAGGACGCTGCATATTTCCGACCGCTATGGCATAGAAGTGAACAAACCGGCGAACTTCGTTGTCATGGACGCTCAGAATTATTACGAGGCCCTGACAAGAGATTCCGTCGTTTTATACTCTTATAAAAACGGTGAAAAAATCGCCGAAAACAGCCCGTCTGTGAATAAGACTCTCTTTTAAATCGCAAGGGAAGGTCTAAGCTGACCTTCCCTTTTCTCATCAAAGTTCCATGTTCGTGTTCATCACCCGGTGCACTTCATCAGATGCCCTCAGGAAAGCCCTGGCGATCTGAGGATCGAAATGGCTCCCGGAGCCTTCAGCGATGATCGACATGGCTTTTTCAAACGGGAAGCCCTCTTTATAGCTCCGTTTGGAAACCAATGCATCAAACACATCAGCAACAGCCATGATGCGTGCCGATAGCGGGATATCTTCCCCCTTCAGACCACAGGGATAACCGCTCCCGTTCCATTTTTCATGGTGATAATGCGCAAGGTCCATCGCTTCTTTCAGATAACCGGAATTTTCCACGGATACCATCTTGATTGCATTGGCGATCACTTCAGCGCCTGCAGTCGTGTGCGTTTTCATGATCTCAAACTCCTCATCTGTGAGCTTTCCGGGCTTGTTGAGGATCGTGTCGGATACCTGGATCTTGCCAATGTCATGCAGCGGAGCGGAATTGACGACATCGCGCATAAAATCATCCGTCAGCTGATCGGTGTAGATGCCTTCCTTCCTTAATTCGCGCATGATGATGTCTGTATATGCCGCTGTCTTCCGGACATGATCACCGGTGCATTTGTCACGGCTTTCCACCATGTCTGCCAATACGAGGATCAGGCCGTTCTGCAGTTTATTGATGATCTCGCTCTGCATTTCCATGTTTTCGATCGTGTCCACCATATCCTCCGTGGTACGGGTAACGGAGTGATAAAGGTCTTCGATCTCATCACCGGTGTGAATATCCAGCTCATGGATGCGCTCCACCGTGTTCACGCGGTCTTCTTCCGTTGTGTAAACGGCGTCACCGGTGGCCATGTCCAGAGCGTTGATCGGTAAAATGATGTTATATTCCGCGAACCAGATCGCCGCTGTCAACAGGATCACGAAGAATCCAAAGAACAGGGTAACAACACGGGCAAGAAATTCATAACCATTCCGCGTGATATGATCCATGCTGATATCTACGCCCACATAACACTGGCAAACGCCCTCACTGTTGTAAACCGGCTTATATACCGTGAGCAGCCAGCCGAACTGTCCGTGAGCCGTAATCGGTTCGATCTCTTCCCCTGCCAGCAAAGCCGGCAGCTGACTCTTGAAATCTTCATCAAACTCGACAATATCACCGGGCTCACCGCCGGGCATATCCGGGGTATCCGCGTCAAAGACGACCTGACAACCGTTTTCGAGAATTCTATAGGCGTAAACATATTGGATGTTCTCGCTGCTGTTTGCAAGGTCATTGAAGCGCTTATCGATCCGGGTATAGCCCTCCGCCGCTTCACCAAGCTCTATATATTCATCCACACGGTCACCGTCGATGCTGTCGATTGCTACATTCGCAACACCCATCGCCAGCGTTTGCTGTTCTTCCACGGAGGAGGTTCTGAAATGAATAAAGCTGATGACTGTCACAATCGCTGCGATGATCACCATCGCAGCAGTCACAAGCACAACAATCTTCGTACGCAGCGACAGGATATGTTTCTGTTTCCTTTTGGCTGCCGCCCTGCGTTGCTCCCTGGAAATCGGTGTTTGCTGCCACCCGGCAAAATAGAAACGTTCCTTTAGTGATGTCGGCATGATCTGCAAAACAGCTGTGACAGCGAGCACGGTGATAGTTTTGTCTGCCAGATCGATCAGCATATCCGCTGTAAATTGAGACCAGAATTTGCTCCCCATACCGGCTTCATGGATCCGTATCGCCAGCGGAGCGGAAATGCCGGAACCAAATTCAAAACCGTACAGAACCCAGGTAAGGACAGAGCCAAGACCGCCGCCAATCAGTGCAAAAGTAACGATGATCGCCAGCAGCCGCAGGGGTTTCCTGAAGGTGTAATAGCCTTTACCGGCAAACCAGGCGGAAGCAATGGCGATCAAGACGGTCAGCGCCCCATAATAAGCGGTGTTATAGTCACCGATACTATTGACCAGGTTGGTGAAAAACCCGACGATGATCCCGGGGATATATCCGCCCAAAGCGGCAGCGAGGGCACTGCCGATGTTATCCAGATACAAAGGGAGCTTCAGCCCCGTCGCAAGATGTGCAAGCAGATAATTGATGAGCAGACCCACCGCACAGAGAATCAGGAGGTAATTCCGTTGAACTTTCTGCTCTTCTCTTGCCTTGCTTTGTTTATTCATATCAATGTCTCCATAAAAAGGCATGTTATTTCTTTGTCATGATCCTTCAAATATATTTCAATACGACTTGAATTATATTGAAAAAAAGAATAAAATAATTCTACCACTACTTTGATGTGATTATTCTCCGGGAGAATCAAAATGGAAGAATTATTCAAAAACATTCTATACGAAACTGAAAACAAACGTGATCTGATTTTGGTCACGCTGATCGAAAATGACGGCTCTGCTCCCCGAAAAACAGGGGCACAGATGCTCGTTGGGTATAAAGGGTTGATTTACGGCACGATCGGCGG
>CAYWKZ010000062.1:0-7752 GCA_964459115.1 uncultured Leptolinea sp. | reverse complement strand
CAGGGGCACAGATGCTCGTTGGGTATAAAGGGTTGATTTACGGCACGATCGGCGGGGGAGCCGTTGAAAAGCGTTCCATCGAAATGGCGCAGGAAAATCTCAAGAAAGAAAAGATTTCCCTAATACACGCTTTTCAGCTTCATGAAAACAAGCAGGAAGATATCGGCATGATCTGCGGCGGAAATGTCACCGCCTTCTTCCAGTTCATCGACGCTGATGACCAAAATTGGCAGCTGCTATGCCAAATGGCTCTGGCTCAATTCAAAAATCGTCAGGGCGGATGGTTTGTCCAGAACCTCAGCGGCAGTGCACCGGCTCTTTATGACAAGAGCTTCACGCTTCTTGCCGGTACACCGCCGGAAGATCCGTTTCCGGTGAAAGACCTTCCCGAGACCGTCGGACATTACTTTTGGATGCCGCTGCCGGTCCTGGACCGGGTCCTCATATTCGGCGGAGGACACATCGCGGCAGCCCTGGTCCCGCTCCTGGAAACAATCGGCTTCCGTTCCTGGGTATTCGATGACCGTCCGGAGTTCACCACCGCAGAACGTTTCCCGCTGGCCGAAAAATGCATCACCGGTGACTTCACCCGCATCGGAGACGATCTCACCATCACAGATCAGGACTATGTGGTCATCATGACCAACGGACATATCCATGATTTCGAAGCTGAACTGCATGTACTGCGGGGACCATTCGCCTATCTCGGCGTCATCGGCTCAAAGAAGAAGACTGCGTCGGTCAATGCCAGGCTCAAAGAAAACGGTATCTCCGATGAACTGATCGCAAAAGTCCACGCACCCATCGGCACAGCGATCAAAGCGGTCACCCCGGAAGAAATCGCCGTCTCGATCGCCGGGGAGCTGATCCTCACAAGAGCTGAACGGCGTGAAACAGCAGCCGGAGCAGCACATAGCTGCCCGATGCATTGATGGTCTTTTGGGATAAAAACCGGCGAACGTACGTCATACAACGAAACAGCATGGATTTTGGGTCCATGCTGTTTTCAAAAACTGTTCTCTGAAAGATTTTTATCGTTTTACTTGTTCACCTGGAACTTCGTGCAGCCGGATTCGAAGTAGGAGCAGATCTGGTTGGCCGCCGCAAAGCCCGCATTGGCATTGGCTTCCGCGGTCTGGGCGCCGGCTTTTTTCGGTGTGAAGAAGAAGCGGCCCGGGAATTTTTCAGCGATTTCCGCCTTGTTCTTCGGTGCGACATCCGCCAGATACACGAAATCTTCGCGTTTCTCGAACATTTCCATGATGCCGTCTTCGTCGACCACTTCCGCACGGGCAGCATTGATCAGGCAGCCATTTTTCGGCAGGTTGGAAAGCAGTTCATAATTGATGGACTTGATCAGGTTCGGCAAAGCCGGGAAATGCAGGGAGACATAATCACAAGTCTTATACAGTTCCGGAATATCGGTGATCCGTTTCACGCCGGCATCTTCAAAGACGGAATCCGGCACCTGGGGAATATCGAAGGCATATACATCCATGCCAAAGCCTTTTGCGATCGGCGCCACACAGCGGGCGACCGCGCCAAACCCATGGAGACCGATCTTCTTGCCGCGCAATTCTTTGCCGGTAGTGCCGTCAAAGAAATTACGGGCTTTGTAGACCATCATGCCCATCACCAGTTCCGCGACCGCATTCGCATTCTGTCCGGGAGTGTTTTCGACAATGATCCCTTTGGCAGTTGCCGCTTCCAGATCTACATTATCGTACCCCGCGCCTGCACGGACGACCAGCTTCAGTTTCGGCGCATGAGCCATCACATCCGCAGTGATCTTGTCAGAGCGGATGATCAGCGCTTCCGCATCCGCAACAGCCTCCAGCAGCTGCGCCGGATCGGTGTATTTTTCAAGCTTCGCAACTTCGTGACCTTTTGCGGTCAGGATGTTCGTAATTCCTTCAACAGCAGTCTTGGAAAACGGTTTTTCCGTTGCAATCAAAACTTTTGCCATATCTTTTTTCTCCATTAAGAGTGCGGCACAGCCGCACCTTTTATTAATCTATCAACTACTCACTAACAACTAATGACTGTTATCCCAGTCATGGATGGTTTCGATCAGCGCATCAACGGATTCCATCGGCAGGGCATTGTAGCAGGAAGCGCGGAAACCGCCGACAGAACGATGGCCCTTGACGCCGACAAGCCCGCGGGCTTTCGCCAGTTCAAGGAAGTCAGCTTCGAGGTCCTTATACTCTTCCTTCAGGCGGAAGCAAATGTTCATGCGGCTGCGATCTTCCGGATCTTCCACCGTGGGATAGAAGGTCTTGGAATTTTCAAGGCAGTCATAGACCTTGGTCGAACGGGCAATGGCACGTTTTTCCATTTCCTTCACGCCGCCTTCGGCCTCCATCCATTCCATGGTCTTCAGCGCGGTGAAGATCGGCAGCACCGGAGGTGTATTGTTCATGGAATTCTTCTTGGCATGGACACGATAATCAGCCATGGTCGGAACCGGACGGCAGACCGCTTCATTCATGAACTTATCATTGATGATGACCATCGTGACGCCTGCGGGAGCAAAGTTCTTCTGTGCACCGCCGAAGATCATCGCATATTTGGAAACATCCACCGGACGGCTGAAAATATCGGAAGACATATCCGCGATCAGCGGAACCGGGCTGTCAAGATCCTTGCGAATCTCAGTGCCCTCGATGGTGTTGTTGCAGCAAATCTCAAAGTAGTCCGCATCGGTCGGGATCGTATAATTTTTCGGAATATAGCTGTAGTTCTTATCCTTGGAAGAAGCGACCACATCAACCTCACCATAGAGCTTCGCTTCTTTGATTCCACCCAGCGCCCAGGTTCCGGTGTCCAGATAGGCAGCTTTCTTGTTCAGGAAGTTGTAGGGGATCACATAAAACTGAGTGCTTGCACCACCGCCGAGAAAGATCACATGATAATCATCCGGAATATCCAGCAAACGTTTTGCCGCGGCAACCGCGCCATCCATCACCGCATCGAAATCCTTTGTCCGGTGAGAAATGGAAAGAATGGAAAGCCCGCCAAAATCCTGAATAGCCTTGATGGTTTCATTGATCGCGTAATCCGGCAGGATCGCCGGCCCGGCATTGAAATTATGTTTCTTCATAACAAACCCTCCAAATAAACTGTTCTTTGAAAGTACAGACGGTTTCCCGCCCGGGTCAAATCTTTACCTGTATTTATTGTAGCGCAAATCAGTTTTTATTTCACCTGTCATTTGTCACTCAATTGTCACTTGTCTGACAATTAAATTCTTACAGGGAATCTCAATCCGAAACCAAAGGTTCGAATTATCAAGAAATCGGGAATTCATATATCCCTTTTCGCATTCCTCATTTATAATTGACCCATGAGCTTAAAAAACGCACTTTACATTGTATCCATCCCGATCGGGAATCCGGACGACATCACCCTGCGGGCAATCAAGGTTTTGACCGAAGTGGACATCCTGGTTTGTGAAGAATACCGCAACGGCAGCCGGCTGATGAAGCAGCTCGGCATCAAAGACAAGCAGATCATCACCACCAACGAGCACAACGAAACACAGCAGATCGACACACTGCTCATTGAACTGGCTCAGGGGAAGAGCCTGGCACTGGTCTCCGACTGCGGTACACCGCTCTTTTCAGACCCTGGACACCGCCTGGTGGAAGAGGTGATATCCGCCGGTTTTCAGATCATCCCGGTACCGGGTGTTTCCGCGCTTACCACCGCGATTTCCGTCACTCCGCAAAAGCTGACCCGTTATGTGTTCGGCGGCTTTATGCCACGCGCGCCGCAGGACCGAATCAATGAACTGAAGAAACTGAAGATGATGCGGCTGCCTGTCATCCTGATGGACACACCCTACCGCATGACAAACCTGCTGGAAGATGTAAAAAAAGTCTTCGGCAAAGGACAGCGCGTTACACTCTGCTGTGACCTGACGCTGCCGGGTGAAACCATCATCACCGCCAGTGTGGAAGAAGTACTGAAGCGGGTCGGCGGAAAGAAAGCCGAATTCATGCTGGTGATCATGTGAAGCAATTCTTAACCGGAACCAAAGAAATCAAAAAATTCGTTGATTCAGGCTGTTTTCTGTTGGTATAATATATAAGGGTACCTCTAAATACTTCCGGGCGAGAGTTCCCATAAGATTATTTATTCGATATTTGATCAGGAGATTATAAATGGGCGAAACAGATCCGAACAAGCTTTTCCTTGGAAAACTATATAACACAAGAAACGTACTGACTGACGAAAAGATGTTTTATGATCCGTCGGATCTGAACACCCATTGTGTGATCACAGGCATGACCGGCTCCGGGAAGACCGGGCTGGGAATTTTGATGCTTGAAGAAATTGCCCTGAAGAAAATTCCCGCCATCATTATTGATCCCAAAGGCGACCTGACGAACCTTCTTCTCCATTTTCCGAACATGACAGGGAAAGACATCGCGCCCTGGCTGGACCAGGAAGCACCGATCCGTGCCGGTAAAGAATTGTATGAATATGCAAACGAAAAGGCTGAAGCATGGAAAGAAGGCCAGGCTGAATGGGGATACACTGCCGAGGATATTGAGGCCCTTTCCGAAGTCGATTACACGCTTTTCACACCGGGATCCTCCATCGGCAACCCCATCAACATCATGGCATCCTTTGCCGCTCCTGAATCTTCCATGATCTACAATGAAGAAGCCACCAGGGAAGAAATCGCGACCGCGGTCACAGCTCTGCTTGGTCTGATCGGTTACAACAACATCGACCCGCTGAAGAGCAGAGAACATATCCTGCTCTCGAACATCATCGAATCCTTCTGGACGCTCGGGAAAGATGTGACGCTCGTCGACCTCATCAACGCGGTCAACGACCCGCCATTCGAAACACTGGGCGCCCTATCGATCGACAAGATCTACCCACCCAAAGAACGATTCAACCTGGCGCTGCAGATCAATAATTTTCTGGCCTCTCCCACGTTCAAAGCCTGGAATGAAGGCCCCGGACTGGACATCGGCAGTCTGCTCCGCAATAAAGAAGACAAACCGCGGTTCAACATTTTCTATCTCCAGCACCTGAGCGATCAGGAGAAAATGTTCTTTGTCACCATGCTTTATTCGCAAATAGAAGCATGGATGCGCAGTCAGACCGGAACCGGGAACCTGCGGCTGGCTGTTTATTTCGATGAAATGGCCGGATATGTACCTCCGACAGCAAATCCCTCCTCCAAACCGGTCATCATGCGCATGATGAAACAAGCCCGCGCTTATGGTGTCGGGTTGATCCTTGCGACACAGAACCCGGTTGACATTGACTATAAGGGACTGTCCAATGCCGGTACCTGGTTTGTCGGCCGTCTGCAGACAGAACAGGACAAAAACCGTCTGCTGGACGGTCTCACCACCACGGACGGGAACATCAACCGGGCTGACGCGGATAAACTGATCTCAGACCTGAAAAAACGTGCCTTCCTTTACATGAATGTTCATGAGAACGGACTGAAGGTGATGACCACCCGCTGGACACTGAATTACCTTGCAGGCCCGCTCACCAAAAACCTGATCCCGAAATTGTACAAAGAAAACTTATGCGTACCTTACTCAGAAGAGGATGCAAAAGCCGCCAAACTTTACGCGGCTTATAAAAACAGAGAGGCTGATGATGATTCGGATGACAATCTTCTGACTGGCATTCCTGATGAAATCAATGACAGCTCGAAGGAGAGTGAAAAGATGGAAGAAGAATTGAAAGAAGGACAACGTCCGAAGATCGCGGCCACGATCAATGAATATTTCATGCCCGCTGATAAACGTCCGGCTGAATGTGACTCTGATGGCGAACAGGTCACTTATCTTCCGGTCTGGATCGCCCAGGCTGAGATCCGCGCTGAGAAAGACAAGATAAATTTCTCTCTGCGCACAGTGAAAGCAGCCGAAATCGATGAAGAAGATATGCGCGGCACCTCTGTCCGCTGGGATGATTATCTCTGCGATCCCTTTGACCTCAAAGCCATGATGGGCCGTCCGGAATTTAACGACGCCTATTACCAGATGCCGCCGGAATGGATGCAGGATGCCAAGCTGGCCCGCACGTATGAAAGCGACTTTGTCAATTACCTCTACCGCGATGCCAGCATCATGGTATGGGCAAACGAGAAACTCGGCGTTTATGCGGATGAAGATGACACGGAAGATGAATTCCTTGACAAGTGCAAAGACAAGATCGAAGAGCTCAGCAACGCTGAGATCGAAAAGATCAAGAAGACGCACGAAGCCCAGCTGGACAAACTGGAAGCCAAACTGAAGAAGCTGAATGTTACTCTGGAAGATAAACAGAACCAGGTGAAACAGCGCGGTGTTCAGACCGTCGCGGCAGCCGGTGAACTGATCCTTTCCCTGGTTCAGAAACGCAAGAAATCCGTTTCCAGCTCTCTGACAAAGGTGAACCAGACCTCTACAGCAAAGAAAGCTCAGGAAAAAGTCGAACTGGACATCGAAGCTGTCACCGATCAGATCCAGACAGCAATTGATGATTATGAAGCCAAACTGGACGAGATCCGGGAAAAATGGGACAAGATCCTCGATCTGAACAAACAGGTCAAGATCACTGTTGCCAAGAAAGACATCTTTGTCGATGCTTTCGGCATTTGCTGGATGCCCTACTATACCAACAGTCTGGGAAAACTGGTAAAAGCCTTCTGACTTTCCATGAAATCAAACCGGGCGCATGAACCTTCATGACGCCCGGTTTTGTTTGCCGTAAGTCTCTCAATCCATTCAGGCCGGGGAATGCACACATATCTGCCTTTTATCAACAATTCAAAACCTGAGAAAAAGAACAATGCCATCAGACAGTTTATCCGGAAGAACAAGCTGAGCTCTCTGACGCACTTCACACGGATGGACTATCTGAAGTCGATCCTTCAATTCGGCATTCTCCCCGCGTCTGTTCTCCAAAGCAACAGGACTTTTGATTTTGTCCGCCGCAATGATGTCACGCTGCCTCCCGAATGGGACAGACTTGTCTCAATGAACATCTCCTTCCCGGATTACAGGCTTTTTAATCAATTACAAAACCATCAGCCCAGTGACTGGGTCATCCTGCTGATCGATCCCCGCGTGCTGACAGATTTTCCCTGCTATTTTTTCCCGGGGAGAGCCATTGAAACAATTGGCAGCGCACCTGCTCCGGGTATGCCATTAACAGATTACCAGGATTCCTCCGACATCAAAGCACTTTTTACCGATCGGGAAGATGTAAAACGGAAAGATTTGGATATTCCTCCATTTTATACTACAGATCCTTCCAGTGAAGTGCTGTCTTTCTTTCCCATCGCGCCATCCTATATCACCCAGGTCTGGTTCCATAGTGACTACAAATTCAACATGTGGGTGCTCTCCAATACGGAATTTGCGGTGACACAGGACCGGAACCGCTGGGCCTGCGGTCTGCAATACTTTTCCCCGCGTTCAGATTATACTTACTGGAAGTCCGGGAAAAAATAGCGCCGAATTTTCTTCCTGAACAGACTATCCCCTATTCCCTATCCGCTCACTATCCGCTATATCCTATATCCTATCCCCTATCCGCTCACTATCCGCTATATCCTATATCCTACCCCGTATCCGCTCACTATCCACTATATCCTATATCCTATATCCTACCCCCTATCCGCTCACTATCCACTATATCCTATATCCTATATCCTATGCCCTATCCGCTCGCTATCCACTATATCCTATATCCTATATCCTACCCCCTATCCGCTCACTATCCACT
>CAYWKZ010000061.1:0-17490 GCA_964459115.1 uncultured Leptolinea sp. | reverse complement strand
AAATTGGCGATTTTCGCCTGACCCTACAATGGCTAATTTCACCTGCCCCTAACAAAGCACAGTCAGCCGTTGGCTCCGGTTACAAAAACAGCCGCATAAAAAGGCTCTTCAGGATCTGGCCCGTTTGTGGGAAAGTTACGGCTTTTCGATCGATATCTAAACCGGATTTCGGATAACACAAGCCAATACAGATCGGCTGATTGATAGCTTTGCAAAAAATTTAAGAGTAGTGCGTCCCTTAACTGTGGGCTGTTTTGCATGTGTGCATCGCCCTGCCATTTCTAGGTTTCAAAAATTTTGTAATTCGTTTGTCTAAAAGAAGGTTAATATATTTATATTATTGGGCAAATATTCTTTTCTGTCCCACTTTTTGAAAAACGAAAAACGACCCTGCAGATCGGACATACTTAAGGGTCGTTTTTAGAATACGAGGTAAGGTCTACGGTCTACTCGCCTCTTCCCGGGTCTCTCAGATAAGTGATCTTGAACGCGCGGAGGGGGCGGAGTTCCTGTATCTGTGATGTGGCGTTCAGGAAGGAATCGTCCCCGCAGTTGTCGAAGACATCCAAGCCTCTGCCGAGGTTCAGCGTCCAGCCGGTATCGGTCTTGATCCAGCGATCGTGATCAGCTTTATCAAAATCCCAGTCAATATCGATCCCCTGATGGATGAACCCATCACGCAGCCGGTTTAGGTTATCCTCCTGTTTATCCTCGTAGGCATAATCCGCTTTCTTTGTGTGGAGCATCACGATCACATAATCTGACGGTTCCTTCTGCTTCAGGATCGTCATCATCAGTTCCGCCAAATGTTTGAATTGATACGGCATACTGATATAGGGATCGGTGATCTCGATATCCTTCGCGCCCTTAAGGTATGGTCCGATGTATTTATCGTAAGAAAAGCCCAGCTCTCCACTCTGGAATTCCTTCTCCCGGCCTGCCGGTACAGGGTAAGGAGAAACGGGGGGCTGCGGTGTTTCCGGGACGACAGGAGTTGTTTCTGTCTCTGTCGCGGGCACGGGCTCGGAACTCTGTGCAGACCCTCTGTCTGTTGCTGCAAGCTTTCTTTCCCCCGCGGCGGCCACGTTCTCTTCTTCCGGGGCTTTTTCGACAGCGACCTGATAATAGTAATCCGGAAACTGGATCTCCTCCAATGTCTTCACAGGTTTGACCTCATCCGTATCCTTATCCCGATAGCTGAAGTCGACCCCAATGAAAGTGGCATCGATGCGGATCTCCTGATCTTTGACACGTTTCCTTCCTTCCATGGCAAAACGCAGCAGCGTCTCAATCTCTTCTTTGGTTGCTCCGCCGCCCGGGAAGAGGATCTTCATCAGCCCGGAGAAAGTCTTCCGTACGCCTTCCTTGTCACGGGTGGAAAGCGTATTGGACACCTCAAAGTATTTTTCATATTCGGCGCTGAAGTCTACCTTGCGCAGATTCCTCAGCGCTTCAGCCAGATAATCAATGATGAATCCATAGCCGGAAGTAAAGAGCTCGCTTCGGATAATGTTGACCTCCCAGCCCGGAATGTAGGTGTGCAGCCGATCCATGAACGCAGAATCGTGATAGGCTGTTGGCAGATCGTCGAACAGATCGCTGTAGCGCAGCATATAAGGGACGTTATGTGAGGTGTTTCCTTCGAAAGCGAAAGATCCTTCCGCGCTCAGCATCTCGTTGCCGCGGGAGAAAGATTTGTTCGCCATATAGTTTTTCATGATATCGACCAGGGCTTTCGGCGGCCTTTTCTCCTTGCCGGCGAATTCATCGAAAGCGATCGTATCCCAATAACCCACGAGCCCGAGTCTGCCGTTCGTATTATTCACAAAAAGCCGCGGTATACTGACTTCGCCGCCGGAAAGCAGGATACCATGCGGAGAAAAATCCGAGTAGATGTGACTTTTCCCGGTACCTTTCGGACCCAGCTCGATCAGGTTATAGTTCCGCTCCACATAGGGGATCAGACGGGTGAGCAGGAAAAACTTGTTCCGCTCATTCAGCATATCCGGTTCAAAGCCGACTGTGCGGATCAGCACATCGATCCACTCCTGAAGGGTGAATTCAGCGCGTCCTTCCAGGTAGCTTTCCATGTCGAAGTTGGCGTGCTGGATCGGCTTCAGTGATTTGATCACCCAAGGGACAGCAGTGATGTCATCTGAGTGGTCATAGGTGAGGTTGACCAGGCACCAGACACCGTTGACCAGCAGCTTCGGATATTTCTTGACTGTGCCGGATTCCACGATCACGTTATTGATGCCGAGGTTGGAAAATTCCGCGACGTAGCAGTCATTGCGTTGGTTCAGGCTCACCAGGATCTTGTCGATCACACGATGTTGGCCACGTTCCTTGATGGTGGACTTGACCAATTCCGCCTCACTGCGCTGAACGAAATGCTGTGCAAGGATGTCCTTCACCTGTTCCACACCCGCCTGAATGTCATTTTCATCCGACGTAGCGCAGTATTGTCCCAGAAGATATTCCAGCACATAATTCGGAACGGAAACGTTGCCCTTGACAATCTTGGCCAGATCTTTACGGACGACCAGTCCGGCAAATACCTCGTTTAATTTTTCATCTGTCGCGTTCATAGTTCCTCGCTAATCGAAATCATTTTGAATCATGCGCCGAAGTGTGTAAACACCCAGCGTCTGTGTATGCGTTTGACTGGCACTCAGCTGCTCCGTCAGACGGAGTTCCACCTTTTTACCGATGCCAACAGCGTTGTTTCCGAAGGTGAAGTTCTGCTGCACCTGGCGCAGACGGTCTTCCGGTTCGGTCAGGTTGAAGGTGATCTCCCGTTCATCACTGACCGCTTCATTCGTTTCCGGATCATAAAAACCGGCAGTCACGGTGAGCGGCTGGATCTCCGCCTTGTCCGGTTCCATCGGGTCATACTCCCGGACCGGATCCTGCTGGAAGAAGACAATGGTCTTGACGGAGGTTGTGATGATGCGCTTTTCCGTGTTGTTTGCCAGCGCGACACGAACCTTCTGATTAATATGTTCGGTCTTATATTCAATGCTCAGCAGCGGGATCGCCGTCTCATGGAGCGAAGTGCCGCCATGAACGTAGCGTTTCCCCGCACCCTGCAGCCGCAGCCGGATCTCTCCGTTTGTCT
This sequence comes from uncultured Leptolinea sp., assembly GCA_964459115.1. Taxonomy (GTDB): domain Bacteria; phylum Chloroflexota; class Anaerolineae; order Anaerolineales; family Anaerolineaceae; genus Flexilinea. Next base: position 14,372 of record CAYWKZ010000061.1, on the reverse strand, counting down.
CATAAACACCCGTTTCCGCTGTATATCCCTGCGGTTCGATCTTCATCAGCGCCGGCTGGTCATCCAGCTCCGTTCCCAGGACAAAGCGCGGGTGATAATAGAAGGTGCGTTCCTTTGGCGGGTCGTTGACCGGGAACATACTGTCGTCCGGAGCTGAGAATTGGAAGAGGAAACCATGATCAGCCGTGACATAAATCTGTGAGAACTTCAGCCCGGCACATTTGCGGATGATCGCGGGAAGTCCGCTTTTTTCATCCAGCAATTCTTCAGCGGCTTTGAAGGTGCCGAGTTCAGTCTCCTTATCGTCGCCTTCTTCATCGACCTCGTTATGATAAATATAAAGCAGACGGACGCCCTTGAGGCGGGCATTCAGCTTTTCCGTACTCAATTCCATGATGTCGGAGGCTTTGAGTGCATCGGCTTCCGAATTGTAAGTCTGTAAAATCGCCCGTCTTGCATCAATACCTGCGCTGCTCTTTCCATCCACTTTCACGGTTTTGCCATCGGCTTTTAATTCCAGTGACTTGTGCGGCAGCAGCGCTGCCATTCCCAGCGGCGTATAAGAAGGGAGTATACCGCGCATGGCCTGCAGGGAAGCACTGTACCTGTCGGTGCCGTTCATCTTTTCTGCCAGCTCCTGGCCGATATCGAAACGCATCCCATCCGAGATGATCACGACCGTTTTGCGTTTCAGCGGACGAGGGCCAAAGGCATTGTCATAGAAATCGCATTGACGATTGAATGCGGTACATTTCCGCCCGTCATCCATGGAAATAATTTGTTGCCATTTATGGCTGAGCGGATGCAGGTAGCGGCTCTCGTAGGCGGTACGGATGGCTCCCTGCAATGTTTCCAGCGTGTGACGTAGTGAATCGGGAATGTTATCCGATGTGCTCTTGCGCACGGCGATCTCAAGCCGGCGGTACCAGCGGTCAATACGGAACCAGTCCGTGACATATTTTCGGAAACCGTCTTCATAGGTGTTGATGAGCAGTTGGAAGCCGTTCAGCGCTTCATTGAACCGGGCAGCAGCAGCGACAGCATCCCGGGCATCCGTGAGCTGTTCCGCCCAGGGCCCCGCAGCTGGTTCACTGAAAGCCCTTAGCAGCTTTTCGTCGAGCAGGGCCCCGCTCTGCAGGTCCGTGGCAGCCTTTTCCAGCACCATCACCTGTGCATCCATAAAGACATCGATGTTGATGAGCGTTTCCGCGTCCAGTGCCGCTAACTCACTTTCGATCTGCAGCTGCTTTGCCGCCCATCCGGAGATTCTGCGGAAATAAGAAATACTTTGCGTATTGTTTTTCCAGCGGTTCATCAGCAGATGCGCCTCATTCGTGAGCGCTGCTTTGCCGCCTTTTTGACGGGTAAATTCATCTTTGAAGAAACTCAGCGCCAGATCTTCAGCGTCCGGTCCATCTGTTTTGTACGCATAAATGTCGTTCAGCCGTTCGCAGAAATGGTCCGCAAGACCGGCACTCTGCAGGGTTTTTTCCAGCTTTTTGTCGGAACGCAGGCAGTCGCTCATCAGCTTCAGCACCAGGTCGTCCCGGCTTTCACCGAGGCTGTCAAGCTGTACTGCGCAGCATTTGCGAAACAGGTCGTCGCGGTCTTTCGGCATGCTCTCAGCAAGGCGGGCCTTCAACCTTTCCCGATTGTTGGTGTTCTTGAAGAAGAGCGGATAGTGTTCCAGGAAGGGGATCCACTGTGCATCAAGCTTCAGGTCATTCAGCCAGGCGCCTTTTTCATCCGCGTAGAACTTGCCGTTGGCAAGCAAAACGTCCAGCAGCCAGTTTTCCATCGGTTCCGGTTCTGCTGCGGGTGAATAAAGCAGGAACTTCGTTTCCGGTTTTTCCGAAAGAATTTCATGCTTCAGACCGAACTCGTTGTTTTCGATCACCCGCTTTTCGTACCCCTGCGCCCAGATCTCATCGAAGTCGCTACGGTGTTCCCCATCCGGATCATACCAAAACAGCACCCGGTGCGCTTTCATCTGATTTGAAACCATAATTTCAAAAGGTGTGCTCATATGCCAGTTACCCCTTAAAACAGAACTGTCCAATCCCCGTCATCTTTACAGATTGACTAAATATTGACTTAGGGAAACGCTGATTTAATCGGCTTGAGTCAAAGTGACCTGTTTTCGTTGACTCAGAATTGAGTCAACAGAACAGGTTGTATTGACTCAATTGCCATGAAATAGGCATTAATCAGCGTTTCCTTAGATAATTATTTCTTATATTCTTAGACAAGAAATCTTTTCTTTAATTTTACGAGTAGAGAAACATAAAAATTCATAAACCTTAAAATTATCTCATCTAAATTCTCATCTAAATTCTCATCTAAAGCTTGTCTAAATTATTTCCTTAGATGAGTTTTAGACAATTATATTTTATCTAACATCTTTATCTTCAACGATAATCCAATGTCCCGTCTTGCTGCTTCCTTCATAACGAACATTTGGCATTTTGTTGAGAATGCGTTGTAAAGTACGGATACCAATGGAAAGATCTTGTGCCATTGATTTTCTTGTTATCCGGTCATTCTCTTTAATTAAAATAACAATACGCTCCATCAATAACGTATCATCAGTACGTGGAGTTGTCCTTCCGTTACCGGCAGCTTCTTTATTGTTTTGAGTGCCATTTTGAGTGCCATTTAGAGTGCCATCACTTGATTGATGTTCATTTTTGGTTTCAGACAGGGATTCCGCTTGCACAACATCAGTCCAGCCTTCACCGCAGTGGCGATAAAAACGGACGGTAAAACCGTATAAATCCCTGAAAAATTCAACCTTCACATGAGCATCATCACAGAAATGCTGGATCCGTCTCAGACCGGTGGCAAAACTTTCCATATCCTTCGAGTAATACAGTGTTCTTGTGATCAGTGGATTTCGGCGGATCGGTCTCCGACTCTCTTTGATGAACATCTCTGGTGTTACTCCATCAGGAAAAGGACCGGGACTGTATACCTCGATATAACTGCGGTCAATGGCAATATCAACAGCCTGTCCGGATTCAATTCGCCGATGGGCAAATGCGTTGATCACAGCCTCGCGAACCGCATCTACGGGCACTTCAGGAATTTCATCCCGTTCCAGTTTCCCGATAAAAATGATACGCCAGTCCATGGCATTGATGATATACTGAACAGCTTTTTCTGAAAGGTCGAGAATAGACCCGATATATCGTTTCATATCCGTGAACTTCAGGCGTAAATCGGTCGCATATTTTGCCATCTGTAATTCATTGATTCCACAGTCGACAAAAAGCGCTGCGCCTGCATTCAAAAGGATTCCGTTTTCCATGAGCCCCAGACGGGTAAGAACTTCGGTCGGATCATCGCTATCGAAACTGATTCGTCCGACGCTTTGTGCCTTTCGCAAATAAACTTTGAATGCCTGTGGGTCGATATCGTCAATCGAATATTTTGATCGCTGGTTTTCCCATGCATTGCTGATGGTATCCCGTTTTCGCAGCAAAGCTTCATATATTGTCTGTTCCATAACAAGATCCTCATCTGCGACACGGATTCGGGGAATATTATGGGCAAGGTATGGCTGCTGGTCCCCTTCAAACTCAACCTTCACAACAGTCCTTCCGTCGAATTCAGCTTTTACAATAGAAGGATAAATCACCGGACGCAGATGGTTCCCGATTGCCTGGCTTACAGTACGCAGTGTTTCATCATTGACTGCCTGACCGACAACATCGCCATTGTTTTTTACACCGAAATACAGAGTACCTTTCCCATGCTTATTCAAAATGGCGGCAATAGAGGTAACACCTTCCTTCAGCTCACTGGTGGTTTTCTTATATTCGATTTGTTCAGTTTCCGGTCCAAGATTGTAGTATTTCATTTTCTTCCATGATAAAATTTATTGCTTTGGCTGTTATTCGGAACGGTTCCTTTTGATTCTTGTTGGAGCTTTTTGGATTTTTCAAGCCTTCAACAAGAAATTTACTCAGAAAAAAGCCTGTTCATAACAAAAATCTTGTTGTAATTTATTTTATTTTTTATCGCCTCCAACAAGAATCCAATGAATTTTGGAGTACATGAGGCCTGTCTCAGTGTGGAGTCAATGGAACCTGTTCTGTTGACTCAAGTCCGAGTCTACGAAAACAGGTCCCGTTGACTCGTTTTATCGCTCTCTTATCAATATAATTCAAACCCATTAAGAATATCGTTCAAAAAGTTTACGGAGAAATCAGATTCATTAAGCATTACTTTTGTGACTATGATAGAAGAGCCTATGTCTGAAGCGAATATGGAATCAACATATTTTGAACTGCTGTTGTCAGATATAAAATACACCCAGGATTTTCCTGCAAAAGAGGTTCTGGAAATATCTGAACACTGAATGGTTTTCATGCTGCATGCATTTCGGGCATAAGCTTGAATGTAAGCTTCCGCTGACATGTTCAAAGATCCATATGCCAGCATTATGACATTATCGTTCTTATCGGTCACTGCCATATCTGTCATTTTTGACAGCCCTACATTACCTGTAGAAGCTAACAGTAAAATAAATTGATCATATTCGGTCCCATCAAGATTTGTAAAACCTTTCAAAGGAGTAAATTTCATTCCCAAAGATTTATTATAGTAAACATTATTCTTCACTATTCCTTGCCTCAGATTATTCGCTGCATGACAAGCGTTAGGGAAAACAAAAACAATAGATGCAATCAGCAATAACACGAATTTTTTCATTTTAGCTTTTCTCCTTTTTTAGATTTTGAATAATTTTCTTCAATGATTTTTTTTGTGGCAATCTAGCTGCCAATCCCCTATTTTATCTTCGCCAGGGCATCGCCGAATTTGGCGTAGTTGACCTTCACGCCGTCGTCAAGGTCGAGTTCGATGCGGGCTTCGGCGAGGGGGGCGAGGACATCCCTTTCCCAGGTCTTGACCTCGCTCATAGCGGACTGGACCGCGGAGAGCTGCTTTTCGGCTTTGCGGCGTTCGGCGCCGGAGGTGGTTTCGGAGACACCCTTCAGTGCTTCCGCCCGGCCGGCGAGGCGGTTGTAGTAATCCCGTGCTGCCTGACGGATCGCGGCGACGGTGCCGGAGCTGTAGCGGTGCAGGTAGATGAGCGCCTGGAAGCTGCCTTTGGGGCTCTGGAAGAGCCAGTAGATCGGGCGCTTCTGGTAGATTTTCAGGTGGTCGGTGTAGAAATCATTGCGGAGGTAGCTGCGCAGGTCGCGGCCTAAACCGGTCTCTAAGAAGTGCAGGTTTTCCACATAGTATTTGTCCCCGTAGACCTCCCGCAGAAACTGCTTGACCTGACGCACCGCATCGCTTTCGGAATACTCGTCATCGAGGACGGAGAGATAGACGGGATATTTGTCCCGCTCCGGGTCAGGACCGCCGGCATATTGTAAGCCGGGTTTATGCGGATCGTAACGGCCGAAGGCGCAGCCCAGCGCGTAGGAGACCAGGGAGCGGCATTCCCGCCCGAGGTCCGCGCGGCGCACGGTGACGTCCTTCTCGTCCACCTTCGGCGTCAGTTCCTCCTGCAGCCCGTAGATATCGATGAAGATGCGGTTCAGCTCCTCTTCGTTGGCTTTCAGGGTTTGGAATCGTTCCTCACACTCCTGCTGCCACGCAAGCCAGCAGTCCTCCAGCTTTCTTGAGTTGTCAGTTGCATGTTCCAAGTTGTCAGTTGTCAGTTTCCAGTTGTCAGAATTTGAAGTCTGAGAATTGATATCTGACTTCTGAGAACTGAGAACTGAAGACTGAAAACTTTCTCCCGATTTCTGATTTCGGATTTCCGATTTAGCAAGTGGATGCTCAACGAAGTCCCAGCTGGTCTCAAATGAATCCCAATCAGTTTTGGAGAATTGTTTGTTATTTGAAACGATTTCGGAAACAATTTTAAAATATATGGACTTCTCATTTATAAGTAAAGGCATTTTAAGAACAACTTCTGCGCCTGTATTTAGCGTAGGATTCATTATATTCATTATCTCTTGTGCTGCAATCGTATTTAAAAATCCAAGAACGTAGTCTTCATAATTTTTATTATTCATAAACATACTCGCCGCAGCATGATCAAAAAGAAATCCTTTCCCATAAAATCTGCTATTAAATTTACCGGATGTAATTACCGACCAAGTAATTGCGGGTTGATAATATAAGTGCATATAAGTTGTTCTGGGACGATGCATTTTTTCAGGATGAAGCCAGTTTATAACATATTCATTATTGCCATACCATCGACGAAATTCGCCACCTTTATTACATGGTAAATATACTTTTTTATTTGAGATATATTCATTATTATTTGAATAATTGAAACCAATTTCACTAAACGGAACTTCGAACCAATAACGAAGAAATAAGTCATTATTTCCTGTAGATAGACCAGATCTCGCAATTGCTAATTGCGAAACTTTTGGTGCATTACAAAATGCATCTATTACTGAATTTGCCCAATATGCAATAGGAGAGCCGGGGATTTTGCTGAAGTTTTCGGCTTTTGTGCGGTAGAACCAGCCACAGTTTGGATTTTCGATGGCTTCCAGATATTTTTTATTCTGGACTTCCATCCCACCTTTGAATTCAGTCAAACGGAAATAATCCCCGGGCTGTTCGCTGTGACTGTTTTGCAGGACAAAGGTACACAGCGGAACCGTCGCTTCAGCAAATGCCGAATATTCCATCTGGATCAGCGAGACGATGTGCTTCTGCTCGATCATTTTTCGCCGCAGACCTTCGTAGCTTTGTATGAACATCCACACATAAGGAGACATATAGCCCATATATCCACCGGGCAGCGTTAGGTCATATCCCCGTTCAAAAAACATCGAGAACAAGTCAGATTTTCCGTTAGGAAAATGATCAGCACCATATTGTTTTTGATCCGGTGAGAGATATGCATTGCCTAAATAGGGCGGGTTTGTGACCAAAACGTGATAGCGGGGGGAAAGGAAGCGGGCGAGGCGCAGCAGCTTCTTCAGCTTGGTGTTGACATTGATCTTGAGCAGGTCATCCATCACACCGGAATCCTTGATCGCGGCTTCGATGGCGTCCAGGTTGGCGGTGGCGGGGATGATCAGACTGCCAAGGGATTCGGCGTTCTCAAACTGGCGCATCAGCAGCCAGAGGTCCTGAGTGATGAGCGTCTTGCCGATAATTTTGCTGTAATCCTTCTGCTCTTCGGCGCTGAAGCGGATGTTTTCCAGAATCGCGACCTGCGGTTCGAGGGACTCACGTTCTTCGTCATTTGCCCCGGTCACCCGGCGGAAGAAGGAAGGTTCGTAGATGCAGGCTTTGAAGAAAAGCGCCATCCCTGCCAGCTGCCCGGCGCGGGTGTCCAGCTCCAGCCCGAAGAGGTTGTTCCGCAATATCAGCGCGGGGATCTCCTTTTTCCCATACCCCTCTTCTTCATAGATCTTCGTCAGCAGCTCAAATGCATAAACGAGGATATGCCCCGATCCGCAGGCGGGATCGCAGAATTTAATGTCTTCGACATCTAAGTTTTCAGTTTTCAGTTCCCAGTTATCAAGAGAGTTTTCAGTTTTCAGTTTCCAGTTTTCAGAGTTCGAGGTCTGAGAACTGACAACTGATGACTGAGAACTGAGAACTGATGTCTGAGAACTGAGAACTGATGTCTGAGAACTGAGAAAATAACGCATATGATCTGCAAGTTCTGACTCCGGGTGATGTTCGAGCCACAGGCGGCCGAGAGAGTTTTCCACCAGGTAGCGCACGATCCATTCCGGGGTGAAGAGCTGGGTCCGTGCCGGGAGGTCCTCCGCGGAGACAGCGCCTTTCTGCTTCATGATGTCGGCTTTTTTCTCAGAGATGTAAAACTGGAACAGCCATCCGATCACTTCGACGTTCTGACAGGCTTCCTCATCCATCACCGCACGCAGTTTGGCGGGGACGGACTGCGGGGAGAGCAGATCATCCGGCAGCAGCAGTTCCATCGGAGCGTTGACTTCTTCGAAGAGGAAGGGCAGGCTCTTCTGTACGCCGCGGCAGGCCGAAAGGAACAGGATGCGGTAACATTCCGCCTGTGGATCCCGGGAGGGCAGCTGCCCGTCCATCAGCTTCTGCACGCGTTCGCGCTCCCGCGGGGAGAGACTGCGGGGATAAACGCCTTCCGCCGCGTCCGCGAGCAGCTGTGGCCGGGGATCGTCTTCCCGTTCCGGGGAAAGGATCCGCTGCGAGTAGAAGCCCCGCACGTCCATAAAGCGAAAGGCGACGAAGCGGTTGAACCAGGTGTAAGCGGCTTTTTCAATGCAGGCGTCCCCGGCTTCCCGCTTCAGGATGGAGATGTTCCCCGCATGCTCCGCGAACTCCGGATCCTTCTCATGCGCCATCACATAATTCAGCCGTTCCCGGCATCCCTTCATCAACTCCCGCCGCGCCCACACGGCGAATTGCTCTAAATTTCTCGAGTTCATATTTATCTCTCCCTTGTACCCTACGATTGGTTAGGAATAAAAATATGCCTGACCGGATGAAGACGTTGAACTGATCATAAATTCTCTTTCATTCAGAGCAGATCGAATTACCGTTTTATCCATCGGAATATGTATTGTGCTGACTTCACTTTTGTGTTTCAGAAAAGCTGGCACTTTATTCCATAAATTTTTTATTTGTTGACGAATATCGGCCGCATTTGCGATATCATTTTTATTTTTGTAGTCCGGATATATAACGATTACTGGCAAACCCAAATAGCCCATACCATAATCGAGTTCTTCTTTCAATGCTTTGCTTTCAACTGTTATTGAACTAAGGAATAAAATGATATTTTTTGAAGCTCGCAATCGTTCTCGAAGACGGTTTTGAAGCGTTTCCCAACTGCTGCTGTCTCTTACATTATAGTTTTTTTCATGGGAATCAATAAATGGGAATGTTGGATCCAACCCTTTCCACATCCTGAGGGTATTGTAATAGCAAAAATCGTGTGCCAAGTTAGGCCCAAGATTTGTATCAATGAATGGCTCCTTCACGTAAAAAGCACAATAATTTCCGGTTTTGTTCATTGCCTCTCCTTATTCGAGGTTATAAATAGAAATATCCTCTTTACCCGAAGCTCTAATAACTATATGAATGTCGCAATTAATTTTGTCTTTATTGATTTTGAATAGCTTAGTAATCAATTCTAATATAGTCTGTTCGTTATCAGATACCTCGGGCAAGCCGCCACCAATCAAAGGTAAATAAGTATCATATCCCTGTGATAGATTGGAAATAGAGTCGATCACAGTTTGTAAGCAAGTAATATAATCCGCTCGATTTGAAATTGATGCATGCAAATTTTCATCGAATTGCGATAAAGCTAAAAACCAATAGATTTCATTTTCATTTGTTGGAACTTTTACAATGGTACCTATTGGATATCGTCGCAGATTTCCTTTTCTTTTCTGATTTGAATTTAGCTGCGTGAATTTAATTCCGGGCTTTTTCAACTCATTTTTTATAAACTGGTCCAAAGTTTCCTGGGTATACGAACCGGTTTCATATAATTTTTGAATAGCCTGACCTTGTAATTTTTGTGAAGATATCAAATCATCGTCAATTATCGTATCGAAACAGCAATTACCGGGGATAATAATATTCCGTCTTGTTTGGGCTTCTTTTTTTTCTTGTCTATCACAGTTTAGAAGATCTCCATATTGAACATAGACATGATGAGCATTGGTTGCGTTATAAACGCAAATCTTTTTCTTGTTGCAATAATATATTGCGCAAATAATAAAAACGCAGATCCATACAACAAATAATATGCCGATTCCTATCAAAACGCGTAGCCATTGGTTTGCGTCAGGAAGAATCAGAGAATCTACATTTGCAAGCAATCCGGCAAGACCAATTATAGCAAATATGGCATTGCTCCAATTCCAGGATTTCGATATTAAGAATCTGATATTATTCCAAAGCCATTTCATCGTGAACTTGAATTAAGCCTTTTTTGTAAATTGATTTGATATTTTGCATCTGTTATAATTGGTTCAACTTCACTTGGTCGTAAATCCCATTTTTCGCAAATCTGAAACCGAATACGATCTTCTTTCACTTTTTCTTCTAGCATTATTCGAGCAAATACTCTTATATCAGAATTGAATTGTTCGATCCGGGCATTATTCAGTTGATCGTTTATGCCGTCTCGAATTCCGCCTAACGCCGCATTTCCCAATTGATTCAAAAACCCTTTTTCTTCCATAGTCATTTCCTCCCTATTCATGATTTCGGATTTTGTTATGCGTCCTGTCTCCATCCGTAAAAATCATGACTTACAATCCAAACAAATGAATGCGCATCAAGCAGCGAAGCGGGAGACCGCAAAGGAAGTTGATCATTCAAAACAACCTGTATTTCTTTGATGATTTCAAGATAACCGGTGTAGTTCTCCCAGCTGCAGTTATGCGAGGTCATAAATCGTATTCCCAGTCTTTCAAAGCCCCTGTCAAAATTATCCGGGGAGATAGGCATATAGGTATCGGGATCTTTGATGAAAAAGAGAAATGCGATGATGTCATATCTTCTTCCGAAGATCCCAGTCAATTTATTGAAAGCCCTTTTGTCATCGCAGCCGCGATACAGGTTGAAGAAAATCCGGTCGAGTGTCTGATAATCAGTTTGGTCGGTATATTGATTGTTGAAGTGCATCTTGTTATATCGGTTTATCAGATTGTTATTATTTCCGCAGCAGTTTATAGCCTTTTGCACTGATTTTGCGATTTTTCCGCTGCCTATTTCATGTTCTTGCCAGGAAATAAGATCCATAACTGCAACAGTCTTCGTATAAACTTCATGCTTATAATGTTCCTGTTCATAGAGCCAGGATCCCGGTTCGGTAAACGAAAAAGTATCGGCATAAACGCCACGTATTTCTTCATTATATTTAACATATTTAGTAAAAACGTCGACATTCTCAGCCAGTTTATTGTAATCAACCAGTATTACCATCCGCGTTTCCCTTCCGTATTCCAATTTCCGATTTGGTTACAGCTGTATCTTCTTCCCTTCGCGGATGGCCTTCATATAGGCTTCGCGGAGTGTATCGAGATATTCGTCAACCTCAGATGCTGTAGAAAGGATGGCATTGGAATGAACCAGCTGTCTTGCCTGCACATAGGTAACCCGAGGCTGCGGCGATACCGGTGTTGTGCCCGTGCCGTCTCCCGTTCCACCGTCTGTATTATCCGTATCTATTACCGGTTCAGACTCTGGTGTTTTGTTGATCATCGTCCATCGGCTCATTTCGTTCAGGCGGGTTGTCTGTCCCTTGCTGAAATTCTCAAAAGTACTGCGGATCATCCATGCTTTGGTTTGCCGGTTGATAGCCTGTTTAATTCCGACATATTCGTCTGCGAGGGTTTGCTTTTGCTCTTCCGTCAGATCCGCATATTCAGTCTGGGAGCGCAGCTGTTTTTCCAGTTCGTCCACCTGAGCGCAGTAGGTTTTCTTTTGTTCAATAAGCATTTCACTGATCCGGGCCTGCAAAGCAGCTTGCAGTTTTTTGATCTGCGGGATTCCACTGTTTTGATAACATTCCGGATCCGCAAGTTTGCCGCGCAGGGCATCGATGGCAGTTTTATCGCGCAATTCATTGAGGTTGTCGGATTCCCGATCCAAAAACTCGGCGGCATTCCGGTAAATCACATACTGGGGTCCGTTATAAAAAGCCTTGAAATCGCTCAGAAAGTCCCGGTTCAGTCTGCGCAGGGTTTCATATTCATCCGCCAGATCGTTCAGATAATAATCATTGCCTTTCTCGTATGAAGGCAGAATCATCTGTCTGGCAGAGCAGAGTTTCGGCAGAAATGCCGTCAGTTTCTCCTGCTCTCTCAGGAATCCGTCAAGATCCTTCATCAGTTCAGTGAATTGATCCCGAACCAGACCGGCCAGTTCTTTCGGATCTTCAGTCGAGACGCTTTTCGAGAAGAAATCTTCATAAAACTTTTTCAATTCCAGGATCGCGCCCTTGTCAATATCTTTCAGCGGGACGACCTGAACCGCGTTGAAATATTTTGAATTTGTCAGCACCCCGAACAGATATTTTTCCGCGACCTCTGCTCCGTCCTGATGCAGCTCGATCTTGCCCATCTTCAGCAAACGGGCGAGGATACATTGAAGAGCTTCCGGATACCAGCCGTAACTGTCCGCGGTATAGTGATCCATGAGTTTTTTGATGGTGACCGGTGGATTTTGGATATGCTGATTACGGATATGACCGCGGACATCATTTTCCTCAACGGTCAGCTGTGTTTCGATCAGTTCCGGATCCGCATTCAGGATATCTTTAATCTTTTTCTCGCTGAAGGTTCTGTTGACGATCATCTGCAGGTTCGGATAAGCGAGTTCGATCAGGCGGGTAAAGGCGCTTTGCAGCATTGCTTTCGGATCTGCTGGCATGATTTCCGCTTTGGCCCCCTTCGGCAGCCATTTGGCGTTCCTGAGTGCATCAGCCAGGCGGTTTTTCAGTTCATCCCTCCGGTTGTTGTTAAGTATGCCGAGATCCCGCAGGATCTGGTTGCGGGACGGGCTCTGTGTCTGCTGCGAGTTATAGGTCAGGTAGCGGGCGGTCTTGAGGTAATGACGGAGATCCTGCTCCAGGTTATCGTCCCGCTGCATGATGATCAGCAGTTCCTTTTTCCCAAATGAATGGGAAGACAGCGTGTCGGGATTGTCAATGTCATCATTGAAAGTCGTCGCGATGTTCACTGAAAGATCTGCGGGAGGTGAATACGGGAAGCCATCGATCAGTTTCGCGAACTTGTAATCCCGCCCGGTTTTGTCATAGCGGATGGCAGGCTGGCTCAGGATCGAATCGAAAAGCAGCCTCTTCAGTTCCCCGCCGATATCATTGTCGTCGATCGTGATCTTGTTTTGAATGTCGTTTTCGATCTCCTTCTGCTCATCGGTCAGGAAGGACCAGGTATCCCCGCTGCGCTGGATGTAATTGTTCTTCTCCAGTTTCGTCAGGGAATTGTGAACCCGTTCCCGGAGCTTCGGAAGATCCTGGTCCAGATTTTCTTCCATCAGGATGCGGATATTACCTTCATTGGAAGTGAATTTATCGTAGAAGCGCACCAGGAACAGGGTTTTGAGTACGTTCACGGTGAACGGGTCTTCTGTCATGGTCTTTGAAGCCAGGTTGATCGCGGAGCGGTAAGCGGAAATCAGATCCGACTGAACACCGTCATAAGTGCGGTGGAAGGGGACAATGGCGCCGCCGGCGCCGATTTCTTCATCCTTCAGCGCTATCAGCACCTTCTGAAAAACATCCAGCATGGAACGCTCTCCGACAGAGCTGAATTTTCCCTCAAAGACATTCTGATCCGAAAATTGCAGGATGATCTGTTGGAAAAGATCAAACTGGTAGGGAACAAAGGGGTATTTATTGACAAAATCAGCCTCGTCCCGATAGAGCGCAAAGGAGATGGAGTCATCTGAAAAATTGAACAGGGTCGGGAAATCACCGGAGGAGGTGCGGTAAAGATCCCTCAGCATATCCTCGTATTCCGGTTTCTTACGCAGCAGACGTTTTTCGATGACTTCATCCACGTTCTTGGAGGATAAATGCATTTTGCATTTAAAGCGGCCGCGGATTGTGGAAAAATCATCGGAATGGGCTTTGTTGTCCAGATTCCCGATAATTTTTTCCATCTCTTCCTGTGCCGTAACAAAGATATAAGACCTCCCTTTGCAAATTGAGGCCAGGGACTCAGCGATGGTCTGCAGCATGGACATCAATTTTTTGGACCGGACAATGAACTGTCCGATCTCATCAACGAAAAAGTTGAGCCGGAAGTTCTTTTCCTGCTTATTGATGTAAGCCATGACTTTTTCCGCAAAATCTTTCGGGGAATTGTGGTAATTATCATAAAACTGCTTTTGGATATTGTTCACAACGTCCTGATGTGTGGCAGCGGCGAAGGCATTATCGATTGCTTTTGAAAAAATCAGGTTTTTCTTCCGTCCGCTTTCCCAATCTTCTCCCGTGTTTTCCCGGAATTTTTCTTTGAAAACCTCATATTGCCCATGATCATCCAACTGCCGCTCCATCTCGGCAATGTGTGGCAGACTGCCATAATATCCGCAAAAATCATCAAATTCCCGTTGGAATGCGATAAGAACTGATGCACCCTCCTGGTCCTTGTCTTTTACTGTTACATCATTGACCTGAATGATATTGAACAAAATGGATTTACTCGGAATGGAGGCTATTTTGCGGATCTTTCCTTTTAGAATTGTTTCCCTCTTGTCTACTTTTTCACGGAAAGCGTCATTGATCGAAATATCCAGATCTTCAATCTGACGGTTTTCCAGCAAAAGAGAAAGCATTTTCAGCAAATGTGATTTACCGGAACCGAAAAATCCCGAGATCCAAACTCCGTTTACTTCAT
>CAYWKZ010000060.1:0-17918 GCA_964459115.1 uncultured Leptolinea sp. | reverse complement strand
TTGGCGAGGGAGGAACAGGTGTCGTACTGATCCTTGTCGTTGACGGTGACGTAGAATTTTTTAATATAATCAGTGTCATTCAGCGTGCTCTCGCCGCGTGCACTGTACTTGGCGAATGCGTAGATCACATAGGTACCGGGTTCATCAACAACAAGTCGGACGCCGTTTATCGCAAAAGGTCTGTTTTTTGATTTATCACCGAAAGGTCTGATTTTGAACAGTGTTCGTGTTCCAATGTCATTGTAGACAGCTGAGTTCCCATAATTTCTTTCTGAGCCGCCGCCGTCGGCAATAGCAACAGAATATGGATATGCAGATGTGCTGGTTGCCCAGTCGCAGGTCGCATTGACACATTTCCGAGTCATAAACCAGAAATTATAAGGATCATTTCCGGTTGTACGTGTTTCAACACTTTTTGTTGCAGATCCGGTTCCGTAAGGAAGAGCTGTACCCTCGTCAATTATAATTGGTTCAGGCAGATAAGCCGTAAACATTTGCCGTGTTGCCTGGCAGGGGTCATAAAGAGCAGCCGATGAAGCAGTCTTTAAACATTCAGGGGAAAACTGGATGTTGAGGTGACGTTCAATGTGGAAAATGGAATTCTGGTAGCCAAGGGTTCCTTCGGTGTTTTCATACCAGAAAAAGATGTCAAGATCGGCATCGGGAGGAAAAACGAGATTCCCCCAACCGTCTTTCTCTTTAGCTTTGAGGTTTGAAATTCTGCCTCCCGTCAGTGTGAGCGGCAAATCTTTGTTCTTTAGCCCATTAATTCCCTCAACAGAAATTGATGACCCATTAATTGTAATACTATAATCCTTACTTGTAATTTTTCCACTGGATGTTTTGGTTGTCGGATCCCATTCGTGATGATACCAGACACCTTTTTCATAATCGCTTCCGTCTCCAATGTCAAAAGCAGTGAAAAACAATTCAAGATCGTAATTAAAATTATATAACGCTTCGATATCTACATCCATCATGACACGGCTGCCGTCACTTGTATAGGTGTCTCCGGTAAAGATAATTTCACCGCCCTTGAGAGCTGTATCTGTGCTAAGGATGTTTGCCATTGCAAACGGATCCGGCTGCTCAAAAAACTCAACGGATTGATTTTCAATAGATATAGTCTTGTATTGGATATTTCCTTTAGAATCCTTTTTGCAAGTACCATCACTTTCCTTTTCACATTCGCAACTCTCACTACCTGTGTAAAATACAATGGCACTGCCGGTAGGTGCAACAAAATCGGCGGTATCCAGATTCCGGGCACAGGGATACGGCGGATACTGTACTGTCGCTCTTGTTCCGAAAAGTGTTTCCTGGGGTTTAAAAGCCTGCGTAACGGAGAAGGATATATCTGTTCCTTCAGTAACGGTTGGTTTATAAAGGAAATAAACGCCGCTGATGAGAGAATTGTTCGGCATGGAGTTGCAGGAAAATGTTCTTACATCAGTTGGCTCTGTTTTTGATGGTAATATCTGGGTACACTGGTACCGAGTGCTGCTGTTGACGATCTCAACCTCCATACCAACAACAGGGCCGGCAGATGTATCAGTGTTTGCTATAACTGCTCTGACATCCAGTTCACCCCGCCATTTTTGTGCGTCCGCGGCCAGCACACCCCAGGGGGTGAAATACTCAATGCCTTCGTTTTGGGCATTGGTGCATTTTCCGGTTGGTTCGGCAGCGCCTGCCGTCTGTGCCAGGACGCCGGCGGCCATCACGACACAGAGCACGAGCGTCAGCCATTGCAAAAGTTTGTTTCCTGATTTCATAAACGATCTCCTTACTTGGGTTTTCCCGCCGGCTATCCGTGCCGGCCCGGTTCATTAACAGATTTTTTCGTTTCCTTAAGACAAAATTCCCTGTAAATTTCTTTAATCCTTTTACAATACTACCATAATTTTCCACAGATGTGAAAATAAGTTTGAATTTTCCTTAAAAAAGTTCTTCTTCCGGGGCCGGCCCCTGCAATTCTTTGCTCTTGGCACAGGGGACAGGTCCGTGTGCCGAACGAGGTTCGTTTTGGTGGTTGTCCTAACGGCACACAGACCAGTCCCCAGTGCTTCTTATGGTGCCGGTACCGCTCATCTTCTTCTATAACGCGGAAGGGGGGCAGAAAGTTTCAAATTAACCGGAGGGGTGGGGGACGGTACCGCGAAGCGGGCCTGTACCCCAGGCAATCGGCGCCGGATTCCCATGAGGTAAGACTGTCCTCCCCGAGGTACAGGCCCCTGCGGGAACCGTCCCTCTCCTTCACCCAGTGCCTTTACCGGTAAGACGCCGGGTCGGGGCTGAGGGCATTGAAGAGGATGCGCTCGGACTCGGGCAGGCTGTAAAGGATCCCGGAAGGGCTCTGCCGGACCCGGAGCTGATCCGGAAGGGCGAGCTGATGAAAGGCTCCGTTGTCGGTCACATACTGAACAGACTCAAAACCCGGATAGCTCCCGCTGATGAAGTAAAGCACCTGATCGGTTTCGGCATCCTTCAGCTCCAGCGTATCCGGATCAATTCCTGCGCTTTTCAGGTGTCCGAGTTTCGCAAACCCCCGGTCGGAAGAGCCATTATAGGCGATCAGCCAGACATTTTCCGGTTTGATCTTCAAAATTCCATCTTTATCCGGTGAGATCCCCGCAGTGCGCGCCGCTTCAACGGCATCTGCCAGCAGCCTTGTGTCCCCGACGGATTCGGGAATGCGCCGGGCATTGTTGCCGTAAAACTGCGGATAAAGCCCCCGGTTGTTCCAGTCGGCTTCCCAAAGGAAACGCCGGTCATTGACGGAAATCAGCACCGCATCCTCCGGCAGGAAATCCAGGATCCCTCCGTGCAGGGCGGCCTCCCCGGCGTTGCGGGGTTCGTAGAAGGAGCGGTTCATGATCTCCGTGACGGCCCGGTTGTTCTGAAGGTTGAGCAGCAGGATCACGGAGAAGGCTGAAAGGCAGAGCGCCCGTTTCCCCACGGACGGCCTGAGGGAAAGCGTCAGGCAGAGGATGAGCATTGCAATGCCGTAATACTGCATATAAACCGGCAGATATCCCAGCCCCGGCATCAGCTGCCCCTGATAGCGTTCGCTCATGGCAACGGTGACCATGGGGAGAACAGCGAAGGAAAGGGCGAGAATGAATAATGAAGAATGAAGAGTTAAGAATGAAGAGTTAAGAGTTGAGGGTGAAGAATGGGGAGAGGATAATGAAGAATTATGAATGAAGGATGAAGAATGAGAGACGGAAGATTCGGAATTCTGAATTGTGTGAGATGAGATCTTTTTGATTATGTAAATAAAGCCAAAAAGGATCAGGATATCGGTGAGGCGGATGGCTTTGAGGAAGGAGAGGAAGTCATAGTTCATGAAAGTGTTGGTGGGGTAGGCGTTGCCCAGCACGGCTGCCGGGTAGCCGGCGGAGTAGAAGCTCAGCGGCAGTCCGGCCGCAAGCTGGGTGAGCGCTGCCCTCAGGATCCGGGCGGGTTCCAGGCTGAAGGCCACACCGGGATACGTGTTATGAACAAACAAGCGGCGCACCAGAAAGACCCCGGCCAGCATCAGGGCTGTCAGGCCGACAAACGGCAGACTGTCCCGAACCGCCCGCAAAAAGTTTTTGCGCTGCGCCCAAATGAGCAAACAGATCATGGCAAGGAAGGGGAAACATACCTCATAGGTCAGCAGTCCGACGGCAAAAGCCGCCAGGCTGAGCCAAAAGCAGCTGCGTTTTCCGCTTTCCAGCCAACGCTGCAGGAAAAGGGCGCAGAGCAGCATCTCCGCGGTGAGGATCTGCATCAGGCTGTAGAAACCGCTGACCGGGTCCTGATAGACCCTTGTCTGCAGCAGCAGCGGGATCATAAGCATCCCCAGCCGGGCGCCGGGACGCGAAACACCGAATTCCATCAGCACCTTGCGGAAGATCAGCTGGTCGATCAGGATCGTCAGGATGATAAGCGCTTTGTAAAGCGAAACATTTTCGATATAGAAATAGAAATAATAATAGACCGAAAGGACGTTGATGCGGCCCAGCTCCAGGTATTTCCGCATAAACTCCAGCACATGGGTCAGTGTGGGGATGGCATCCTTTTTCTCCGCCAGGTAGGCGGTGGAGTTCACCGCGTCGTCCCAGTAGTAACCGGAGCGGATCAGCATGGAAAGGGAAACAGCCGTCAGCAGCAGGATCAGCGCCTCAATGCCGTAATTTTGAAAGAAGCGCTGCAGCGCGGAGCTCCCCGGCTGCTCTTTGTGAGGATCATCCGGTCCTTCAAAGGAAAATTGCCTGAGGACCAGCCACAACAGTCCGGCAAGCCCGGCGATCCAGAAGATCCAGCCCAGGGTCTCTCCGCCCAGAAAACGCAGGAACCCGAGCCGTCCCGGAAACCCTTCATAAAGGAGGCGCAGCCCTCCCAGCAGGAGCAGAAAATATGGCGATATCTTTTTGAAATTTTTCTTCATCGTTTCCATCGTACCTCATTCAGGTATCAATGTGTAAAAAAGCTGTAAGAAAATACGGTTTGTCTAATTTTACCGACAACCAGCAACCAGTAACCAGTAACCAACAACTCGTTATTTAATCAAAGCAATCGAGTCAAAGCGGATCGCCTGTTTCTCCTGCAGTTTATAAAGCGTTCCGTCCTTTGTTTCCCGCACGAACCAGGCTTCTTCGATGGGCAGCTGTGTCCACTCTCCATCCCGCGTCTTGTAATTCACCAGGACACCTTTTTGGTTTTCACCGCTGACGAACAGGAACACTTCGGAAACCATCTCCATGTCCGTCGTGTCATTTTCAAAATCAAAACCGGTCCCGCGCAGCCGTCCGCATTTGGCGAACCCGCCCCGTCCATCTCCGGCGTAGGAGATGATGACCGTATTGGCGGGGTTGATATAAACGGAGGGGTCGGAGCCGCGATAATTTTCCGTGAAATCTTTCGCGCTGACCGCGCTGACCGCCGAACGGGCATTGAGAGAATAAAATTTGGCCTGGTAGGGCTCTTCAGCCCAGCCGTGTTCCCAGAGAGAATAGGGATTTTTGCTGATGACGGTCAGGTCCTCCGTCCCGCCCAGGATCCCGGCCTGCAGCGCCGCTTCTCCTGCCTGACGGGGATAAAGGAAAATGTCGTTGAGCATGTCATTGACGCGGCGGTTTTCCTGAGCGTTGATGAGCAGGACCGCACAGCTGATCCCGCTCAGGAGCAGCCGGGCTGTTCGTGAGGAAAGACGTCCGGTGAGGAGCGCGAACAATTCATAGAGCAGCATGGTCATACCGAAGCAGGAAAAATAAACCGGGATATAGGCGATCCCCGGGTGCAAGTCTTCCTGATATTTGACGCTGAGAGAGATCACCAGCCCGGGCAGCAGCCACAACAGCGCTCCGAAGAAGAGCCTGTAAGGCGAGAATTTCAGCTTCCTTTCCGGCGCCGCCATCAGGATTACGGTCAGGGTAACGCAGCAAAGAAGGTCCTGCCAGCGGATCGATCTCATAAAGGCGGCCAGAGAGGTGTTGAAAACATCCTGCCAATCAATTCCCTGTCCGAAAAATTCCAGGTCGTAACCGGAAGTGCGGTAATTCAGCGGGAAAGCCGCCCCGACCTGATAGGAAAACGTGCGAAGGATCACGGGGATGTTCAGCCCGAAGGAGGTACCGTTATAAGCTGTTTCTTCGGTGATGTTGGTCCGCAGCGCCATGGAAAGTCCGAAAATCAGCAACGCGGCCAGGATGTAGGGCAGGATGGTGCGGATGGCTTTGAACAGGTTCTTTTCTTTTTCGAGCGCCGGGACCAGGAAGAGCAGCGTGAGCGGGAAAAACATCTCATAGGACATCAGCCCCATCAGGAAGAAGATGAGTGAGAAGACCAGCGACCGGGTTCTCCCTTCCCGCAGCCAGTGCAGAAAGAAGATCGCAGCGCCCATCAGTTCGCAGAACATCACCTGCATCAGTCCGTAATAGCTGTTCAGGGGGTCGTGATACAGACGGAATTGAAAACAAAGGGGGAGGAGCAGAAGGACCAGGGCTGAAAGGGATGCATCCCGGCTCCACAGTCGCAAAAAGCGGTAAAAAAGGCAGCCGTTCAGCAGGCTCAGCGTGACCAGAAATGCCTTATAGACCCGGACATCCGGCATAAAATAGAAGACCGGGAAGTGGAAGGTGGCAAAGGGGTTGATGCGCCCGATGCGCAGGTACTCAACGATCTCCCGCCAGACCCGGGCAAAAACCGGTTCGCCGGTGAGCCGCAGGGACTGGGCTTCAACGGAAAAGAAGGCGTCGTCCCAGTTGAACCCTCCGCTGAGGACAGGCTGAAGGGAGATGAACATCACCAGCAGCGCCGGGAGGAGCAGGCGTTTTTCGCGAAGAGAAAAGCTGAACGCTCCGGGGAAGAGTTCGCCGAGCCATAAAGCGGCCCCTGCCCCAAAGATTATGAGCGGGACGGGCATCCAGCGCGCGAGGAAAAGGATCTCTGCGTCATGACCGCCCCGGCTTTCCAGCAGCATCTTCAAGAGAAACCAGAGTACGGAGAAAACAATGCCGAGCGTCCCGAAGAATGTTCTTTTGTTCATAGGACGGAAATAGAAGCCGAGCGAGAGGATCAGCGCTGTGGTCAGGAGGATCAGGACGGCAGTGCGGTTGGGACCGATAACGACCGGGACGGTGTGCGGGTAGGATCTGAGAACGCTTCCCAGCAGAACGCATCCGGCGATCAGGCAGCCGGCCGCGCAGAGGAGGCAGACCGTTTTGCGCAGGGTTTCTTTCGTTTTGATGCTCATGGTCTTCATTCTACCATAGTTAGTTATTAGAGATATAAATGATTTCGGTGGGGTTATTGATGCGGGGGATGCGCACAGTGTTGGAAAGTCCGCGGCTGATGACCAGTTTCCCGTCGTGAACGCCGGAGGTCAGCTTCGGGAAGAATCCCTGACCCGGGGCATAAAGGCCTCTGGTTTCGCGATGAAGGAGGGAATAATAGCGCCACTGTCCGCCATGGCAGTGACCGGAGAAGATCAGGTCGATCTTCCGTCCCCGCAGGTAAAGCGGGTAATATTCGGGGTGGTGGCAGAGGAGCAGCCGGAACCCATCCTGTTGTTCGAACGCATCCAGCCAGTCAAGCTGCGGGATCTGCTCTGTTTTGAGGGCCTTGATCGCGATTTTGGGATAAAGTCCTTCGCCTTTGTGCTGCTGCCGGTAGGCCCGGTACATGTGACAGTAAGCGGAGCTTTGTCCGCCGATAACCATGCCCCGGTGAGCGGCCCAGGCGTTATCGAGCAGTGTCACACCTGTGGACCGGACGACCTTCAAATCGGCCTCGCTGAGCATATATTCATGGTTCCCGAGGCTGACAAAGGTGGGAGCGAGCGCCGCGCAGCCGCGCAGAAGTTCAAGGGCATGCCGGCTTTCTTTGATCTTCAGCCCGCGTTCCTTCGGCAGGTCGCCATGGATAAAGTCTCCCGCGATGGTGATGAGCTCCGGTTTGTGTTTTTTGAGGGATGCCAGCACCGGCTCCGGGTCCGTATTGTGAAAATCCGCCAGCAGGGCGGCGCTGACCGGGCAGGGCAGGGTATAGTTTGTTTCAATCAACGGATCGGAGTTCCTTTCATGATAAAATTCAACAGCAAAATCTTTTCAGAACAGTGCGCAAACCTCTGAGCAGATCCAATTTCATCAGTTTCATTTTACTGTAAAAGACCGGATTTTACAGCTCGGCAAACTGAAAACGGGAAGAGTGATGCTCAATATCTGTTAATAATGGCACTTGACAACAGATTATATTTTAACGTATACTTTATGTTAAGGATGATGAACAGCTGCAAACAGGAAAGGTGCTTATCTTGACGGAAATAAAGAACAAGGTTCGATGAAGTCCATTAAACAGTGTCGTTTTTGCGTGCATCTTCCAAAGTGAAGAAAAGTCAGGCGTTGCAATGCTTGAATTTTTAAATGCCGTTTTGTCTCATGTTGGGGAAGAACCGATTATTGAGATTATCAGCATGAAAAGTGAATATTCGATATTTGGGGAAAGTGCAGATCAAAAATACGGCAGACTGGATGTCAGAGTAAAAGCAGAATCAGGCCGACTCTTTGACATCGAAGTTCAGATTGAAAAAGATTATGTGAATGAACGGGGATTTTTCTATGGAGGTCGGCTTGGAAATGAAGAATTCGAGATTGGGACCTCTTATGATAAGATGCCGGAGGTCCGGGTTATAAATCTTGTGGATTTTTATTTGAGGGAAGATCACAGTAAAGTTGTAGAACCTGTTGTTTTATCTTATGCGAACAATCCGTCTGAAGTTGCAACAACAAAGTTCAAGATGTATCATATACAGTTGCCGGCTTTCCGCAAGGAATACAAAACACTGAAATCTGTAGAAGGTGATCCGTTATTTACCTGGTTGTATATGCTTGATCAGGGTTATAAAAATGAGAAAGAAATGGAGGAACTGTCTGTGATTACCGAAGGATTAAGAAATTTTGCTAATCAGTATAATTATGCGATTAATGATCCTGACTTGATCAGGCGGTATCGGATGATTGAGGATGGAAAACGTGATATTGCGACAAGAATATCAGTCGCAGAGAAAAAAGCTGAAGAGAGAGGGGAAAAGAGAGGGAAAAAGCAAGGTGAGAAGCGAGGTGAAATGAACGCCCGTCTCCAATCCGCACGTGTAATGAAAGCAGACGGAATGTCATCGGAATTAATTGCGAAGTATAGCGGGCTTTCTTTAGATGAGATTGCAGAACTGTAAACAATGTCAATTCTGATAATTCATACTCCGGGTTATTTGTTATCCGAATGCAATGGACAAAGAAACACACCCCTATAAGGGGTGTGTTTCTTTGAAGATTAGTACCTGTTCGGAATCCGAGGTGACACTCCGTTACGGTGTGTCACCTTGTGCTCCGTGCTGAACCGTTAAAGTTTGTATAAAAACTCAATTCCGGGGCCGGATACTGTAAATGCAACCGGCATCCGTCAACTGACAACCAGCCACTATTTCGAATACGTTTCGATGGCTTTCGCCAGCAGCTCCTTGAGCTTATCTTCCCGCAGGCTCAGCGTCAGGTCCGCGCGGGTCCGTTCCACGATGCCGCGGAGCAGGTCCGTCTGGCGGCGCAGCCCGTTGGTGACCGCGTCCGGGTAGTCCATGGTGACGAGGATCGAGTAGATCTCATCCATCTGCGCGAGCAGGCGTTCCGCTTCGTCGGAGTAGCCCATGCGCAGGATGTCCATGGTCCGGCGGCGCAATTCGCCCGGGGTTTCCGCCATCCCGCGGAGGTAAGTGGAGGTGACCACCCCCATCTCTTCCGGGGTCGGGATCTCCCGGCCTTCAATATAAGCCGTGGTCAGGGTGGCTTCGCAGAACTCTTTGATGGCATCCTGGGTGTAACCGGCATAATAAAGGTCCGGGTAAGCCTCGAGATCGGCCTTGAGCGCGTCAACGATCTGCCGGCCTTCGTCCAGATGCTCGTGCGCGAGTTCCGATTCACTGCGGTGAATGGCACGGATGGCATTGGCAGCGTGGCGGATGAGGGCGCGGGAACGGGTGAGCGCCGCGTCCCTTGCCAGGGTCCGGGCTTCAAAGTCCCGGTGAGCGGCTTCGGCAATTTCCGTGATTCGTGACATGGCGTGCCTTAGAACGGGATGTCTTCGGTCTCGCCGTCAATGTCGTAGTTGCCGCCGGGGCCCATATCATTGCTCATGTATGCGGTGCCCACGGAACTGTTGGACTGGCCGTAGTTGTTGTTGTATCCGCCGTTTTCGCTTTCAGAACGGCTGGAAAGCATCTTCAGGTTGGTCGCGCTGATCTCAAAGGATGAGGCAGCGGTGCCGTCTGAGCGGGTGTAGATGCGCGGGTTGCCGCTGGGGTCAGCGACCAAACGGCCTTCTACCAGGATCTTCTGTCCCTTCTTGACATAAGTGTTGGCAATTTCAGCCTGGCGTCCCCAGCAGGAAACGCGGAACCAGATGGTTTCTTTGACGTTCTGCCCCTGTGAATTATAAGTGCGGCTGGTGGCTACGCTGAAGGATGTTACAGCAGCACCGGACGGTGTATAGCGCATTTCAGGATCTCGTCCAACATTACCTACGATAATAATAGTATGAAACATTTTGATTACTCCTAATTCGTTTCACGGTTCAAAAATTTAATTTATGAGTCAATTTTACACGAAAACTATAGTTGTCAAGAGTACATGAGCTTTTTTGCTGATTTATTATGGTTTTTTGTGAAAATCGGGATAAAAACATGTCTGCCGGAGGGTGTGCTCATTGATTTTTAAAATTATCTTTGTCATCAGTTTTCATGATGTTTGTTTGGGTTTCATATTGTAAAATTGAATTATCCATCTTTGTCGGAAAGGAAAGACAGAGCCAAATGGGCGTACAAAAAAAAGAGAAAATCGAAAACGTCTTATTCACACTGCCGGCGGTGATCCTGGTCTCCGCCACCATCTATATCCCCTTCATCCTCAGCGGCTACTATTCCCTGACGAAATGGAACGGGATCTCTAAAACCCCGGAATTCATCGGCTTCCAAAACTTCATCACCATCTTCACGGATGCCTCCAGCAATTTTCTCAACTCCATCCTTTTCACGACCAAATACACGGTAGTGTTCATCATCTTCGCCAACATTTTCGCGCTTGCCCTGGCGGTGGCGCTGACGCAGAAGTTCAAGCTGGCGAACGTGATGCGCGGGGTCTTTTTTGTTCCCTACATCATGTCGATGACCATTGTCGGCTTCATCTGGAAGTTCATCTTCTCCCAGGGTTTTGCAAAACTTTATGAGATGACCGGCTGGGGATGGCTGAACCTGAGCTGGCTCGGAAACCCGAAGCTGGCATTTTATTCGGTGGCTTTTGTCGGCATCTGGCAGTCGGTGGGTTTTTACATCGTGCTGTATATCGCGGGACTCCAGGCGATCCCCAGTGACATTCTGGAGGCGGCTACGGTAGACGGGGCCTCCGGATTTCGGCGGTTCTTTTCCATCACCTTCCCGATGCTCTGGCCGTCGGTCACGACCTGCGTTTTCATGTCCCTGACCAATTCGCTGAAGGTCTTTGACATCATCCTGGCGCTGACCCAGGGCGGTCCGGGCAAGGCAACCGCTTCTGTCACGCTGGAAATTTATCGAGAAGCATTCCAAAACAACAATTACGGGCTGGGTTCGGCTGAGTCGATCGTTTACTTTGTGTTTGTGCTGGTCCTGACACAGGTCGTTCTCAAAGCATTCAACAAGAGGGACGTGGGATTATGACAAGAGCAAGCAAACAACGCCTTTACCTGGTGATCCTTGAGGTGATCATCGTCATCGTCGGGCTGGTCTATATTTACCCGGTCTTCCTGATGTTCATGAATTCTGTCAAGCCTTTCCGTGAAGTGGTGATGGATGTCATCGCCCTCCCATCCAGGATCGAATGGAAAAACTATTCCTATGTGATGGACAAGATGAACTACTGGAGCTTGTTCCTGAACAACGTGATCATCACGGTGGTCGGGATCGCGGGAATCGTGCTGTTCTCGTCCTTCACGGCTTACATCATCGAACGGCGGCCCAACCGCTATACCAAATTCATCCATACACTCATCATCACCCCCATGCTGATCCCCTTCCAGACCATCATGATCACGCTGCTGAAGGTGATGAACGTGCTGCACCTTTCCGGATCGATCTGGGGGCTC
The DNA here is from genome assembly GCA_964459115.1 of uncultured Leptolinea sp. Taxonomy (GTDB): domain Bacteria; phylum Chloroflexota; class Anaerolineae; order Anaerolineales; family Anaerolineaceae; genus Flexilinea. Next base: position 6,263 of record CAYWKZ010000060.1, on the reverse strand, counting down.
GGGATCCAGTACTGGGGTTTCGGGATCCCCATGGCGACCTTCATTTACTGCAACTTCCTGCACACCATCCCGAAGGAAATTGACGAGAGCGCCAAAATCGACGGCGCCTCCACCATCCGGACCTTCTTCAGCGTCATTTTCCCGCTGCTGAAAAATGTCACCATCACGGTGATCGTGCTGGATGTGATGTGGATCTGGAATGACTTTTTGCTGCCGCTGCTGATGGTCAACTCCAGCGCCAAGACCAAGACGCTGGTGCTTTCGGCTTATACCTTTGTGGGTCAGTTCAACACCCAGTGGCAGTATGCCATGGCATCCATGGTGCTGGCGATCGTGCCTTCCATCATTGTGTTCATCCTGCTGCAGAAATATATCATTGACGGTGTCGTCGCGGGAGCGGTGAAGGGATAGTTTTTAGGGAATAGGATTTAGGATATAGGATATAGTGAAAAGGTCATAGTATATAGGTGTAAAGAAGGGTATGGAAGTAAGGATATCGGTTATACGATGTAAATACGAGGGAAGTAAGTGCAGTGAAGTATGACTCACTATTCCCTATATCCTATTTCCTATACCCTAAACAAAATAAAGGAGAAAAAGATGAAGAAAATTAATGTATTGTTGCTTGTCTGCATGTTTGCGGCATTGGTGGTCAGCGCGGTTTCTGCTGCGGATATTTATATGTTCATCCCCAGCCCGGAATATGCTGACGCGATCAACACCCTGGTCGAAGAGTACAAGACCGTTGCTCCGGATGTCACCATCAACTATGAAACCACCCAGAGCGACTACCCGACCCTGCTGAAGGCGAAGATCAATGCCGGTTCCACCCCCGACATTTTCGGCTCCACCTCCGGTAAGGAAATCGCTGTTTACCTCGATTACTCCTACAACTTCGCCGATCAGCCGGCTGCCGAAGCCATGACCGACGCGGTCAAGGGCGTGATGATGAGCGGCGATGAAGTCCACGGTTTTGCCATCAAGGGCAACTACTTCGGTATGCTTTATAACAAAGATATCTTCGAAGAAGTCGGCATCACCGAATTCCCGAAGACCTTCGATGGGCTGAAAGAAACTGCCGAAAAGCTGCATGAAGCCGGTTATCAGGTGTTCTCTGATGGTTTCGGTGAATGGTGGGTCTTCAAGCACGCATGGCAGACCTTCTTCGATGCCGCGTCCGACGATCCGGCTGCCCTGGCAGATGCTTTCATCAAGGGCGAAGCTCACATCGCTGATTATCCTGTCCTCTATAATAACTTCTTCGATTTCATCGACCTCGTCGTGAAATACGGCGATGCCAAACCGCTGGAATCCTTCCTGGCGAATGAAGTTGCAGACTTCGCTGTCGGCAAATCCGCTATCGTTGTTGGACAGGGCGCCTGGGTCGAAGCTGACATGCTTGAGATCAACCCTGACCTGCACCTGGGCTTCGTCGGCTATCCTGTTGACGACAACCCGGACCATGCCCGTGTCATCGGCGGTTCCGACCAGGCGCTGCGCATCAACAAAGATTCCGCCGTGCTGCAGGAGACCCTCGATTTCGTCAACTGGTGGTACACCAGTGATTATGGCAAGTCCTGGTTCAACAACGTCGCCGGTGTGATCCCCCCGGTGAAGGGCGCTGAAGCTCCGGACATGGAAGTGATCAAACAGGGTGACGCTCTGGCCGAATCCGATGGCGTTGCCGCCCTTTCCATCACCTACTTCACCGACGCTTCTCATCAGGCTTTCGGCGAAACCCTGCAGTCCTACATTGCCGGCACCATCGACAAAGATACCGCCTGCAAGCAGATCGAAGAGACCTGGGTCAAGCTGGAAAATTAGTACTCGAATTAAACCAAATAAACAGGGGTGTCTTTTGACGCCCCTGTTTTTTCAGAACAGCAATGTGTGCAGTTCTGCTGTGCTGTATCTTCATAAAACAGAGGAATCTGTTGTCACCGGTCCATACTTGAGCCGACGGAAAAGATCTCTTTTACCTTAAGGAAACGCTGATTAATGCCTATTTCATGGCAATTGAGTCAATACAACCTGTTCTGTTGACTCAATTCTGAGTCAACGAAAACAGGTCACTTTGACTCAAGCCGATTAAATCAGCGTTTCCTTAAAAATGTATGTTTATCCTGCTTTGATTCCAGCTAATTCCTGCACCTGTTCAAGAGGAAGGTTGACATCTTCCGAAATTTCTTTCAGCGTCATTTTTCCCCGGGCAATCATTCTTTTTGCTGTCTCGATAGCTTGTTTTAATTCACCTTTCTTTTCACCTTCTTTTCTGGTTTCTTCAAATGCTTCGCACATAATCGCAACTCCTTTCGGATCTTCTTTGTAATACCTTGCGGCATCTCTCATTAATTCATAATTCATGTCATCCGGATTCCAACAACTGAAATCATGCATCAGTCTGCCGATTTCATTGTCACCGCGGTATGCACCGTTTACATATAGAATATGCTCTTCGTCATTAAAAAGCGGACAACCTTTGCTGTCAAGGTCAACTCTTTCTATTCTGTGAAATGGCTTCTTATCTCCGAACACATCATTTTCTGTAATGATAATCGTATAAGTTTCCGGCAGTTCATCTGAAAGAAACAATCACCTGCGCTCACTTTTCTCGCGAGTGAATGATATGGAAACAACCAATTTCATATACCCTGGAACGGCGTCGGTTTCATCGGGGTGATTTCAGCGTTGTTTTATTTTCATACATAGCGGTGTCAGCACGGTCAAAGACGGCTTCGAATCTGTTGTCGGTTTTCGGATCCCATTCTGAGATGCCGCAGGCGATTATGACACCACCGTTATGTTTCCCGGTGCGGTTGTGATTCTGCATTTCCGTCATGAGATCGGTGCGGCGTTCGTAGTCCATGCCAAGCAGGATGACGACAAATTCGTCCCCGCCGACACGGTAGACAGGACTGTGTTTGAAGGTGTTACAGATAATTTCAGAAGCGCCGCAGATGAGTTTATCGCCTGTCTGGTGGCCGTATGTGTCATTGACGGCTTTGAGACCGTTAACATCGCACACGACTACAGCAAAGGGCTGAACAGTGCCCATATCAATACGGGTGTTGATCTCGGAGACAGCGTCGATGTAAGCGTGCTTGCTTTTTGTGCCGGTGAGGGCATCCTTGTTGGCCTTTTCGCGGATGGCGGTGATCTCCTGTTCCCGCTGCATCTGTTCGTTGATGTCACTGATGCCGATGACGATATATTTGTTGTCCAGGTCGTCCTCCATACGGATGATCTTGCAGTTGATGTAAACAGGTTCTTCGTTGATCATGAGCCGGTAGGAGGCGGAAATGACCTTGCCGTCTTCAAGCTGCTGCATCAGACGGGGTTTATCCCATAAGGAGAGGGCTTTCTGCAGGTCTTCCTTGTAAACGAGACGGAGGACGTTCCTGCGGCAGTCCCTGAAGAAGTCGACGCCGTTTTGCTCAACATGCAGCTTTTTGTAGTCCTGGCTGGAGGAGTATTCGATGAACTCATCCGTTTCGGTATTGACGAGGTAGATGCTGTAATAGTCCCGGGAAAGGGCCTGTGCAATGCGGGAGTAGGTGTCACTGAGCGCACGCGCGGCGTCATAGTCGAGCTGGCGCTGCATCTGTGCATTAATGTTATTGACGCCGATAACGATGTGTTTGTCTCTGCTGTCTGCCATTTTGGTTGCCTTGAGGCTGACATAATTGACCTTGTCACCGAACATAAGACGGTAGTTCAGGGTGAAGGTGCCGTTGGCGCTGAGTTCGGAGAGGACCTTTTCCTTTGTGAAGTCCTGGAGGATCTTGTCCCGGTCATCGGGATGGACCACACGTACAATATTAGTTCGGCTGAGGTTGAAAAAGTCATCCCCGTTTTTTTCGATGCCGAGGATCTCATAGTCGTCATGGGCGGAGTATTCAATAAATTCATCGGTTTCGGTATCGACGTAGTAGATGCTGAAGTAGTCAGCTGCGAGAGCCTGGGAGACGGAGGCGAAGGTGACGCGAGCGGCCTGCGAGTCTTCGAGAGCCTTTTCCCGGGCGATCTCGGTATCGACATTGCCGAGACCGATGACGAGGTGGCGTTTGTCCTCTTCCATCACGATTTTCAGCCGGTACCAGGTGGGAATGCCGCTGCTCACTGACCGGTATACAATCGAAAGATACGGCTGTTCGGAAAGTCTCTGAAGGATCTGGTGTTTGTCCATGAGACGGAGCAGGGCTTCCTGATCTTCCTCATAGACGACCTGAGGGATGTCTTTTCTGGACTCGTTGAAGAAGTCTGTACCGGTGAGCTCGATCTCCGGTTTCTCATTGTTCCCGCGGGTGGTGTATTCGGTATAGTCGTCGGTAAAGGTATCGACGTAATAAATAACCTCAAAGCCGGTGGAAAGCGCACGTACAATGCTGTCGGGCATGGAGCGCTCTTCTGTTCGGATCTCCTGATCGATCCATTGTTCCACTGTGCGCCGGTTGACCGCGGTTCCCCCTTCCTCATGCAGGCGGTGTTGGTTTTTAAGGATGAATTGTTCAAATTCCTCCGGCGGAACAGCAGCTGAGAAATAGTAGCCCTGGACATAATCACAGCCCATGCCTTTGAGCGCGTTCAGCTGCTCCGCTGTTTCTACGCCTTCGGCAATGACGGGAACGTTGAGGTAGGCTGCAATGTCAATGATGAATTCGATCAGCCGGGTGTCCCCGTCTTTGGCAAAAGCATTCCGAATAAAAGCCATATCCAGCTTCAGCGCATCGAAAGGCAGCTCTGAGAGCATGTTCTGAGAGGAATAGCCGGTGCCGAAATCATCCATTTCGATGTGAAAACCAAGCTGCTGAAGCTGTTTTACTTTTTCGATGATCTGGGCGGATTCATTGGTGTAAGCGGATTCCGTGATCTCCAGCAGGAAATCTTCCGGGGTAAGTCCGTTTTCTCTCAGCAGGGAGATCAGGGCAGGGACCAGGTCAGGGTCGTACATATCTATACGGGAAACATTCACAGAAACGGGGACAGCCATGCCCAGTCGGTCCTTCCAGTCACGGATCATCCTTGCTGTTTCCCGCCAGACATATTCATCAAGGCGGCGGATCAGGCTGTTAGATTCAAAAAGCGGGATAAATTGTATAGGTGTAATAAAGCCAAGCTCCGGGTGGGTCCAGCGTACCAGTGCCTCTGCACTGCAAAGGACCGGTGTATCCGGTCTGATGTCAAACTTGGGTTGGAAATAGACTTTGAACTGTTTTTCCCGGATAGCTGCATCGAACCCCTCCAGGAGCCGTTCGTCAAACATTTCTTTTTCGTGCAGCACATTGTCGTAAAAAGCATAAGTGCTTTTATAACCTGCAGCGGCAGCATCTGCTGCCATCTTTGCCCGGTCAAAGCGGCGTTCAATATCAATATTGCGATCAACATTGGCGTAGATACCCATCCGCAGCCGGATCCGGCTGTTCTTTTTTGAAGAGACAGCAACAGAAACCTTATTCAGAATAGCCTGATAATCCTCTTGATGTGGGCGATAGAGTAAAAAAGTATCGGCGTTTCTGCGGCAGGCGATGCTGCCGGACCCATGAACGATATCCAGCAGGCTTTCACCAATTTTCCGGAGGATTTGGTCTCCGTAGGCCTTGCCGTAACGTTCATTGATCATACGGAAATGGCAGATATCCAAAAGGATTGCGTCCATGCTTTGGTTTTCCTGATGAAGATCGATCTGCCGGGCATAAAGGTAAAAATAATCCTTGTTCAGGAGGCCTGTGAGCCCATCCCGTTCCGTTAACGCAATAATTACCCGGTCTTCTGTCATAGCAATGATACGGCTGACACGGGCGAGGATCACTTCCGGCTCCGGATATGGTTTTGACACAAAATCTACTGCACCGGCACGGAGGCTCTGCACCTCTGCCTTCTGATCAGAGGTCAGAACGATAACAGGAATATGTTTTAATTCAGGATCATCCTGAAGTATTTGGATCAATTCCAGTCCATGCATGCCGGGCATCAGCAGGTCCAGCAGGATCAGGGAGAGTCTGTCGGCTGTTTCATGGATGATCTTCAGGGCGCTTTCCCCATCCTCCGCTGTGAGGATGTCATAATCATTCTCAAGTATCAGTTTCAATAACTCGCGGTTAACAAGCTCATCATCCACGATCAGGACGAGGTGTTTTCCTGTTGAGGTACGGGATTTTTGGGTCAACGTCATCATTCTTCCGATTCTCCAAAACAGATTTGGACTTACGGAAACGCTGATTAATGCCTGTTTCATGGCAATTGAGTCAATACAACCTGTTCTG
>CAYWKZ010000059.1:0-18078 GCA_964459115.1 uncultured Leptolinea sp. | reverse complement strand
GGTTTTAGGTTTCAGGTGTCAGGTATTAGGGCTTAAAATTTAATGTCAAACAACCAGCAACTAACAACCAACAACTACATTAATCCACATCATTCAGGACGCGGATAAAGACATCACAGGAAGGGAGTTCCTGATTGTTGAGGTCATACACCGTGAGACGGAGCACATAGTCGCCGTTAGCGACCTGAGAGGTGGCCCATAAGCCCAGTTCTCCTTCGATCAGGGGCAGGTTCCCTGCCGAAAGCGTCTGCCAGGAATCCTGATTATCGACTGAGGCAAAAGCCCAGTTATAAAACGCCATATCCTTCACATTCACGGTAGCTTCCAGCATGTAGCTGCCTTCGATCACATCACCGGAACGGGGCGAGAGCCATTCCAGCTGGTTTGGAATGCACCCGGAAGAAAGCCGGGAAACCGTCCCGCTGCTTTCAGCGCCTTCCGGTGTTGAAAGGATCACCAGCCCACCATCCTCCGCAGGGCGGGTAAGCATCGGCTGAGCCTCTTCAGCGGCAGGGGTCGGAGAAGGCGTCATCATCACCAGCGGCCATTCCGGGATCACAAAGGTCACCAGAACGAACTCCGCACCAATGAGCAGCAGCAACAAGACGAAAATTGCAAGACTGGAGTTCAAACGTCGCTGCGCGTCATCACGCTCCAGACCAAAAATGGTCGTATAGCGCTCCCGCCAGGCGCTAATGACACGGATGAGGTAGACCAATGCCAGAACGCCCAGGATCGCATAGATCCAGAGCTGATAGTCAACCAGAAAACGGAACAGTTCACGCATTTTTCATCACCGCCGGCAGCGTTTTCAATAAAGTTTGATATGGCATCTTCGATCCAGCGCCTTCAGAAGGACAGCGCTGCGCGAATAGAAACGCACAAAGGGTGAAGATTCCTTCCCGAAAACTTTCGCGGAGCGCAGGGCTTCTCTCAATTCATCGGCAGTTTGAAAATCCGGCAGTTCAAGTCCCATCGCACCAAGCTCCGGTACTCCGTGAGCATCTGACCCGGCTGTACCGAACAGACCGTGATCTGCGGCAAAGCGAGCGGCTGAACAGTTCATCTCTGGCAGGTTCCGGGCATTGGCAATCTCAATGGCGTCCAGCCAGGGCAGATATTCCTCCATCTCGGCTTCCGTCCAGCCATGACGCATATACGCATAAGGATGAGAAAGGGAAATAAAGGCTCCCTGGTCCTTAAGGCGTCTGAACGCCTCTAACGGCTCGATCCCTTTCGGCAGTTCTTCCTTGACAAAGACAGCCAGGATCTCTCCCTTTGTCGTAAGGATCTCCTCTCCAACGATGACAAAGTCCGGATATCTTTTTTGCAGTTCCAGTGCTCCCGTGATCGTGTTGTGGTCCGTCAGGATCAGCTTGCCCAGCCCGAGCTCATTGGCCCGGGCAAGGAGCTTTTCACCCTTTGAAAGTGAATCTTTGGATGCAACGCTGTGCACATGAAAATCGACTTTGATCATTGTAAAATGTTAATTCCTGAATCCGGTCAGAATCGGGTGACGCATCACAGCATACAGCCCTGCTGTGCCGGCCTTGTGTCATCAGCAGGGCAGTCTCCATGTGCTCCATTCTGAACAGTTTAATGCTTTTTTTTGTTTTTCTTCGCTTCCAGCTTGTTGATGAAATCCTGAAGCGAGTCAGCATCCAGGTCCTCTTCCGCCATGTCCTCAAACTCCGCCCAGAGATCTTCCTCATCCGCATCATGGTGGGCAGAAGACTCATAGGCTTCCAGGTCTTCCAGAATGCGGAAACGGGAGAGATCCAGCCCTTTCAGCGGGTTGTCATGATCATGCTCGTGATGATGGTGGTGGTGATGATGATGCTCACCGCAGTCACATTCATCCTCTTCATCCTCATCAAGGTCCAGCGCTTCGTCATCTTCCAGGTCATGCGGGATCTTTTCCTCCAGAATGCTCAGGCAGCGGTCCTTTGCCAATTCAATGGCATCGTCCAGCATGACCTTTTTCCGGTGTGAAGTCTGTTTTTCATCCTCGTCAAAGTCAAAATCCATGTTCACCGTCATGTTGAGCGTATCAATGCAGTCGTCGATCCCTTCCGTGATTTCATCATCCATGTCGACCACGGCTTCACCAAGTGTCTCAAGCACATCGATGGAACTTTCATCACCGATTTCTGCAACCGCATCTGCGGCTACGAGCAGCAAATCCGGGGAGATACGGTCAAAGCGGGAAATGATCTCGTATAAAGCAGGCAGGGCCTCCCGCAGCTGCAAGGCACCTGCGGCACGGACAGCTTCTATGACGACATCTTCATCCTCATGATTGATCAGTTCGAGCACCGACTTGTCCATATCTTCATTCAAGGAAATACGGATGGCACGGAGCGCGGCCACGAGTTCCGTGCTTTCATTTCCGGCAAGAAACCCGGCTATTATTTCATTAACACGATCTGTTTCAGAAACAGCATAAGCGATCACGGCAGCCTGGCGGATCACGGGATTTTTATGCTCGATCAGTTTTTCCAGCACGGAATGAAGTTTTTTCGAAGGAACCGGTATCGGGTCATCGATCATTTCATCAAACATATATCGTCCCAAAACACTGACCGCGGCGGTCTGAGCCTGTTCATCCGGGTCATTTTCGGCAGCGTTCAGGATCTTCGCACCAACTTCCCGGGAATCGTCAAGGCCGAGCGTGAGGATCGAGATCGCACGGATCTTCCCCTCAGGCGCTTCCAGCCCCATGACGGCAATCGATGCAAAATCATATTCAAAGAATTCCATCGCCAGGTCTTGCATGGCATTGAAAAAGGCGATCCTGCGCCCGGAAGGCATATCCGCCAGAACGGTACGAAGCTTTGTGACTTTTTCAGCACTCAGATCGGACAACATCCGGGCATAACGGGCGAAAACAGATTCCGGCGCTTCACGGACCATCTGTAAAACATTGTCAAAATTTGTACGTTTGCTTTTCTGAGCCATTACAACAGTCTCCTTATTTTCTCAAATCCGCATTATCGCGAGAGCATAAACACATCTTTGAACATCACGACAGCCATCAGGGCAATCAGCAAGGTCATGCAAACACCGTTGAAGGCTGTTTCCACTTTGAGCGGAACTTTCTTTTTGAAGAGCAGCTCCGGCAGCAGGAAGAGGATCCGTCCGCCATCCAGCGCAGGGATAGGGAAGAGGTTCGTGACGCCCAGGGCAACGGAAATCAAGCCGAAGAAGGTCAGTCGTGAAGCCCAGCCGGAATTGGAATTGCTGGCGGTACGGATCTCGCTGCTGACACCGGCTTTTTCCAGTTCCTCGCGGTGTTCCTGGACTGCCGCGGCTCTTTCCTCATCGATCTCAGCCGCCTCGGAGAAGTAAGAATACATGCCGACCGGACCGACGATGGATTCCAGACCCATTTTCACCTGACCGGTGATGATCTGCCCGAGTCCGGTCAGATAGGATTTCGTCATCAGGACAGTGTCATCAAAACCGGCCTTGATGCTTTCCAGCAGACCGATGTCACGGACAGCATAGGTGATGAGCACACCCATAGCCCCGCGTCCTTCCGGTGGGTTGGAGAGCGGTGTGACCGTGAGATCAAGCGTTTCCCCATTACGTACCACGCGGATGGGCGTCGGCTCGTCCAGATGCTGCTGCACTGTGGAGGAAACCATGTCATAATGGGTGATTTCCGTATCTCCGATTTGGATCACCTGATCCCCGGGCAGCATGCCGGCAATTTCCGCGGGAGAGCCCGGTTCTACCTTGTCCAGGATCACAATGGAGGGCTCCGGTGCGCCGATTTGATGGACACAGATGGTGAAAAGAACAAAAGCGGTAAGGAAGTTCATCCCGGGGCCGGCCAGCAGCACCAGGATCTGTTTCCAGGCAGGAGCAGAACGCAGGCTGTTCTCGCTGGGGTCGTCAAATTCACCCTTCGGTTTGACAAATGCACCAAAGGGGAGCAGGTTCAGGGTGAATTCTGTTCCTTTCCAGGTAAAAAGCTTGCACAAACGAGGCGGAAGCCCAAAACCGAATTCTTCCACTTCGATTCCGAATGCCTTGGAGACGATGAAGTGCCCGAACTCATGCAGGAACAGCATCACTCCAAAAGCGAGTATGAACTGTAAAATCAGCATAATGTTTTTATTCCTTTCAGGAGCGCAGCACAGGAGCTTTACCGGGAGCCGGACAGGCGGCAGCAGAGAACACACTCCCGTGCGTTTTTTAATTTCTTTCAATTAAAATTTTACTCTATTCTGAGGATTTTCCAATCAATATTAAGAAAACGCTAATCTTTCAGGATTCGTTACATTACAATTCACAGGTTTGCCGGAATGACAGCGGGACAAAGGCGCCTGATACCGTGTGTACCAGACCCGGTACACCTGTATCAAGCGCCTCGTGTACCGCCTGCAGGCTCTGAATCATTACGTTAGAATTAACAGTACCTGATGGATCATTCCGGGAATAGAATACTCTCTTCTTCCCGGGCTCTTCCTTCATTTCTCTACTGATATTCATCAGATGGCTGTGTACAATACCGGTCACCGTCTGATAAGGACTTTTACCTGCTTCTAAAAATAAACCGAAGCGGTCATACCCCAGAGCAGGGGAAGGTTATTACTGTCAAGCGTCACTTCCACAGGAAAAACCACATCACCGAGATACTTTTCAGACCAGTTTGTGATTTTTGTGACTGTTCCATAAAGCTCATTGGCCGGATAGGCATCAAAAACCACCCGCACACGGCTGCCGGACTGAATCCCGGACATATTGGTCTCGGAAAGGTCGACCGTTTTGAGAATCTGCGCAGAAATGTCTGCCATCACGATCACCACTTTACCTGCCTGGACCAGATCTCCTTCCGTCATATCAACACTGAGGATCGTACCATCAAAAGGAGCGATGATCTGCAGCAGTTCGATATTCTTTTCCGCAGCAGCCTTTTGTGCCTCAGCAGCCGCTATTTTTTGGTTGACTACTTCCAGTTTCGTTGCCTTTGGCCCATCTGACAGCTCTTCCAACTCCCGCTCCAGGTTTGCCACTTCCGCCTCCGCTGCCTGTACCGACGCCAGAGCAGCTTCTTTGTCATTCAGGAGCAGATTGTATGCACGCTTGAGATTCTCATAATCCTGCAGCGTCTTTTTGTAATCATCCTCAACCGTCTGTTTACGGCTGGAACCGGATTCCAGTTCACTTACTTTATCAACAAGATCCCGGGCATCCTCTACATCTTCCCACTTGTCTGTATAAGCTTTATTAGCATTATCGAGCCTTGTACGATAATTCGGTGTATCAAAATCCACGAAATCATCATTGGCATCATCCAAAGCTTTGCGGGCATCAACCAGTTTACGAAGCGTTTCGGCTTTTTCAATCGGATAATTATCATTCAGACTCTTTAGTTCATCCTGAGCAGCCGCCAGATTTAATTCCGCTTCCGCATATTGCTGCCGGTAGATTTCAGAACCTTTTATTTCTGCCAATACGTCACCTTTATGAACAGCAGAGTCTTCCTTCACAAAAATCGAAGCAACCACACCGCCGTCCGGGAATCCCAACGAAGCGTCCTGCTTCGGCCAGAGCTTTGCTTCCGCGACAGAATTCCTGCCGGAAACTGCTTTCGGCTGTACAACCGGAACAGCTGTCGGAACAGATTGCTCCACATCAACCACTGAAGCGGTACCATCTTGTGCTGCTGCCGGTTTCTCCTGTATCGAGGTGAACACAACCGCACTCAGCAGAAAAACAGAAACCAAAGTGATAATCAAACTTTTCTTCATAAAATCCTCCAATTTAATGCTTGAACCCTGCCAACCATCGTGAAGACTCACTCTACTGCAAGCACTTCCCGAATCGTCAGGTTTACTGCCGATTTTGCCGGTGCACGGGAAGCGAGAACAGACAAAATCAGCGATAAAGCCAGCCAAAGTCCATAACCGACCGGTGTAAAACCGAGAGACAGGCGCGATCCGAAAATAGCGTTGCCAAGGCTGTCCGTTAACACCCGGCTAACCGGAATTGACAAAACAGAGCCGATCAGCCAGCTCATAAGTCCGATCAAAACACCTTCCGTCAGTACATTCTTCATCACATTCCGGTTGGACGCACCAATCGCGCGCAGGATACCAATCTCGGCTGTCCGTTCCATTACATTCAATGACATTGTTCCCGTCAAACCGATACATCCGACCAAAGCGACCAACACAGCCATGATCATCATAAAGATCGACATGATATTCAATCCACGTGCTGCATCAGCGACAAAGGTATCATTCCTTTGGATCGAGGTCGTCTTAATTCCTCTCTCGTCCAAAATCGCTTCCAGCTTTCCGGTCAGGGAAGCCCGTTGTTCATCATTCAGACGGTTTTGTGTCACGATTTGAAATTTGGAAATACGGTTTCCGGCTCCGGAAATACGTTCCCAGGAAGACAGCGGCATGTAAGCAAAGAATCCACCGGACTTGCCGGCCATCGTAAAGAAACCGATGATCGTCCATTCCGTCTTATTGCCCGTACCTTTCACCTCCATTGTCAGCTTATCTCCGACCTTAAGATCCGGATAGGTAAAATTAAAACGTTCGGAAAGGCAGATCACATTTTGTTCTCCCGGTTCAAACCAGCGTCCCTCTTTTACATTCGGAGAAATCAATTCAGAGCCATCGGGCGGAGCAAAGACAGAAATGCTTGGACCGTCATTTTCATTTTCATCGATATAAACTGCGGTGCCAAAGCCCCATCCTTCAATATAATCGATCTCTGAAACATCAGATAAAACGGTCTGTATTTGATCCAAACGATACGGCCGATCCGTCACTAAATCCAAATCCGCCTGAACATATCGGGCAATTACGGCGACATGCTCATCGATTGCAACATTAACATTGAAAGAGGCGATAAAAATCGCACCACCCAGGGAAAGAGTGAAAAGCGTCAGAATCAGACGTTTTTTATTGCGGAAAGTATTACGCATCGAGAGAGCTGTCGAACGGGAAAAGATACGGCTCAATCCGCGGGTAAGACGGTCATTTTCACCGCCGTCGGCGCCGCGCATCCCACCCATAGCTTTTTGAATGCTGACACGAGCTCCTTTCGATACCGGGATCGCGCCGGCGATCTGAGGGATGATCAGTCCAAGTACCAGCTGAACAAGGATCGTCTCCCAGATGATTCCACTGCGGATACTGGAAAAATTAATGCTGTTTCCCAAGAAGTTCCGGCAAAGCTCTGCCGCACCGATTGATGCGGGAATAGCGAGAACTAAAGCTATAACCGAATACAGCAGGATGAGCTGCATATACATGAAAACGATCTGGGTATAGGTCGCGCCAACCGTCTTCATAGCGCCGATCTGCCGCATCTGATTGGAAAGGATGGCCGCCAATGTGTTGTACGTCAGCGAACCGCTGAGAAAAAGCACCAGGATCCCAACTACCAGCAGGATACCTGCGATAGCGTCAGCATAATCGGCTGTCGGATGGGCATCTGAACATCGGATAGCAATAGACTGCACCTGATAACCGGCTTTCTTGAGCCGTTCAGAATAAACATTCGCCTGCGAGCGGATAAAGTTTTCATCCTTTCCGCCATCCTTCAATACGATCCGGAGCGTATTCCACTCCGTATCCATCTCCAGCTTCCGCAGCATATCCTCATGAACATAAACCTGGATCGGCTCAAGAAAGACGATGGAATAGCTTCCAGCCCCGAGGCTTTGATCGCGGATACTGGCGGCAACTGTAAGCGCTACTTCCTTGCCGGATACTGTCTTCACCATAAGTGACTTTCCAACGGCTCCATCCAGATCAGCGAGTTTATAGTTCTCGACTGCCGCTTCATTTTCCCTCAGCGGCCAGCTGCCTTCCAATATATCAATATGGTTCACCGGCCAGGTATCATCACTGACCGCCTGAACGACAATTTTCTTCAGCTTTCCGCTCCCATCGTAAGCCCGCAGTGTGGCAACAGAGGATCCCATGGCATCCTTCACATTCTCCCACTTCCGAACCGAACGGATCAGGGAATTATCAAAGGAAGACAGGCGAAAATAAATATTCGCGGGATTGGACTGTTCATAACCCAGCCGCAGATCAAAAGGAATACAGATCCAGAGCGTCATGATCATTCCTACCGCGAACAACCCGACAAAAATTGAAAGGATCACCAGCAGCGAACGGGAAGGATTCGAGCGGAAATCATAAAATATCTTCTTCCATCGCGGTCTCATGCAATTCCTCCGAATCTCCGTTCCGTCCGCTCATCGCTGATCAAAGCGCCGTCACGAATGGTCAAAATACGGTGAGCTATCTGTACCAGTTCACTGTCATGGGTCACCATTACAATGGTTTTTTCTTTGTTGGAAAGCTCCTCAAAAAGCAGGAAAATCTTTTCAGCCGTCACGGAATCCAGGTTGCCGGTCGGTTCATCGGCGATGATGATCGGCGGGTCATTGGCCAGCGCCCGGGCAATTGCAGCTTTCTGCTGCAAACCGCCAGAAAGCTCAGATGGCAATTTATTTGCGTAATCTTGAATCTCGATCAAACGAAGCACTTCATAGGCCCGTTCCATACGTTCCTTTTCAGGGATCCGCCCCAGGAAATCCATTGGCAGCAGTACATTTTCCAACACGGTGAGGACCGGAAGCAGTTGGAAGAACTGAAAGACGATACCGACGTCCGAACCGCGCAGCAATGCAAGCTGATTTTCGTTCATTTCCTCGAGTTTATGTCCAAACACACTTACCGAACCGGAAGTCGGTTTATCGATTCCTGCCAGCATATTGATCAGGGTCGATTTTCCGGACCCGGACTTACCGACGATCCCGATAAAATCTCCGTCCTCCACAGCAAATGAGATATGATCCAGAGCCGGCACCTTACCGGCTTTGGTTTCAAAATCCTTGCAGAGATCACTGACGATGATCGGAGTTTCGTTATTCTTCATGAAATACCCTTAAGATTCACTGATTTTTCCGTCTGCGAGCCTGATGATGCGGCGTGTGCGTTTGGAAAGGGAATGGTCATGAGAAACAATTATCATGGTCGTTCCTTTCGCTATCACCTGTTCAAAAATCTCAAACACCACTTCCGAAGTTGCCGTGTCAAGACGTCCGGTGGGTTCATCTGCCAGCAGCAGGATCGGGTCATTGGCCAGTGCCCGGGCAATTGCCACACGCTGCTGCTGCCCGCCTGAGATTTCGGAAGGTATTTTATGAATATGATCGATCAGACCAACCATCCGCAGCAGTTCAGCGGCTTTTTCCGAAGAGTGACGATCCAGTTTTCCGCAAAAATCCATGGGCAGCATCACGTTGTCCAGCAGAGAAATACCGGGCAGCAGCTGGAATGATTGGAAAATAAAACCGACATTCCGCCCCCGCCAGATGGCCTTTTTCACCTCGTTCATGCGGTCAATCCGTTCGCTGCCGACAGTGATCTCCCCCTCCGTCAGGTTGTCCAACCCTGCGATCATGTTCAACAGCGTTGTTTTCCCGGCGCCGGATTTGCCGACAACGCCGAGGTATTCGCCTTTTTTTACTAAAAGATCGATACCGCGCAGCGCCTCGGTTTCGACACTTCCTTCCCGATAGATTTTTTTCAGGTTCCGGATTTCGATCAGGTTTTCAGACATATTTTCCATGCAGTTGTTTATAACAAACTTTAGACAAAAAGAAAATAGACAGCTTTCCTGTTTTTGTATAAATTTCGACATTTTTTAAATTTTGCCTAATAGTATAGGTATAATAAGAGAATTGGAGAAGAACGGATCAGATTATGGATCAAAGCCTGAACACAAAAAAATTACTCGGATCAACGCTGAAAGAGATGATGGCAGAAAAACCATTTGACAAGATCACCGTCAGCGAGCTCACCAAACGCTGCGGACTCAACCGACAGACATTTTACTATCATTTCGAAACCATCATCGACCTTTTCAAATGGATGCTTAATGAGGAAACAGGACCGCTGCTGGATCGGTTCAAACAAGATCCCTACCAGTGGAAAGAAGCTGTCCTGCAGATCCTTTACTATATGAAAGAAAATAGCGCCACAGTTCTCTGCGCATTGCGCTCCATCGAAAACCAGCAGATCCGTGCTTTTTTCACCGATTATTTTCGTCAGGCCTTCAACGGATTGTTCAGCTTTATCTGCCAGGACCTGGATGTGGATCAGGAGTTCAAAGAATTCATGATGACACTGCATATCACAGGAGCCGCCGGACTTGCCATTCAATGGCTGGAATACGGAATGAAAGAAAGCCCTGAACAAATCAGCGAATGGCTGGGATTTTACCTGGACGGCAACGTCCGCGGCACCTTCGAACGCTATGCACAAAAAAAGGGCAGGGAACAGGATTTTTGATGTGATCCGGCAAAAAATCCTGCTCCTCAGCCTTTAACCTGAAATATTCATAAGGATTAAATTTGGCGGCAATAATACTCGCAGAAAGGGGTTTTCATCGGTCTGTCGAGTGTTTTGCCGGTGTCCAGGCGTTTCATTTCACGATTTCACTGCGGTCTCCTTTGACCTGCGGTAAATCAGATACAGATATCCCAAATGCAGCACTGTGAAAACGGCGACAGGAATAAAGCTTTGTTTGATTCCAAGGCCATATCCGACAACGACATCGTACAGGTGCAGAATCGCCGGCACAGCAAAAATCACGATACCGTCTTTTTTGATATCAACCGGGGACATCTTTTTCCAATATTTCACAATCAGCCATGCTCCAAAAGCAAAGTTTAAGATCATCGCAATCAGTTCATACCAGAACAGGAAGGTGCTGTTATTGGAATAGATTGGCTTAATCAGGAGCAAAGCGGTCGGAATCAGGGGAATCAGCAGACAAACAGCAGCGGCAAACGGGTAAGCGATCCCGATCCACTCTTTCTTTTTATCGGCAAAAATTTTACGTCCCCATACAATCAGACCGGCATAGAGTCCGGTCATATAAAACCAACTGGAAAAGTTGAAGAAGGGGATGCCAAAGAAGGTCGGATTATAATAAATCTTCCAATTCCAATGTCCCTGAAGAACCCCATTGAACACATAGGTATCGTGAACATAGACCGGATCGATGGTAAAATCCTGAACCATTGAAAGTAAACCGACAAACCAGATGATACACCATTTTGGCATGTTTAAATAGTCAAACAATACCAGCGCAGCATACATCGTAACTGCTTCGATCAGCAATATAGAAAGCGGCAGCAGCCCGAACCTCATGAACCGTTCCTGAGAATACCAATAGTTCCCGGTCATAACACCGAAATGTTCAAAAATGCATGCAGCCAGTATAAAACAACACAGTTCAAATAACTGTTGAAGCGGTCGTTTGCTTTTAAGTGCATGAATCATGCAGACCACAAACAGTACGACACTCATTACTTCCATAATGATCCAAGTGACGGGATAATCATTGAGCATAATCATTTCAGCCTTTCATTGTTTTTTTTGGATTGACAATCGTTTCCAAATCTGTTATCCTTATTGACGATGACACAATTGTATCATCGCGGCGGTTATTTGTCAATTGAGATAACATCGGGTGAAACAAAAGGGAGGAAATTGTCTTGTCTGAAAATGAAACAGGAATGGCAAGTCGGGAGGCGCTCAGGCTTTCAAATGAAGAATCCAACCGGCTGACCAAAGAATGTATTGAAGCAGCGCTGATTCTGCTGATGAAGAAATCTGATTTCGACTCCATCTCCATCACGGATATTATCAAAAAGGCGGGAGTTTCCCGCTCATCGTATTATCGGAATTACAATTCCAAAGAGGCGATATTGACCGATGTTTTCAACCAGGCTGCAGAGACTATCGTAAACGCGCTGTCAGAGGAATTAGCTGAACAGAACAAGATCAGCAGCTATTGCATTTTATTTGAAAAGATCCTGGAATGCAAACAGCTTTTTGAGATCATACAAAAAGCGGGGATGGTTGACAAATTTCAGATGGCCGTCAACAAAAAGTATTTACAGATGATCGATGCTTCCATGTCTGTTGCGTATTACAGAGTTTTGTCCTGGATCGGCTCCATCTTCAACATAATATTCGGGTGGATCAACCGGGAATATCAGGAAACACCGGAACAGATGGCCTGTATTTGCAGTCAGTTCCTCAGCGAAGATGAATGGCTCATCGGTTCAAAGATCAAATGGAGTGATACCGAATAAGGAATTTTAGTGAAGGATTACTCAATGGTGACAGTCACCGGTGTCCATGACCCGGGACACACGGCAAACGTCCCCCCTGTCCCCGATGTTTGTGTGTTACAATCAGCGTTTCCCTAAAATAATTGCTTCATTGCAGCCATACGTTTTTTTATTGGTACAATAGACAGTATATGGAAAAGTTTGTATTGATAATGATCATCGCAGTCATGGTTCTCGCCTCCTGCAACACACCGCAGGGGCGTCAGAAGGATGACCAATTGGCTACCGAGGTCGCACTGATCTCAACCTCGATCCACAGCACGGTGCAGGCTGACTGGACTGCTACCGCCGTCCCGACACAGGTTCCGACAAAAGAACCTTCCGCCACACCGACCGCAGCACTCTTTTATGATCCCAGCGACACTCCGGAAGCCACTGCCACCATTCCGATGATCATCGTGCCGAGCGACACACCGACTCCCGAAAGGACGGATACGCCGGTTCCCGTGGAGACCCGGAAGGTCGGCCATTTCGTGACCCGGACGCCCGGTCCCGGCTATCCGACGCCGGATAACCGCCCCTCGGCTGCCAACTGGCGGCAATGGCCGGTGGTGCCGGAGATCTCGGATACGGCAGCCGACATTTACTGGTACGGCGTGCAGGAACTGGACACCAACCCGCATTATCTTTCCCGCATTGGCGACTGTCACTCCGAATCAGGCGTTTTTCTCGGAATCTATGACACGGAATATTACAGCCTTGCCGATGAGGACAAATATCTGGTGGATGCCATCAATTTCTTCAAGGGCTCCTTCGACACCATCAGTTATTCGGTTCATGCCGGTCTGAGTGTCTCCTCCGCATTGACCAACATCTGGGCTGATCCCTATGTCTGCGAGACGGGAGAATCCGCGCTGGAGTGTGAGATCCGGGTGAACAATCCTTCGATCATGTTCGTCAATCTCGGGTCCAACTGGATCCCGGGTGTCGGGATGGACGTCTATTATACCTACCTTTCCGATATTGTGCGGACGCTGCTGGATCATGGCATTCTGCCGATCCTTTCTTCCAAGGCAGACAACGTGGAAGGGGACAACAGCATCAATGAAACTACCGCTCAGGTGGCACGTGATTTCGACATCCCGTTTTATAATTTCTGGGCAATTTCACAATATCTGCCCAACCAGGGTCTTGATCCGACCCGGGACGGCATTCATCTTTCGGTGGAAGCATGGAACTGGCGGAATTATTATGCACTGCAGACGCTTTACAAGGTCGGGAGAAAGCTGAACCTGTTTTAAAAGCCCTGCCGTGCAAGCTTCACATGCTCCAATTTGAACAGATAAAAAATGAATTAAAGGCAATCATATGGAAAGTAGGAAACTGATTTTTTGCTGCATCGCAGGCATTGTCCTGGGATTTCTGGCGCCGCTGGTGTTTTCGGTAAACCGTTCAACGACGCTTTCGATCGGGATGGTCGCCGGATTGGCGATCGGATATCTGCTGGACGTCATGGATGAAAAAAAGCGCAAAGACCGCGGGACAGCTGTGATTGCGCAAAAGGCCGGCGCTGCCAACAAACTGCTGGAGCAGGCCCGGGCAGAAGTCAGTGGAAAGCCGTATGATGATAGGGAATAGGTTTCAGGTTTTAGGTTTCAGGGGTTAGGGGTCAGGTTTTACATCTCACTCTCCGCTGAACAGGTAGCCTTCTCCGTTGGTAAAAACACAACGGGTTCCGAACGCGCCGTTCGTTCCCGAATGGATAATATACCCGGCATCACCGCTCCACATCCAGGTAGCGTCCGTAACCGTGCCCAGGATGGAATCATTCCACAGGATGGTGATCTTCTGCGCATCTGCCGCCACACCCAGCCGTCCGCTGCCCTCAATGCTCCAGACACCGTATTTCAGGGTAATGAGCGGGACAAAAGCGCCGGCCCGGAAGGCATTGACATAAACAGCTCCGTCCATGGCCGCGTATATTTCAATATACATGCTGTCATCCACCCCGCGCAGGTAAAATCCGCAGCCGGAATTTGCATAATCCGGCCGTTCATAACCGGAGGACCAGGCAATATCGCTTTGCAGCAGCAGGTTTTGTGCATTGATGCCAAAGCTCTCACGGGTGCTGTACCCCATCATCGCCAGGGAAATATCTTTTTCCGGTAAAGGAGCAAAAGTACCGGCAGTGGATGCAATGCGCTCTTTCATGTTGAGCATTTTGACCAGCCGTGCCGTGTTTTCGGAAGCATTCGGATCAACTGCCGCAGCATTGAAAGTGGTCTGCTGAACAGCGGCGGAGGATTCAAAAGAAAGCGCTCCGAAAGAGATCTCAGTTTTTTCCGTAGACTGCGGCATGGCAACCAGGCCAAAACTGCCTCCGCCGAAACCGATGTTGAAGGTATCCAGACTCTCACCGTTATAATAAAGGTCGACCCAGCCATCATTGATTTCCGCAGACATGGTGAAAGCGGCAAAGCTGTCATAATCTTTGACAGGGGAATAGGGGATCAGTGTTTTGACGCTGCCGTTTTCGGACCGGAAGAGCGAATAACTTTTGTCATTGCAGATAACATAACCGTAAAAGGAGCTGCCCTGATTGTCCAGCATCAGACCGGCACAGGTAAGCGGATCAAAATCCGGCAGCTTGATCTGAGCTGAGAATCGATAACGCCCGGCTCCTTCCGGATACCCTAAATTCAGTCCCATCCAGGAGACATTTGGATCAGATGTGAAAATGGTCCAGCGGTAATCACTGTTCGTAATAACGCGCTCAATGGACGTCGTTCCCTGCATTTCCGTCCCGAGCGGCCAGGAAAAGGCGTTGTCATCATAATCATCGAAAAACTCCAGCTGCCAGTCTGAGTTTTGAGCGGCTGCGGGTAAGAAAACAAGTAAAAAGGCAAGCAACACAAAAATTGTTCTTTTCATAATCAATTTTTATCCTTCACAAAAATCAGACCTGCCTGTTTTTGTACAGCATCCGGTCCGCATAGTGCATGAGTTTCTCGGGCGAATTCAGAGTTATCATTCACGGGTTTGACAGAATGTCAGCAGTACACGAGGCGCCCGGGTACCTTCGAATAATAACAACCTGATATTATTATAAGTGAACAACACTGTTTGCGCAATGAAAAAAATCCAAAAATACCCGGCAAGCTGTCTATCTGTTATCAAATATGCCTCGTGTACCCTCCGAACAGGAATCAGATATGTTACAATAATAAAAACCCGAACAGGAAAGATTTGAGCCGTAACCTTGAGCGAAAATAATCTGAAAAACACAAGCAAATCTGCCAACAGCAGCAAAAAAACCGTGCTGATCTCACTCGTACAGCTGGCGCTGCCGGCAATCGTCCAGCAGCTTTTATCCTCCATTCTTCAATATGTCGATACAGCCATGGTGGGACATCTGGGCGAAGCGGCTACAGCTTCAGTCAGCACCAGCACTACCCCAAACTGGCTGATCCATTCGCTCCCATACGGGTTCACGATCGGGCTGCTTTCGCTGATCTCCCGGGCATACGGACGCGATGACCGGGATGAAATCAAAAAGCTGGCGGCTATGGGCTGCCGGGTCGTGCTGGTTTTCGGACTGATCCTGACTGTTATCTGCCTGGCCATATCCCCTTTTCTGCCCGTATGGATGAACGCAGCACCGGAGATCAGGGAAGCCTCCTCATCTTACTTTTTCATTGTCAGTCTTTCTCTTTCCTTTTTCGTCGCCAACAGCGTATTTGCCTCCTGTATGCAGGCTATCAAGGATACCCGCACCCCGATGATCATCAATGTGAGCGCCAATGTACTGAACGTGATCCTGAACTGGACGCTGATCTACCGTGCCGGCCTGGGCACACAGGGCGCTGCGCTGGCTACCACCATCTCCACGACACTTGGCGGGATCGGGATGTTCCTCGCTTTCCGAAAGAAACAGGAACTTTGGTTCCCGATGCGTGAGGCATTCAAAAAGGACGGTGACCTGTTCCGCCGGGTCCTGACCATAGCGATCCCGGTAACCGGAACGAATGTGGTCTCCTGCATGGGGTACGTGGTCTTCGCGGGAATGGTCAGCGGCATGGGCGTGACCAACTTTGCCGCCCATTCCATCGCCCTCACCGCAGAGGAGATCTTCTACCTGCCCGGTTACGGTATCCGCACCGCCACCTCAGCGATGATCGGGATCGCCATCGGGGAAAAGAACCGCCAAAAATTCAACAATATCCGTCAGGTGAGCCTGGCGCTGACCACACTCCTGATGATCATCAACGGAACGGTCCTCTATCTGGTTGCCGATCCGTTGATCCGCATCTTCACCAACAGCGAGGACGTCGCCATTCTCGGCGCCCAGCTGCTGCGTATCGTGGCCTTCTGTGAACCGTTCTTCGGGCTCATGGTGGTCTGGGAAGGTATCTTTTACGGGACAGGCCGAACCCGGGCAGTGTTCGTGATCGAATCCATTTCGATGTGGGGTGTGCGGATCCTCGGCACCCGGCTGGTGCTCAATGCCGGTTACGGTCTGCACGAAGTCTGGTACTGCATGATCGCCGATAACATCACAAAGGCACTGGCACTGACGATTTACGGGATGGTCCGGAAGATCGAAATCGAAGAAGTCTGAGATCAAGAGTACCTGATTTTCAGAGACGTCTTGCATCGGATCGTTTTTTATGCTAAAATACATCCAGTTCGGAGAGATGGCCGAGTGGTTTAAGGCGCTTGTCTTGAAAACAAGTGTGGGGCAACTCACCGTGGGTTCGAATCCCTCTCTCTCCGCAGAGTAAAAATAGAGTGTCTGAATTTTATCAGACACTCTTTTTATTTTCGATGCTGATGTCCGGTTTTCAGCCGTTCAGGAAATCGAGCGCGAACTGAACAGCCAGGGCGGTACCCCGTCTCAGTACATCTTCGTCCACATCATAGGTGCTCTGATGATTGGTCCCGGTGATGCCTTTTTCCGGGTTGGCGCTCCCGATATAGGTGAAAACACCCGGTATCTCACGCAGGTACCAGGAAAAATCCTCAGAGCTCATCAGTGTTGGCATATGAGCGAAAACATCCTCTCCGAACAGTTTCACTGCTGCATTTTGACAGATCTTTGTGATCTCATCATAACGGTTTTCGACCGGATAATTCAGGTAGATATAATTCAGATCCCAGCTGACTTTCATAGCTTCGGCAATGCCGCCGATCATGCGCCGCATTTCTTCTTCGATGCTCTGATCTGTGCGGAAATGGCGGATCGTGCCCTCGATCTCCACCCGGTCCGGAATGCTGTTGTACTGCGTCCCGCCATTTATTTTCCCGATCGTGAGCACCATCGGATCCGAGGGACAGTTGAAGCGGCTCACCATCAGCTGCAGGTTCATCACGATCGAACAGGCAGCGGTAATGGCATCCACGCCCAAATGCGGAGCGCTGCCATGAGCAGTCACCCCGTGGATCGTCAGTTTGAAGCGGTTGCTGGCCGCCATGCGGAAACCGGGAGTGACATCGATCAGCGGCGCTCTCACCGTACCCCAGACATGGGTCCCGTAGATCGCATCAGCCCCTTTCAAGACACCTTCTTCGATGGACGTTTGCGCACCGTTCCCACCTTCTTCAGCAGGCTGAAACAACAGGCGGACCGTGCCCCGAAACTCATCTTTTATTTCATTGAGGATTTTCGCCGCACCCAGCTGCATGGCAATGTGACAGTCATGACCACAGGCATGCATATAATCATTCCTGCTGGCAAAAGGAAGTCCGGTCTGCTCCCTGACGTTGAGGGCATCAATATCTGCACGAAGCACAAGTGTTTTCCCGGGGCGTGCCCCATGAATTTCAGCCGTCAGTCCGGTACCCTTTTTGAACAGCTTAGGTTCGATCTCCATTGCCTGAAGATCAGAGGCTATCGCTTTTGTGGTTTCAAACTCCATTCCGGTCAGTTCGGGATGAGCATGGTAATAACG
>CAYWKZ010000058.1:0-18180 GCA_964459115.1 uncultured Leptolinea sp. | reverse complement strand
GATTTATGGCATATGCTGCATTTTGTCAACGCACTTCGCGGTAGATTATGTCCACATGCTGCTGAATGTTCGTGATATCGGTCCGTTAGCCGCAGGTCTCTTTTTTCATCCCCTTTCAGGCATCATCGCCGGCCTCATCGGCGGGATTGAACGCTATATCGCCGGAACTTATTGGGGAATCGGTTCCTACACAAGGATCGCCTGCAGTGTGTCAACCTGTCTGGCCGGTTTCCTGGCTGCCTTTTTACATATTTTCATCTTCAAACGGAAAAAACCCGCTCCGGTTTATGCCTTTTTCATGGGCGCGGTGATGGAAGTCTTCCACATGTATGTGGTGCTCATCACCCACAGGTCCGACATGAAAATGGCCTATTACGTGGTTCAAAATTGTTCGTACCCGATGATCATCTTCACGGGGCTGGGATTGTGCATTTCATCCATCTGGCTCCAGGTGCTGTCCGGTGAGTGGAAGAACCCGTTCGAACATCATGCAGATGAGGAATACCATGTTTCCGACCGTTTTCAGCGTAAGTTGTTTATCGCGCTGCTGATCATTTTTGCCTTCAACTTTGGTTTTTCTTTCATGACTCAGAGTCAGACAGCTGATCAAAATGCCCGTGATACACTGGCAGCCAAAAGCAGCAGTATCAAAAAGGCTTACAATAAATTGCATGAGACGGGGTACGGGGCAGACACCTTATATCTCGTTTCAAACAGCAGCATCGGAACCTTCGACTTTATCAAACCTAACGGCATTATTTCTGAAGGAAATCATAAAAACTTTTCTCTGCCTGACGAACAGGTTAAAATTATTCAACAAAACCTGACAAAAGATTTCTTCAAAGGCACATTCTTTAAAATTGATTCGATCTGCAAAGCGGAAGAATTGCAAGATGGCATGATCCTTTTGACCATGCTCCCGATGTCTGAAGTTTATTCCGACCGCAACATCCAGAACCTCGAAACGACTTATGCTGACATCCTTCTGATCGCGGGAATTTACATCCTGATCTCGTTCCTGGTGCAGGACCTTGTTGTGAACAATCTGGACATGGTGAATGAATCCCTGAATAAAATCACCAACGGCAACCTGAATGAGATCGTGGCTGTCCGCAGCTCGTCCGAATTTGCTTCACTCTCCGATGACATCAACCAGACGGTCAATGTTTTGAAAGGCTACATTGATGCTGCAGAAAAACGCTACGAAGAGGAATTGGAACTGGCGCGGACGATCCAGGATTCTGCACTGCCGAAAAACTTTATCTTTCCCCGCAATGATTTCGAAATCTTCGCTACCATGGATCCGGCCAAGGAAGTTGGCGGTGATTTTTATGACTTCTTCTTTACCGATAAAAATCAATTCGTTCTTGTCATCGCGGACGTTTCCGGGAAAGGCATTCCCGGTGCTCTGTTCATGATGCGGTCAAAGACGGCGATACGCGGTATCGCGGAAAAAGGGAACTCTCCGGCAGAGATTTTTTATCAGGTGAACAACCTGCTCTGTGAAGGGAATGACGCGGAGATGTTCGTCACCGTTTGGATCGGCATTATTGATCTGGAAACCGGACTCATGCAATGTGCCAATGCCGGGCATGAATATCCCACACTTATGCATCCCGGCGGAGAATTTGAGATGATCAAAGACAAACATTCGCTCGCCCTGGCAGCCATGCCGGGTATCCGGGCCAAGGAATATGAGATGCAGCTGCAGCCGGGCGACAGACTGTTCGTCTATACGGACGGCATTCCGGAAGCGATCAATGAACAAACCGAACAATATGGGTCTGAACGTCTGATCGATGTACTGAACCGTGTGAAGGATGAACCGATGGACGTGATTCTCCCTGCTGTCAGGGATGATATCAGTAATTTTGCCGGCAATGCTGAACAGTTCGATGACATCACCATGATGGGATTCACATGGAAGGGAACAGAGGATAGGTTTTAGGTTTTAGGTTTTAGGAAATAGGGAATAGGATGGATTATTCAGACAGCAGTTCTTCAATTCTTGTCCTGTATTGGTCCATTCTCGCACCCATGACCGGGTCGCCGACCAACTCACCTTTTTCATTGATAAAGAATGTGGTCGGGAACGATTGCACGGAAAACAGCGCTTTGAGCTCATCCGTCGGCAGAAGATTGACATAAGTCAGGCCCAGGTCATCAACAATGTCCTTTGCTTCTGCTTCCAGATCCGGATCATCTGCTGTATATACCAACCCAACCAACTGCCCGCCTTTTTCTTCCAACTCACGGCTGAATTTTTCCAATGCCGGCATCTCCGTAATGCAGGCTGCACAGGTGGTATCCCAAACGTTAAGCATCGTGACCCTTTGACCGGCAAACAGAGAATCACTGCGGACCGTGTTGCCGCTCAAATCTGTCGTAACAAAGGATATCGCAGCATCGGTACGAGTGTTATTTACCGGCGTGACTGGATGATGAAAAGGATTTTTCGGGGTACATTCTGTGAGACTTGTGCAAAATTTGTCATAATCTTCTTCAGAAAGCTTCCCGTCATTCACATATTCCGAAACAGCATTCAGCAGCGCATCATAATTTTCCCGCGGCAGCGGTAAAGTGAATCCCTGATCTGTATGAAAGTTCCCGTCGCGCAGGGATGGTGTTTCACCGCGAAAATCCGTGAACCCATCTGAGGACAAAGATTGTCCCCAGGCTCCGGTAACACAAAGAAATAGGATCAGAAGTGTGAATGAGATATATTTATACATATATAAGTATTATACAGGTTATTTTACTGTAACTGCCGGTGGATAAGCAAGTATTTACGCAAAAAAGATGAAGGGTGATGTGCTGATCACCCTTCATCGATAATTCATTTTCTCACTATTTGATGACCTTCAGCGCTTTGCGGTCGATGGTCAGAGCAACAAAGATCAGGAAAATCACACCCTTGATGAGCTGCTGAGTTGCAGAATCGTATCCCATCATCACCAGACCGTTGTTCAAAACCGTGTACATCAGGGTTCCGACGATGATGTTGGAGAAGCGTACCTTCGCCCCGCCGGTGATCGGCAAACCACCCAGAACCAGGGAAATCAGGATCTGAGTCTCCAGCTGGTTGCCGGCGGTAGAGGTGATAGAACCGACTTTGATGACGTTGACAAACGCAGCCAGACCAGTCAGCGCACCGGCGCAAACAAACACCAGGAACTTCACCAGGTCCGTACGGACGCCGGAAAACCTGGCCGCGGTCTCACCGGAGCCGACAGCTTTCACGTCGTTACCGATGCGGGTGAACTGGAACAGGAACCAGGCAATGAGCAGGACCGCGACCGTAATGGCGATCTTCAGCTCATTGGAATCCAGCGCCTTGATGGCAGCGCTGGCAGGCTGTGCCGTTTCCGTTGTCAGATAGGCACACACCCCCCGGAACAGGTACATGGTACAAATCGTGACGATAAAGCTCGGCAGCTTGAATTTCACATGGAAGAAACCGTTGACGGCGCCGATCGCCGCACCGGTCAGGATGCCGCCGATGATGGCCAGCGGGATGCTTTTGAAGGAAAGCATGCTGACCACGATGGACGCCACACCCAGGGTAGAGCCCTCCGTAAAATCAATGGAACCCAGTGTCATGACGAAGAACACGCCTGTAGCCACGATTGCCGGGTAGTAAACCTGGGAAAGCAGCAGACGCAGCCGTTTCGGAGTCAGGATCTTGCCGCCGGTAAGGATGTTCATCCCAACAACGATCACCACCAGACCGATGAACGGCAGCAGCGCCTTGAATTGATCTCCGCTGAAAAATGCACGGAGCTTTGTTTTTGTACTGTTATTTGTTTTGATATTTTCCATCTTGCACGCTCCTCAGACCATTTTTGCGATCAGATCATTTTCATCCAGCTCTTTGCTGCGCAGGAATTCGCCGTTGATCTTCCCATCCTTCAAGATGAAAATGCGGTCGGACATCCCGAGCAATTCCGGAATTTCTTCGGAAATCATGATGATGGATTTTCCGTCAGCCTTCAGTTCCTGCATCAGCGCATAAATTGCCTGTTTGACCTTCACGTCGATACCGCGGGTCGGTGAGTCCAGCACCAGAATGTCGGAGCCCTTCCCAAGCCAGCGGGCAAGAACGACCTTCTGTTTGTTCCCGCCGGAAAGGTCGGAGATGAACTGATGGACTGAAGCCATTTTTGTCTGCATGTCATTGGCATGTTTTTCGGCAAATTGGGTCAGTTTCCGTCCGCTCAGCAGTTTATGATTTGCCAGGTCATCAATTGATGGCAGCACAACATTGTTGCGGATCGACTCATTGATGATGATGGACTCGTTGTCCCGGTCTTTCGAGGCATAAGCGATGGAATGTTTAATCGCGGTCGGAATGCTGTTGATCTCGGTTCCATCAGCCAGTGTAACACTGCCTTCCCGGTCCCAGGAAGCGCCGAAAATCGCCTTTCCGACTTCGTGCATGCCGCATTCCGAGAGGCCGCCAAATCCAAGGATCTCCCCTCTGTGCAGTTCAAAGCTCACATCAGAGATCTGGTTCGGAACAGTGACATTTTTGACCGTCAGAACAACTTCCTTCGACACCTTTGTCCCGTAATCCGTCCGGTAATAGGCATTCCCGATCTCACGGCCGACCATCAGACGCTTCAGGTCATCTTCCGTCACGTCTTTTGTGTTGACAGTGTCGATATATTCTCCATCCCGAAGAACCGTGACGGTATCCGTATGTTCCAGAACTTCGCCCAGGTCATGGCTGATGAAAATCACAGAACGTCCATCCGCGCGTACCTGATCCATGATCTTGTAAAGCTCCATACGACCGTTCTGAGAAAGAGCCGTCGTTGTTTCATCGACCACCAGGATCTTCGGTTTGAAATACGTCGCTTTGACGATCTCAACCAGCTTTCGGTCTTCAAAATTGTACTGATCGATCATGGCTGCGGCGTTGATGCGCCCGAACCCGTATTCATTCAGCAGCCGCTGTGCTTCTTTGTTCATGGCTGCCGTGTTCTTTACAACACCGTTCATGAATGGTTCTTCATGTCCAAGGAAGATATTTTCAGCCACGGTCAGGCCGCTCAGCGTACCCATTTCCTGGACGATGATCGCGATACCTTCGTTGTTAGCTTCCACCTGGTTATGAACATGAAGTTCTTTCCCGTCCAGGGTGAATTTTCCGTCTCCGATGGTATAGATACCGCAAAGCATCTGACAGAAGGTACTTTTCCCGGACCCGTTTTCACCGATCAGCCCGCGAATCTCTCTCTCCGCAATTGTGAGAGACACATTATCAACAGCGTGGGTGAGGTCAAATTTCTTGTCGATTTTCTCGGCGACCAATAATGATTTCTTTTCCATACCGGTCTCCTTATTTCACCACGCTGCCCTTACCGCCTCGTGCGGTCAGTGCCACGATCACCAGCAGAGCGCCGCCGGTAACCACATTTTGAATCGTGGTCGGAGCGCCCAGAGCAACGAAACCATTGAATATAATGGAAATGATGAACTCACCGACAATGATCGCAGTGATCGGCTGTCCGTATTTGCGAAAGGCAATGCCAAAGAACGTCCCCATCAGCGGCTGGAAGTTGCGGCTCATGGTGCTCATACCGGTCAGAGCAGTCATGGTCGTCCCGTAAGAGACGGAAAGAATGGCCATGATCCCGACAAAGAAATGCAGCAGCATGAACCCGATCAGCTTGTATTTTTTTACATCAATACCCATGTTTTTGGCTGTGAATTCGTTGGAACCGATGGCGTTGCAGTAAGTACCGATCTTGGTGTAATTCAATATGAAATACATCAGGGCAAAGGCAAGCAGCGCAAGAATGATGTTTCCCGGAGCTCCGGAAAAGAAGCGCAGATTTTCGGGCAGCGTCTGTTTTTCACCGCCGGCAGCAAAGACCGCCACAGATTCAAAAATCAGCATCAAACCGACTGTGACGATCATGGAAGGGACATTCAGTTTGTTGTAAAGAAAACCGATCAGCAGCCCGATCAGCGTTCCGCAGCCCAGACAGCCGAGGATAAACCCGGCATAGCCGAATTTTTTAGCCAGGATCACGCCCACGATCGAGGACAGAACGATGTTTGAACCAACTGCAAAGTCAAACAGCCCCATCACAACGATGAAATAAAGTCCGCAGCCGCCCACGGCATAAATAATGGATGATTGCAGATAGGAATAAAGATTTGCCGGAGACCCGAAGTTATTCGGGGTCAGGATCTTGAACACAGCATAAAAAAACAGCAGCATGGAGAACAACAGCACAAAGCCGTAGTATCTGCTGCTTTTGAGTTTTTCCAATTTCTGAGCCATGAAAACTTTCCTTGTAGGGGTCAGATGTCAGGGGTCAGGGATCAGTCGGTGCAAAAAATGCTGGCACCTGATACCTGACACCTGATACCTAAAATCTCCCAAAGGAGCGAATCAGCCGCGCCTGGCCGTCATCACTCCTTTGAGATAAATCACATGATCTTATTTCGCGTGGCGGGCCACAACGTCTTCAACAGACAGAGAAGCGCAGGCAGCGGCCAGATCTTCGTACGGCAGTTCAGCCAGGGACTTGATTTCATCTTCATAGTACGGCAGTTCGGTGCCGGTGAAGTAAGCGCCGTAATCAGCGTAGTCTTCCGGAGAAGCAACGAACATGTACGGGAAGACCATGTCATAGAATCCATCGGTGGAGACTTCGTAATTGCCCTTAATGGCATTGTAGACCATCAGGAAGGCATAGAACGGGTCAGCATAGTGGCCGCCGGATTCAACAGCCATAGCGCCGGTTTCCAGTTTGACATCCAGATCGGGCAGGAAGTCAGTGGAAGCAACAGCGATCTTGCCGGTCAGGCCCAGACCTTCGATACCGGCAATAGCGCCCAGCAGGGTGTCGCCGCCGCCGCCCGCAACGATGAGAGCGTCGATATCGGGGTTCGCCTGGATGATGGCTTCGGCAGTGGCACGACCGGTGTCGGTGGTGGTGCGGCCGTACTGCGGTTCAAGCATAACCATCTGATCATCCGGATGTGCTTCGTTCCAGGCTTCGACACCGGCCTGATAACCGGCCCAGCGGCCAAGGAATGTGGCATCGCCCGGTTCCCAGCCTTCCAAACCGATCTTGCGGCAGCCCTTTTCACCGAGTTTGGTGACCAGAGTCTTACCGTTGTCGAATTCGGATTCATGGACGGCGCCGACATAGTACGGGGAAGAAGAAGCCTGGGCATATTCATCCGGGTTGGCTTCCGGGTCGATCACACGGAAGAACTGAGCGACATACATTTCGTTTTCGTCAGCGGTCTTGATAACGGAACCCATTTCAGCGGAAGCGGAGTTGCAGATGATGATACCATCGCAGTCAGCCAGAGCCAGGGTTTCAGCAGAAGCAGTAACCTGCTCGGAGATGTGAGCCTGGTCGACCCACTGGGTTTCAACATCAAGAGCTTCAGCAGCTGCGTCGATGAGGCGCTTTACTTCGCTGCCAAGGGTATCGGTGGAGCTCCAGATGGAGATACCGATTTTGATTTTATCATCCGCGGAAGCGGAGGCGACAACGCCGCAAAGCATGGTCAGAGCCAAAAGCAACACGATAAATTTCTTCATGGTTTAAAACTCCTTTTTTTGATCAAACCTTTGTCACGAACATCCGGCAGGCGCACCTTCCGTTCAAAACAAATGTCGATTTTACATTATCAGTGGTCAGTGGTTAGTGGTTAGTGGTTGGTAGTTGGCATCTGTTGTATAGTCAAGATCTTATAACATAGACCTGACATTTACCCACTATCACCATTATCCCCTATATCCTATATCCTACTCCCTAACACCTAACACCTATATCTGCCCGTAATAGGCATTTTTCCCGTGTTTGCGCAGATAATGCTTATCCAAAAGTGTCTGCTGCATATCAGGCAGGGCGGGATAAAGCATTTCCGCATGATAGTTCATTTCGGCAACAGTTTCCATCACCATCATGTTATGGACCGCGTTGAACGGATCGGTACCCCAGGAGAAAGGACCGTGGGAATGGACCAATACTCCGGGAATCGCATCCGGATCGATGTCACGGAAGGTCTCCGCGATCACGTTCCCGGTTTCCAGTTCATATTTTCCCTTGATTTCCGCATCTGTCATTTTGCGGGTGCAGGGGATGGCTCCATAGAAATAATCACCGTGAGTGGTTCCGAGCGGACGGATCGGTACACCGGCCTGGGCATAGGAAACCGCCCATTTGCTGTGGGTGTGGACAACACCTCCGATGTTCGGAAAAGCGTTATAAAGCACAACATGGGTTGCGGTATCACTGGAAGGCTTATACTTTCCCTCAACCTTTTCACCGGTCTCAATACTTACAACAACCATATCTTCCGGCCGCAACTCGTCATATTCAACGCCGCTGGGTTTGATGACCATCAGCTTGCTTTCGCGGTCAATTCCGCTGACATTGCCCCAGGTGAAAATCACCAGGTTGTACTTCGGAAGAAGCATGTTCGCTTCATAAACAGTTTTCTTCAATTCTTCCAGCATAAATTCAGAACCTTTCTATAGCTAATTTTTCAACATCAAGGCAGTTTTTGTAAACCTCGATGAATCGATTGAACCCATCAACTTCCTCTTTGTCAGCCATAACGGTTGAAGATTTGCAATCAGCAAAAACTTTCCGGTCCAGATAGTCTTCGAGGGTCTCTCCCTCCTCCTTCCACAGTGCATAAGCGCCCAGGAGAGCCATCCCATAGGGGCCGCCTTCTCCGGCGGTCTGCATAACGGAGACCGGTGTGTTGATTGCCGCGGAAAGAATCCGCTGTCCGACACCTTCGGTCTTGAAATAACCGCCATGCCCATAGATCTTATCAATGCTGACATCCTCTTTCGCCAGAATATCCATTCCGATTTTGAGCGTAGCCAGAGCGCTGTAAAGATGCATGCGCATGAAGTTGGAAAAGTTAAATTTAGATTCCGCTTTCCGCATAAAAATCAGGCGCCCTTCATCCAGGTCCGTGACACCCTCACCTGAATAATAGTTGTAGCTCATCAGGCCGCCGCAGTCATAGTCACCTTCAAGCGCTGCCTGGAATATTTTGGTATAGATCGTATCTTTATCCACATCATAGCCAAACAGGTTGAGTATCTGGACGATCATCCTTGCCCAGGCGCTGGTATCACTGGTGCAGTTATTGCAGTGGACCATGGCAACCGGAGCTCCTGTGGGCGTGGTGACCATATCGATCTCACGGTGGCGGTTGAGCTTTTTCTCGGTCACGATCATTGCAAAATCAGACGTTCCCGCGCTGACATTACCGGTCCGGACACGAACCGAGTTCGTTGCCACCATCCCTGTGCCCGCATCGCCTTCACAGGGAACGACCGGGATCCCGGACTTGAATTCACCTGTCGGATCCAGATATAAAGAACCTGCTTCAGTGAGTGTCCCCGCGTAAGCGCCTGCCGGCAGAACCTCCGGCAGCAGCTTGCGAAGATCAAAACCGTATTTCTGTACTTCAGGAAGCGCATTGAATTTTTTGAGCATGGCTTCATCAAAATTCAGGGTACCGGAATCAATCGGGAACATCCCGGAGGCTTCGCCAACGCCCATAACCTTTTTACCGGTCAAAACATAATGAACATATCCGGCAAGGGTGGTGATATAGCTGAGGTCCGTGAGATGGTTTTCCCGATTCAGGATCGCCTGATACAGATGAGCGATTGACCAGCGCTGCGGGATGTTGAAGTCAAACAACCCGCTCAGTTTTTCCGCTGCTTCGGCGGTGATGGTGTTGCGCCAGGTTCGGAATTCGCACAGCTGCTTGTCATTTTTATCAAACGGCAGATAACCGTGCATCATCGCGGAAACGCCGATCGCGCCGGTACCGGTCAGTTTTTCGCCGTATTTTTCCAAAACGTCATTTTTCAGGTTCGCAAAACAAATCTGCAATCCACGTTTCACTTCTTCCAGCGAATAGGTCCAGATGCCATTGACAAAGCTGTTTTCCCAGATAAATGAACTGGACGCAAGGATCTGGTGATTCCTGCCCAGAAGGACAGCTTTAATTCGGGTAGAACCGAATTCGATTCCGATGACAGTTTCATTCTGGTTCATAGGATCACCGCAGCTTCCATGCAAGATCTTTGATGAAGAGTTCATCTTCCAGTTTTTCAACGGTGGTGTCTTTATCAATATGGACAAATTCAATGTCCATGAATTTCGCCCAGTCGCGCAGCATTTCAGGCGTCACATCATAGCTCAAAACGGTATGATGCGCACCACCGGCAGTGATCCAGCATTCCACACCATCGGTCAGGTCCGGCAGGGCACGCCACATCACACGGGCCACCGGCAGGTTCGGCATGGGCATGATGGGTTTCACCGCTTCGATGTCCTGAACGATCAGGCGCAGCCGTCCGCCCATATCAATGAGAGAAGCCACAATACCCTTACCCGCTTTCCCTTCAAAGACCAGACGGGCAGGATCCTTTTCATTCATGCCGATGCCCAGGTGATGGGTCTCGATCCGCGGCTTATCTGCAGCCAGGGACGGGCAAACTTCCAGCATATGAGCGCCCAGAGAATATTCATGACCTTTCACAAGATGATAGGTATAATCTTCCATGAAGCCGCTGGCGCCGTTGCCGCCTTCCCCCATGGCTTTGAGGATCGAGGTCATCGCGGACACCTTCCAGTCGCCTTCACCGCCATAACCATAACCCTGAGCCATCAGGTGCTGAGAAGCAAGACCCGGGAGCTGTTCCATGCCGTAAAGATCCTGGAAGGTATTGGAGAACGCCTTGCATCCGTTGCGGTCCATCATCTTTTTGATGGCGATCTCTTCACGGGCCTGATATTTGATTGCAGAAATGTTGTCGGTAGCAATGTCGTAATTGGCTTTATATTCGTTGAAGAGCGCTTCAACTTCTTCATCAGTGACAGCATTCATTTCCTTCACCAGGTCACCGACAGCCCAGGTGTTGACTTCCCACCCCAGTTTCTTCTGGACTTCAACTTTGTCGCCTTCCGTCACGGCCACATCGCGCATGTTGTCACCGAAGCGCATAACTTTCATGTGTTTGGAAGCATCGACACCAACCGCGACCTTCTGGAATTCAGCGAGTCTCGCGATCACTTTTTCATCTTTCCAATAACCTGCCACAACTTTGCGGGCTTTGCGGAGACGGGCGCCGATAAAGCCGTGTTCCCGGTCACCATGAGCAGCCTGGTTCAGGTTCATGAAGTCCATGTCGATCTCTTCATTCGGGATCTCCAGGTTGTACTGAGTAGCAAAATGGCACCAGGGCTTCTGGAGCAGTTCCAGACCGGTCAGCCACATCTTGGAAGGTGAGAAGGTATGGCACCAGGTGACGACACCAAGGCAGTTGTCATCAAAATTGGCTTCCTTCATCACGGATGTGATCTGGTTGGAGCTCATCGCTGTCACTTTGTAGATCAGCGGATAAGGCAGTTTCTCGCTGAGCCAGGCAGCCATTTCCGCACCGCGTTCAGCTACGGTTTTCAAAACATCTTCACCGTAAAGGTCCTGGGAACCTACGACGAACCAAAATTCTTTGCTCATGTTAATCTCCTTGACGCCTGCAATTTCAGGCGTTTATATTATAAATCGAAAAAGGCGCACGTTATGTAAGTTTAAACTCACCTGTTTGGCATGACAAATGAATAGCCGGCCATCAAAAACAGGATTTCCGGCTATTCTTTTTCTCAAAAAATCAAATCTTTTTCCGTGTCGAGTAATTCGTGATGAAGGTCTGAATGCTGATGAAGATCAGCAGCAGCACACCGGTCGCGATCTTTCCCCACCAGGAAAGCAGGTTCCCGTTGAAGGTGATCAGCGTCGGAATGACGGACTTCAGCAGCACACCAACCAACGTTCCCAACATGTTGCCCACACCACCGGTCAATAGAGTTCCTCCGATAACTGCGCTGGAAATAGCCTCCAGTTCACCTCCCTGAAGGGAAAGGTTCCATCCCGATTTGACGTATAACGCATAAGCCACACCTGCAAGAACGGAACAAAAACCGTTGAAACCATAGACCAGCACCTTTGTCCGGGCAACCGGAAGACCCATCAGTTTCGCGGATTGTTCATTGCCGCCGATAGCGTAAACGTTGCGGCCAAAGCGCGTCCGCTGCAGGATGAAGAAACCAATCAGAATCATTGCAATGAACAAAATGAAGTTCAGATTGATGAACGCGATCGGCTTTACCTTGACCCATTCCCCATCAACATAGTGTTTGAAATAAATCTTCCAGCCGGCCAGCTGATCGATCCAGGGATGTGATATCGTCAGGGACTCACGGCTGATCAGAGAGCAGACACCGCGGGCCAGGAACATGCCTGTCAGGGTCGTGATGAAGGAAGGGACATTCAGATATTGGATCGTGGCGCCCATCAGCAACCCCAGACCGATCCCAACAACAAAGGAGAAGAGAATGCAGATCGCCGGGTGAATTCCCATCACACCGGTACCGTAAGCGATGATCATGCCGGTAAGGCTGGCGACTGCCGCGACAGACAGGTCAATGCCGCCGGTGATCAGCACCATGGTCATGCCCACTGCCGAGATCCCGTAATAGGAATTGTCGATGAACATATTGATGAAGGTACGCAGCGTGGTGAAACCCACCTTCCCGTACATGATCGCACCGAATACATAAATGATCAGGAAAATCAGGACAGCCGCATAAACCATGATGAAATTCGGATTGAAAACCTTATTCCAGAAGGTCTGGCGTTTTGAAGCGCTTGTTTTCTCTGCCATCTTATGCCTCCTTCAACGCAGGGCTTTTCTTTGCAAACTTCTTTGAAAAGTAATTCCGTACCGGTTCCGACTGCAGCACGATCACGACCGCAATGATCAGGGCTTTGAATGCCATGGTCGCTTCGGAAACAATACCGAAATAATACACGAAAGTGACGATCGTCCGGATAATGATAGAACCGATGACCGTACCGGCAAGACTGAACTTGCCTCCGTTCATGTTGGTTCCTCCGATTACCACTGCAAGGATCGCGTCCATTTCATAGTTGAGTCCGGCATTATTTGAGTCGTTGCTCATAATGCGGCTGGAGTAGATCAGGCCGGAAATTCCAGAAAGCAATCCGGTGATCGCATAAACGATGATGATCACTTTGGTTGCATTAATACCGGCCAGACGGCTTGCACTGCGGTTGATGCCGACGGATTCAACAAAGGTACCGAAAGCTGTCTTGCGGACAAAAATATACATCAAAATGATCACGACGATCGTGATGATGATCGGCATTGGCAGTGCGAGAAAATGTCCCTGCCCGATCACACGGAAAGGGGAATATTGCGTGGTGAACTGTTTCCCGTTGGTAACGATCTGAGCCACACCGCGTCCGCAAACCATCAGGACCAGCGTTGCGATGATCGGCTGGATGTTGCCGACACCGATCAAAAAGCCATTGAACATCCCCATGATGATGCAGACAAAGAGCGGAACAAGGATCGCCATCCAGAAGGGCTTGACAGTATAGTCGCCCGGGGTGTTATAAACCAGCACATCCCAGCGCATGAACTTCAGCGCAATTGCCCCCGAAACCGCCACCAAAGCGCCTACAGAAAGGTCCGTACCGCCGAGCGCGATAACAAGTGTCATGCCCAAAGCGATGATTGTGATCTCAGCAGACCGGTTGATGATGTCGATCAAAGATCCGTAAAGCATTCCGGTCGCAGGCTGGTAACTGATTTTGAAAAAGTCAGGGCGTTTGAGAAGACACACAAAGAGGATCAGCAGCTCCGCGACCACAGCCCAAAAGATTTTTGATTTCGTAATATCCGATAAATTGAACTTTTTATTGCTCATGCTTTCACCTCATTTCACTGCTGAAGCGCCTTCAGCGATGATGTTCAGAATGTCCTGCTGGGTGCAGCCTTCACCGCTGACTTCAGCAACTTTTTGACGGTCACGCATAATTTCGATGCGATTGGAACAGCGGATGATCTCATCCAGCTCAGAACTGATGAAAATCACGGACTGTCCTTCCTCACACATTTCAAGCATCAAACGCTGAATTTCAGCTTTCGCACCGACATCAATACCGCGGGTCGGTTCATCAAGGATCAGCACATCAGGATCCGTTGCCATCCAGCGGGCCAGGATCACTTTCTGCTGATTTCCTCCGGAGAGTTCACCAATCTTCTTTTCAGCATCCGGAGTGGCAATGCCAAGAGCTTTGATAAATTTATCGGAAAGTTCATCCTGCTCTTTCCGGCTGATCGGATGCATGAATCCTCTCCGTGCCTGAAGCGCCAGAGCAATGTTTTCCCGGATGGTCAAATCACCGATAATTCCGTCACGTTTCCGGTCTTCCGGACAGAACGCGATCTTATTGGCAATGGCATCATGCGGCTGGCGGAGGTTGACGACTTTGTCATTCTTTTTGATCTCCCCCGTTTCCGTGCTTTTCACGCCAAACAGCATTTCAGCCGTTTCGGTACGTCCTGACCCTAACAAACCGGCAAAACCCATCAGCTCGCCTTTCTTGAGACTGATGGAAACATCTTTCACGGAGCCTTTGATGCCGATATGGCTTGCAGTAAGCATATAAGGCGCGTTCGGATCAACATTGGCCCGTTTCAGGTTGAAGATCGTATCCATGTCCTTACCGACCATCTTTGTTACCAGTTCCACTTTCGATAATTCATCAATGTTGTAAGAACCGATCAGGTGTCCGTTCCGCAGGATCGTCATGCGGTCTGAGATCTGATAGATCTGATCAAGGAAGTGAGTAATGAAAATGATCCCCATACCTTCCGCTTTCAGCTCGCGCATAACATCAAACAGCAGTTTCACTTCGTTATCGTCGAGGGAAGAAGTAGGTTCATCCAGAATGAGGATCTTTGCCTGAATGTCAACAGCCCGGGCAATGGAAACCATCTGCTGCACTGCGGTCGAGTAAACGTAAAGCGGCCGGGTTACATCGATATCCATATGGAAACGCTGCATCAATTCTTCTGCACGTTTGTTGATTTCTTTCCAGTTGACCTGTTTGTGCTTCATCGGCTGACGTCCGGCGAAGATGTTTTCAGCCACGGTCAGGTTCGGACAAAGGTTGATCTCCTGAAACACCGTTGAAATACCCATGGTGATGGCATCCTGCGGAGACGTCGGTGTTATTTCTTTGCCATCCAAAATGATCGTACCGGCATCTTTATGATTCACACCGGTCAGACATTTGATCAAGGTAGATTTCCCGGCCCCGTTTTCCCCAAGCAGGGAATGAACTTCGCCGGGCTTCAGGTTGAAATCCACTTTATCCAGCGCTTTGACGCCGGGAAACTGGATCTCTATCTGTTTCATTTCAAGAATATAGTCGTTTGCCAAGGTGCCCTCCTTATTAAAAATACAGGACGGAAGAGCGTTTTTTGCAGTAAGGCTCATCCGCCCTGTATTTTGAAGCTCCCCTTATTGGGGAGCTTCAGGATGATTACAAAAGATTAGTACTGGCGTTCGTCGATGACATCGGCAGCTTTGATGGAAGTGGTGCTTCCGCCGTCGTTATCAGCAAGAACAACGCCGCCGTCCATATCGTAGACGAATTCTTCCGGATGTACGATTTCCTTGGAGAATTCTTCACCGGCTTCGATGCGTTCGATGAAGGATTCAACGGTCGGGCCATACAGCGGTGTGCATTCAACGGTGCAGTTCATTTCGCCGGCGACGATGGCGTCGAAAGCTGCCTTCACGGAGTCACAGCCAACGATGATGATGTCTTTCCCGGGGACGAGGCCGGCAGCCTTGATGGCGTCGATGGCGCCGAGGGCCATGTCATCGTTCTGGGCGATGAGGACATCGATCTTGTCGAGGGACTTCAGCCAGGATTCCATAACAGCCTGACCTTCAGCACGGGTGAAGTTACCGGACTGCTGGGCAGCAAGTTTCAGGAAAGGATAATTTTCCATGGCAGCAAGGTTCCCTTCAGTGCGGCCGACCTGAGCGCCGGAACCGGTGGTACCTTCCATGATGACAACCTGGACGTCTTCGCCATCGCGGCCGAGGGATTTCAGATATTCACCGGCCCAGGCAACCTGACGGTAACCTTCTTTGACGAAGTCACCACCGAAAGCGGCAACGTAATCGATCTGATCAGCGCAGGACGGCATGCGGTCCAGCAGGATCAACGGAATTTCAGCTTCGTTGACTTCCTTCAGAACTTCGTCCCAACCGGTTTCAACAACGCCGGTGAAGAGGATGTAGTCAACACCCTGGGTGATGAAGTTACGCAGAGCCTTGATCTGGTTTTCCTGCTTCTGCTGAGCATCGTCATAAACCAGGGTCCAGCCTTCATGAGCTTCGACGGTGTTGTTAACACTGTCGGTGTTGGCAGTCCGCCAGTCAGATTCCTGACCGATCTGGGAGAAAGCGATGGTGAGATCCTTCGCTTCAACGGCGACGCAGCTGATTGCGAGAACAACAAGCATTGCGAAAACTAAAAACTTTTTCATCATAAACTCCTTTTTGATTTTGAAAAAAGCTTTTCAGTTCATCCGAACTGTTGATATATTCATTTTATGCAAAGTCAAGAAAAATTACAATCAGTTTTTTTTGATGTTTTGTACAAAAATTTTGGGTCCTTTTTTAGAACCTGGTGAAAAAATGATAATAATTTATTAAATCAGTACATTTTTTTAGAAAACCGCTGTGATCCGACAGTTTCTGTTATAATGCCGGTGTAACGGACAAAACATGAACAAAATCACCGACTCACCAAACAAAGAGAGCATCACCCAGCAGATCAACGGACTGCTGCTGCCCATTTTCGTCATGATGGCGATCATGGTCGCGGTGTTCAGTATCATGCTGCTTTCCATCAACTATCGCTATGAAGACGCAATGCAGAGCATGGTGATCGCGGCTGATTTCAATAAAGAATTCAAAAACAACCTGGACCTGGCCATGTACAACCATGTCATCCAGCCCCGCAATAAAAATTCCATTGCACAGCTGCCGATGGATGAACTGGAAAACGCCGAAGCTGTGCTGACAAGGCTCGAAAGCGTTTCCACACTGCCGGACAACCAATGGCGGCTGCAAAGCATGCTCAACATGTGCGCCAATCTGCGGACCTATATGATCGAAATTGCGGAAACCGATTCCTATGACAAACGGATGGAGCTGCTGGACCGGAACATCCGCGGTGAAACCGGCCTGACGACACTCATCCAGGACTATATGGATGATTTTATCCATGAAGAGGTTCAGGAATTGGCGCGGCTGCGTGTTGACCTCAACCGGAAAAGCGCCATTCTGATCGGGACTGCCGTGATCACCATGCTCGGGCTGTTCCTGACGATCGTCACCTATTCGATGGCGGTGAACCG
This sequence comes from uncultured Leptolinea sp., assembly GCA_964459115.1. Classification (GTDB taxonomy): domain Bacteria; phylum Chloroflexota; class Anaerolineae; order Anaerolineales; family Anaerolineaceae; genus Flexilinea. Next base: position 860 of record CAYWKZ010000058.1, on the reverse strand, counting down.
CCGCATCACGACACCGATCATCTCGCTCACGGAAAAGGCCAAACAATTCGGCAAGAGGGATTTTTCCCCCGCACAACCGATAAAGACCAACATCACAGAACTCGAGATCCTGGATGAGAGTTTTAATGAAATGACGGATCATATCTCCGATCTGATCGGGAAGCAGATCGAAAACGAACGCTCCCTCCACCAGGCTGAACTCGAGCTGCTGCAGGCACAGATCAACCCCCATTTCCTTTATAACACGCTGGATTCCATCGCGATCCTGGCTGAATCCGACCGGGAGGAAGACGTGGTCGACATGATCACCAGTCTCAGCACTTTTTTCCGCAACTCACTGAGCGAAGGGGAAGACATCCATACGCTGCGCGCAGAGATGGCTCAGGCTGTTTCCTATCTCGAGATCCAGCAGATCCGCTACAGCGACATCCTGACTTATTCGATGAACATTGATGAGGATGTACAGGACTGCCTGATTCCCAAGCTGATCCTGCAGCCGCTCATCGAAAATGCACTGTATCACGGCATCAAAAACCGCAGAGGGCGCGGGCTGATCACGATCACCGGCGGACGAAAGGGAGGAAACATTCTTTTGCAGGTTCAGGATAACGGGATAGGGATGGACAGTGAGCGTCTTGAACTGCTCCAGAACGGGATCTATCAGCAAAAACAAGGCAGTTTCGGCCTCTGGAATGTACATCAGCGCATCCGCCTTTATTGCGGTGAACCCTACGGATTGAGTTTTGAGAGCACACCCGGTGTGGGGACAACGGTCACCGTCACCCTTCCCGGGGAAGGGATTAGAAAATAAGAAATTAGAAATAAGAAATAAGACATTAGACATTAGACGTTAGACGTTA
>CAYWKZ010000057.1:0-18222 GCA_964459115.1 uncultured Leptolinea sp. | reverse complement strand
GGATGAGTTTTTTCCCGAGAGCGCGATAAAGCCCGCTGCCGCCGCCGGCATCATCCGCCCGGGCGCCGACCACCAGGTCCGCATCGACCTCCTGCTGCTTTTCCAGCAGGCGCGGGACATCTTCGAGACGGTGCTGACCGTCGGCGTCCAGCGTGACGGAGAAGCGGGTTTGAGAGAGCCGCAGGCCGGAGATCAGTGCGCCGCCATAACCGCGGTTGACCTTGTGGTGGCAGACGTGGAGAAAATCATGGACCGCAGCTGCTTCGTCCAGCATGGCGCCGGTCCCGTCAGTGGAGCAGTCATCCACGACCACGAGCTGCATGTGGGTTTTCCCGCAAAACTCAAGAAGCTCCGGCAAAAACTGCCGGAGCGATTCTTGTTCATTGTAAGCGGGGATCACAAGGGTAACTTCTGAAGTTTGCATACACTTGCTCCAATCTCAGATAATTATAGCCCATTTTATCGGTGGGTTCTGGAATAAATGGAAATAAGTTCTTCCCTTGTGCTGACGTTGAATTTTGTTTTCAGGGCGGTCACATGATGGCGGACACCGCTGAATGAAAGCTGCAAGGCACGGGCGATCTCGGTTTCGCTGGCGCCCATGGCAAGCAGGAAGAGGATCCTCTGCTGGTTTGCGGAGAGCATCGGCAGGTTTTCTCTTTCCGCCACCAGCAGGTAGTTTTGCAGGCGGACGGCTGTGGGGTTTTTGAGTCCGGCAGGGCATTCAAAGGTGCCGAGTTCGATCTCGCGGAGCAGTTCTTCAGCGGATTTGGGGTAATCTCTTTGGATGCAGGTGTTTGCGTCCAGTACGATAAAAACGTGAGTCATAATCTTTTTCATACCTTTCTTGTAAATAATTTCTATATATTCATAATAATAAAACAAAATATATGATATGTCAAGATGAAATAGAAAAAATGTATGACAATAAAGTATCTCCGGAAGCGGCTGCCCGGAGATACATTCATACAACGGTGCACAGACAACAAATACCTGTTGCCTATGCTCTATTTATTTTTTTTGAAGATCACCAGTTTGGAGGCTACGTAATTGATGATGATGACGAGGATGTTGCTGACGAGCTTCCAGAAGGTGGGATTCCAGTGCATCAGGTCCACGGCCAGGTACATGATGGCCACATCCAGCACACCGGTGGCAAGGCGTGCACCGAAGAAGGTCGGGATCTCATGCTTCAGGGTCTGCGCGTCGAAGGAGGGGCTGTCAAACACCCAGAGTTTGTTGGTGACGAAGGCAAAAGCCACGGCCAGCACCCAGGCGATGACGGTGGAGGGGACGTTTGGGATGTGAAGGATGTTATAGGACAGGTAATAAGCGCCCATGTTGACGACGGTCGTCAATACGCCGAACACGGCGTACATGATGAGGCTTTTGTATTTTGTAAAGAGGTCTTTAATCATAAGCGCTGCTCCTGATGGATGAGGTTTGTATAATTATTCGTCAAACAATTCGCGCGCTGAATTATAAGATTTCGTTTCAATTTTTCCGGAAAGAATGTCTCGGGTTTCCTGCATGGCCTGTTCGGTTTCTTTATTATAGTGTGGGAGCCGGACATCAAATGGAAGACCACCGGTGAGGAGTGATTTTTCAAAGAAAATGTTCACGGCTTCCGGGAGTGTCATCCCCAGTTGGTTGTAAAGTGTTTCAAGGTCACTTTTCTTTTGCTTATTGATCCTCATGTTAAAATTTGCATCTTTGATCAAAACACTCATAAAGTACATCCCTCTTTGAAAGTTTTTATATAACGAATTATATCACTTAAATTTACATTAGTAAAACATTGTTTTACATAAAGATCATAAAAATTGTCAGTCTCTGGACTCATTACGAAATATAAAAAAGAATACTGCCACACGGCAGCATTCTCCCTATATCCTATAACCTGATTCCTATATCCTGCTTTAGCTCAGTTCAAACAAGCCGGTATAAAGCTGATAGTAGCGGCCTTTTTGTTCGAGGAGGCTGTTGTGGTCGCCGCGTTCGATGATATCCCCCTTTTCCAGCACCATGATGGCGTTGGCGTTACGGACGGTGGAAAGGCGGTGGGCGATCACGAAGACAGTGCGGCCTGCCATCAGCCCGTCCATGCCCTTTTCGATCAGGGCTTCGGTGCGGGTGTCGATGGAGGACGTCGCCTCATCGAGAATCAGCACCGGCGGGTCGGCGACGGCCGCGCGGGCGATGTTCAGCAGCTGGCGCTGCCCCTGAGAGAGGTTCGCCCCGTCTGCGGTCAGGACGGTGTCATAGCCTTCCGGGAGATGGCGGATGAAGAAATCGGCATTGGCCAGCTTGGCGGCCCTGACGACATCTTCATGCGTGGCATCCAGCTTCCCGTAGCGGATGTTCTCCTCGACCGTGCCGGTGAAGAGGTGGGTATCCTGCAGCACCATGCCCAGAGAGCGGCGCAGGTCATCCTTTTTGATGTCTTTGACGTTCAGCCCGTCATAGGTGATCTCGCCCTCCTGTACGTCGTAAAAGCGATTGATGAGGTTGGTGATGGTGGTCTTGCCCGCTCCGGTAGAGCCGACAAAGGCGATCTTCTGTCCGGGTTTGGCATAGAGGCTGATGTTATGGAGCACGGTCTTCCCTTCGTCATAGGCAAAGGTCACGTCGTGGAAGCGTACATCCCCGCGCAGTTCCACATAGCTGAAGGTACCGTTTTCCTGCGGGACTTTCCAGGCCCAGTGACCGGTGCGTTCCGGGCATTCCGTAATGGCACCCTCCGGGGAGATGCGGCAGCGAACCAGGGTGATCTTCCCCTCGTCCACTTCCACCGGTTCATCCAGCAGGCGGAAGATGCGTTCCGCCCCGGCGAGGGCAGTCAGCACGGAGTTGATCTGCTGGGACATCTGGGTGATGGGCTGGGAGAAGTTGCGGGAATACTGCAGGAAGGCGCCGATGGTACCGACATCGGTGATGCCGTGGATGGCAAGTACCGCACCGGCAACTGCGAGAATGGCATAAACGATATAGGAAATGTTCCCCATGATCGGGAAGAGGATGTTGGCAAAGGTGTGCGCGGTGCTGGCGGCCTGGAAAAGGTCTCCGCTCAGCTCGTTGAATTCTTCTTTGACGATGGGTTCGTGGTTGAAGACTTTGATGATCTTGGCGCCTTCGATCATTTCCTCAACGTAGCCATTGGTGATGGAGATCTCCTTTTGCTGACGGATGAAATACTTTGAGCTGTTGCCCGTGACCAGGCGCAGCACGAAGAACATCAGCACGATCCAGAGGATGACGATGATGGTCATCTGCCAGCTCAGGATCAGCATCATGATGAACACACTGACGACGGTGATGATGGAGCTGATCATCTGCGGGATTGATTGTGAGATCATTTCCCGCAGGGTGTCCGTGTCATTGGTATAAGTGCTCATGATGGAACCGTGGGTACGGGAGTCGAAATAGCGCAGCGGCAGGTCCTGCATGTGCGTGAACATTTCAATGCGGATGCGGCGCAGGGTCCCGTTGGTGATGGTGATCATCATGCGCTGCAGCGTGAAGTTTGCCAGCGCCCCGGTGAGATAGAATGCGGCCATGATGCAGAGTGTGCGGATGAAGCCGCTGAGGTCCGGATTTTCCTGCCCGATGAGGGGGACGATGTAATTATTCAGGGCGGGTTTCAGGAAATAGGTGCCCCCAACGGTGGCCAGAGCGGCGACGACCATGCTGACGGCAGCAATGATGAGCCGGGCTTTGTAATAGCTCAGATAGCTCAGGATGCGCAGGAGCGTTTTCCCGGCATTTTGGGGCTTTTCAATCCGTCGGCCACGTCCGCGGTTTCCGGCGCCTTCAGACTGTTTATATTTCTGCTTGTCTGCCATTATTCCGCTCCTTTCTGCTGGGATTCGTAGACTTCACGGTAGATCTCGTTGGTCTTCATCAGTTCCTCATGGGTTCCGAATCCGTTGACCCGGCCTTCATCCAAAACGATGATCTTGTCCGCGTTCATCACGGAGGTGATGCGCTGGGCGATGATGATGGTGGTGATATCCTTATAGCGGCTGCGCAGCGCGTCCCGGATGGCGGCTTCCGTGGCGGTATCCACGGCGCTGGTGGAGTCGTCCAGAATCATGACCTTCGGGTTCTTCAGCAGGGCCCGTGCGATGCAGAGACGCTGCTTCTGCCCGCCGGAGACGTTGGTGCCGCCCTGCGTCAGTTCGGTATCGTAGCCCTCCGGGAAGGCCATGATGAAGTCATGCGCCTGAGCGGCTTTGCAGGCTTCGATGATCTCCTCATCCGTGGCGTTTTCATTGCCCCATTTGAGGTTTTCTTTGATGGTGCCGGAGAAAAGGACATTTTTCTGCAGCACGATCGCGACAGCATCGCGGATGTTTTTCAGGGTGTAGTCACGCACATCGTGACCGCCTACGCGGATCGCGCCCTTTGACACGTCATAGAGCCGCGGGATCAGCTGGACAAAGCTGGATTTGCCGGAGCCGGTGCCGCCGATGACCCCGATCATGGAGCCGGACGGGAGGTCCAGGTCGATATCGGTCAGCGTCATGTCGCTGTCATCTTTGCGGGCAGTGTAATTGAAGGAAACATGGTCAAAGCGGACATCCCCATCGGCAGGGAGGAGCGCCGGATCAGCGTTTGTATCCGTGAGATCCGGTTTTTCGTCCAGTACCTCCAGAATACGGGCGATCGACTCACGGGAAATCACGAGGGTGACCATCACCATGGAGATCATCATCATCTGGATTAGAATTTGGTTCGTGTAGTTGATGAAACTAATCAGTTCACCGGCCTGCATATTGCCGGCAATGATGCGCTTTCCGCCAAACCACAGCAGCGCGATGATGCAGGCGTTGACGGTGAGCATCATGATCGGACCGTTCAGCGTGACGTAGCGCTCCGCATGCATGGCGGTGTCCATCACATCAGTTGCGGACTTAATGAATTTATCATTTTCATGATCACGGCGCACGAAGGATTTGACCACGCGGATGCCGATCAGGTTTTCCTGGATCGAGCCGTTCAGTATGTCATATTTTTTGAACATCTGGACGAAGTAGGCGTGTGCTTTGGGAAAGATCAAAGCGATCATGACCGCCAAAAAGGGAACCGCGATCAGGTAGATCACTGCCAGTTCCGAATTGATGCGGAAGGTCATGAAGATGGCGGCGATCATCATCAGCGGTCCGCGGATGAGCATGCGTACGATCATCTGTACGGAGTTCTGCACAAAATTCATGTCAGTTGTCATGCGGGTGATGAGCGACGGCGTGCTGAAGTGATCCGTGTTGGAGAAGGAGAAATCCTGGATCTTGTTGAACATGGCCCGGCGCAGGTTGCGTGCCAGACCGGTGGCAGCCATGGCGCCGAACCGTCCGGCCGCTGCACCGAAAACCAGGGAGATGAGCGCCACCAGCACCATCACACCGCCGGTTTTGAGTACATAGTCGGTATCTTTGTTGGCGATGCCGATGTCGATAATGTCCGCCATCAGGTATGGAATCCAGATCTCCAGCAGCACTTCAAGCGAAACAGTGAGCGGAGCCAGGATCGCATACTTTTTATATTCTCCCAGATAGCCGAATATTCGTCTCAGATTTTTCAAGAGGCTTTTTCCTCCTTCATGAATTGATCAAGGTTTTCATTGACGCGTTTGGCGAAATCTTCGAGCTGTTTCAACTCTTCATCCGTGAAGCCTGCGAACATCACTGTGTTCAATTCATCATATCCCTCACCGAATTTTTCCAGGACCTCATGCCCTTCCGGCGTGACGTAAAGCCGGTTGCAGCGCATGTTGAGGCTGTTGACCTGTTTCTGGAGAAGTCCGGCGTTTTGCAGTCGTTTGGTGGAAAAGGCGATGGATGCGGCTGATACGCCCAGCGCTGAGGCGATGTCATTTTGCGTGCAGCCCGGATGACATACGACGTAATTCAGCACCTGCGGCTGCCCGACATAAAGCCCGAATTTTTGGCTTTGCTGTAAAAAGCATTTGCGGTGTGTGATAAAAACTTTGCTCAATGTTCCGACGATTTGGCGTAAATCTTCTTTCATTATTTCACTTCCCGGTTCTGTTATTTTGATCTGTGCGTTTCATTATTGTTAACGGTCTTAAAAATTAAACGCTTAATAATCAAAGAAAATATTATAGCCATTATCAGCCGATTCGTACAAGATTTGTTACTTTCGCATGAAACTAACGATTTTCGGAACGATTCAGTACGGAGCATATGGGGACAGGCCTGAGCCTGTACCGAGCGGTAGAGGCTGTGGGCCTTCAACCATGTGCGTCACCTCGGGTTCTGAACAGATAGCGGTTTTCTTTATACTTTGTTCTGATTGTTTCAATCAAACGGAAAAGACTCTGTGTGTTAAATACAAAGGTATGTTGGTCAGCCAGTCTTCTTTTCGATAATCGCTCATGGAAAGGCGGACAGCTTGCGCTTCCGGATGATCAATTTTAAATTGCCGCAGAGATTTTGCTCTCAGGTTTTCTTCCGCTTTTACTTCTAAAGCAAGAATGCCCTTGTCTGTCTGCGTGATAAAATCAATTTCCTGCTTTGAATCATCAGAGTCATAGTAAAAAATAGAGTTCGTCCGATATACCATTAATTGCTGCAATACATATTGTTCCGTAAAGGAACCTTTATATTCTTCGAAGATATTATTGCCAACCAGTATCTGGTCTGCAGGCGCTTCTGTTATCGCTCCCATCAGCCCGCAGTCAAGATAGAACAGCTTGAAAGCATCAAAATCTTCATAAAATTTCAGAGGAATCGCTGCTTTTCGGATACGTGGAACGCGGTAAATGATCCCGGCGTCGGAGAGCCATTGAATAGCCAATTCAAAATCTTTTGCTCTTGCTCCCTTTTGGATGTTTCCGTAAATGAAACGTTTGTTTCCCTTTGTGAGCTGCTGAGCTATTGAATTCCATATCTGGTGGATCCTGATTGCCATGCGGGAATCGGTGTGCTTGGAGATGTCGTCAGAATAACCGGACAAAATTGCGTTTTGAATTTCGCGTACCTTTTTGAGGCTGTTTTGTTTTTTGTATTCCATTATGATTTCGGGCATGCCACCCGTAAAATAATATTGTCGGAGCAGGTCTTTCAGTTTTTCCCGGATCGCAGAGAATTGTTCAATATTTCCGTTTTCCAGACGATCTGCCAGAATATCGCCTTCAATTGCCCTGACGAATTCTTTGAACGTCATTGGATAAAGCGAAAAAATGTTCACTTTTCCTACGGGGAATGATGTTTCTTTGTGCATTGAAATTCCAAGCAGAGATCCTGCTGCACATACATGATATTCAGGAGCGTTTTCACAGAAATATTTCAGGGATTGCAATGCACGGGGAACTTCCTGTATTTCATCAAGAATGATCAGTGTTTTTCCCGGAAGGATCTCTGTCCCGGTTACTGCGCTGATATCGCGTATGATTCGTTTGGTGTCAAAATCGGAATCAAAAATGTCTTTAGGCTGAGTGTTGTTGTCGCAATTTAAATAGGCACAGGTTTGAAATTCTGTTTTGCCGAAAGTTTTCAGCAGCCAGGTCTTTCCAACCTGTCTGGCTCCTTTCAGAACAAGGGGTTTCCTTCCTTCTGATGTCTTCCATTGAACAAGGTTTTGATAAAGTTCTCTTTGCATGGGTTTGTGTTTTCTCCGGGCGATTTTTGATCCTGATTCCTTGTGCTCAGCTGTGACCATTATAACACAAAAACACCCGATCTTTTCAGTAAAACTCACACAAAAATACCGGAACTTTTTTGAAATCAGAGCACAAAAACACCCGAATATTTTCATGCAAAATACATAAAAATACCGGAACTTTACGATCAGCCTTTGACGCCGCCGGAGGTGAGGCCTGCGGTGAGGTGCTTTTCGATGAACATGAAGAGGATCACGACCGGGATGGTGGCGAGCAGGGAAGCGGCAAACATATATTGCCACTCGATCATGTTGAAGGAGGAGAACTGGGTGATGCCGACGGTGATGGGGCGGTACTGGGCCGTGGAGATCAGGATGGTCGCGACGGTATATTCATTCCAGGCGTTGATGAAGACAAAGATGAGCGCGGTGACGATGCCGGGGGCAGCCATCGGGATCAGCACCTTTGTCAGTGCGCCGATGGTGCCGCAGCCGTCAATGAGGGCGGCCTGTTCCATTTCCGGTGAGATCGACACAAAAGTCCCGCGCAGCAGCCAGATGGCAAAGGCCTGGTTGAAGGCGGCGTTGATGAGCATCAGTCCCCAGAGCGTGTTGTTGAGGTGCAGGGTGGTCATGAGCTGGGAAATGCCGATGAGCAGCACGACGGGTGAAAACATCTGGGACATGATGACATAGCCCAGGAAGATCTTTTTCCCTTTAAAGTTCATGCGTGCCAGCGCATAAGCAGCCGGAATACCGCAGAGCATGGCCAGTGCGGTGGCTCCGCCCGCAATGAACAGGGAGTTCAGCAGGAAGCGGGGGACACCGCGGTGGATGATATCCGTCAGGTTGGACCAGATCCATTTTGTCGGGAACATGTGCAGGAAGTACATGTCCAGGCTTTCCGCGTTGGAGCGGAAGGCGGTGATGAGCATCACATAGTAGGGGTAAAGGGTGATGACGCAGACGACGATTACGAAGAAATAAAGGCAGAGCTTCAGCAGGCTGCTTTGGATCTCACCTCTGCGGATGGAAAAGGCCGCCAGCAGGGAGATGAACAGCGTTGGGATCATCAGCCAGACCAGTGGGGAGTGTTCGATCTCCAGCCCGCTGAGAGCATCGCTGATGCCCGCGCCCATCGTACCGCCGAAGAGAAAGTCATCCAGACGGGCGAAAAAGGCTTCTTTCCCTTCCGTGATCAGTTTCGCGTTATACAGGGAAAGCTTGCGGGAGAAGGTGACGTTGTTCTGAAGGATGAAGACGGGAATGAGCAGGATCGCGAGCAGAAGCACCGCGATCAGCAGCGTCCGGAAAACCTTTGACCGTGTGTCCAGATGGCGGTGAAGCAGGTCCGCCGAGCCGGCAAGGCCCAATGCGGCAAAGATCAGCGACAGACCCATCAGGATAAGAATGCAGGTCAGGGTCTTTGAGGAGGGCAGGTCTTTGCCCAAAAATGCCCAGAAATTCTTCCCTGTACGTTCGTTGACAGTGAAGGTGACCAGCGAGGTGGTCTTGCCTTTGGAATTGGTGCGTTCCAGTACGGATTCTGAAACTTCCACATCGAAGCCCTGAGCCCGGTAGTCGGCGGCTGCGGCTTCTGCTTCTGCTTTTGCTTCGACGTATTTCTCATCACCCACGAATGTGTTGGGAGACTTTTTGGTGTAGACACCGATCTCGAAGGTGTAAAGCGGCAGGCTCATCAGGACAAGGGTGAGGATCAACCCGAGAAGGAGCAGCGCTGCATTGCGCAGGTTTTGTTTTTTGATCTCCGGGTAGCGCTTCATTGCTGTTCCTCCTTCCGCATGACGGTCATCATGTAGATGCCTGCACACAGGCACAGGATCAGGAAGCCGATCACCGACAGTGCGGTGGCCGGTCCTTTCTTGCGCTCGTAGAAGGAGAGCATGTAAAGATAGGTGATCATGGTGTCCGTCTTGTGTGCCGGGGCGCCCTTGGTCATGGTGTAAACGATCGGGAAGGAGTTGAACACATAGATGATGTTCAGGACGGTGCTGACCGTCAGGGAGGGCCTGACCAGCGGGAGCGTGATGTGGCGGAGCTTGCGCCAGAAGCCTGCTCCGTCCATGGTGGCGGCTTCGTATAGTGAAACATCAATGGACTGCAGACCGGAAAGCACGCAGAAGGTGACAAAGGGAACGGTCACGAAAATGCCGACCCAGCACTCCCAGATGAACTCGACCTGGTAGGAGGAGCGGAAATTGATGGCCTGTTTGATGATGCCGAGGTTGAGCAGCACGTTGTTCAGGTTGCCGTACTCATATTTGATGATGTAGTTCCAGACGGAAGCCTGGATGACGAGGGAGGTGGCCCAGGGGAAGACCAGAATCGAACGGGCGATCTTGCGCCCGTGGAATTTCTGGTTCAGCACCAGGGCGATGATGAAACCCAGGATGGTGGAGAGGATCACGACAGAAAGCACCCACCACAGGGTGTTGAGCATCACGGTCTTGAATGCGGGAAGGTTGATCGCTTCGACGTAGTTGTCGAAACCGATGAATCCGCCCACGACACCGGCCTGTGAGATCTCGCTGAAGGAAAGCTTGAAGACGATCAGGATCGGGAAGAGCACAAACACGGAAACCAGCAGCGTGCTTGGCAGCAGCCAGAGGTAAGGTTCCCATTGTTTTCGACGTGCCTGTCTCACAATTGCTCCTGAATAATGAAGAAGTAAGAAGTAAGAATGAAGAATTCAGCGTATTATACTGATCTTCATTCTTACTTCTTCATTCATAATTCTTACATGCCGGTGATTTCCGCCTGGAGGGCATCCAGTTCGGCACGGACATCGGCGCCGGTCAGAGCGTTCTGCTCAACAGTGGTGACACCCTGGCGGACCTGGGCCCATTCAGCCTTGGAAGTGGGGTAGAACTTGCAGGTGGCAAGAACGTCCAGCCAGGCAGCGAAGGACGGATCGGATTCGACCAGCGCTTCAACAGCGGAGTTGACGGCAGGCAGGAAGTCTTCCATGGAGACCCAGCCGACATAGTTTTCCGGATCATAGAAGAAGGTCATGAATGCGCTGATGGCTTCGTTGCGGGCATCCTGATCTTCGACGGAATCATCGCGGAAGGCCATCATGACGTCTTTCACACCGACGGAAGCGGAGGTTTCGCCTTCGTTGGCCGGGAGGGAAGCGGTAGCCATGTTGATGTCGCCGCCCTTATCTTCAACATAGGTCGGGATCTGGTTCGGGCCGATCATCATCGCGAGTTTGCCGGTGGCAAACATGTCCTGCAGGTCATAGCGGGTCTGGGTGGCCGGGTTCGGGTTGGTGTAGCCGGCATTGACGAGGCCGATGGCATATTCGATCGCTTCGACGTTCTCGTCGGAGTTGAGTGCCCATTCGCCGTCTTCATCGGTGAAACCGCCGCCGTTGCCCCAGGTGTAGTAAGCGAAAGCAGCCTGACCTTCATCGGTGGTCATGTCGATACCCCAGGGGTAAATTTCGCCGTCATAGTAGTCGATGATGGCCTGAGCGGCATCTTCGAGTTCGTCCCAGGTGGCGGGAACTTCAACGCCGGCTTCTTCAAGAATGTCGACATTGTAGTAAAGCGCACGGGCGGAAGCCAGATCCGGAACAGCCCAGTATTCGCCGTCAACATAGAAGTCTTCCATGAAGGCGGGGAAGAAATCATCAAAGAGTTCGTCGGTGGTGTATTCGTCTACGGGCAGGAGCAGATCATCGGGAAGGAATTCCGAGAAGGTGTCCAGGTTCAGGATGTCGGGAGCATTGCCGTTGGTGATGCGGGTGTCGACGACCTGGTGAACATCGTTCCAGGATACGACTTCGAGGTTCAGCTTGATTCCCGGGTTGGCTTCTTCGAACGCTTCGACGAAGTTGGTACCGAACATGCCGTCACCGCCGCGTTCGAACCAGTTGGTGGTGTTGGGACCGTACTGGCAGATGATGACGTCGAGGGTGATGTCATCGGCGAAGACGGAGGTCGCTGCGCAGAGAACGAGCGCCAGGACCATGAAAATTGAAAACATTTTCTTCATATTATCTCCTTTTATTTGATAAAGTCCGCCGGATTTGCAGACTTTTCACTGAAAACTGGTTCCCATTATAGCTGTATTTTTGCAAACCGTCAACTTTTTTTGTATCGAAGAAGGTTAAACCGGAAAATCTGAAAGGAAATAAAGCTTGCGGCTGTGCCAATGGATGATAAAATGAATTAACCGAGCACATGGAGACTGCTCTGATGCTGCCGCGAAGCCGGCACAGCAGGGCTGTATTCCATGTTGCGTCGCTGGTTTCTGAACAGTTACGATAAAATGAAAGATAGTGATTTTTATATTCAGGCTGCAGGATGTGTTATGGAAAAATATTCGTTTGGGGTTGATATCGGCGGGACGGCGGTCAAGGTGGGGTTGTTTGACCGCCAGGGAACCTTGGTCGAGCACTGGCAGATCCCGACCCGTTTGCAGGAGCATGGTGCGCTGATCCTTTCAGATGTCACCGCTGCCGCGGAGGGCTGTCTTGATACGCATGATTTGAGTTGGAAAAATGTTTCGGACATCGGGATCGCGGTCCCGGGTCCGGTTTTGGATGAAGGGTTTGTGCCGCTGGCGGTCAACCTGGGCTGGAGAGACGTCGATGTGCGCAGGAAGATGCAGGAGCTCACAGGGATCCGGAACGTCTGCGTGGAAAACGACGCCAAAGCGGCGGCCCTTGGCGAATACCGGATGGGCGGTTGGGAGCAATATAAAAGCGCGGTGATGGTCACCATCGGGACCGCGATCGGGGGCGCCGTGATCCTTGACGGGAAGGTACTGCACGGGGCATTCGGTGCTGCCGGTGAGCTGAGCCACGTACAGGTCAACCCGGAAGAGGCCGAGCCCTGTGCCTGCGGGAAGTTCGGTCATCTGCAGCAGTATGTTTCCACGGAGGCTATTTTGAAGGATATCCGGAAAAAGCTCGATGCCCAGGCCTGTGAGTCGCGGCTGCGGGGGTGTGAACACCTGAGCGTGAAGGATGTGTTTGACGCGGCAAAAGCCGGCGACGGACCGGCACTGGAAACCGTCCGTCGGACGGTCCGGATGTTGGCGCGGATGTTGGCGGCGGTCTCCTGTGTGGTGGACCCTGAGCTTTATCTGATCGGTGGGGGAATCTCAAAGGCCGGTGATTTCCTGCTGGAGATGATCCGCACTGAGTTCAAGGCGCTTGCGCTCACAACTTCAGAGAATGCCCGTATCGAAGCGGCCCGGATGGGGAATGACGCAGGAATATATGGTGCAATGCTGCTGGCCGCAGGGAATCGTAAGGAAGACAACAGGTGAGGAAAATCAGGTCATAAAAGTGACATTTTCCGCGGATTTCGAATAGTCGAAAACATCACCATATTTTCGAATTTGATATATAATATGAGGAAAAATAATGCTTGCGAAAGCATATCAATTTTATGGAGGAATTACTATGAAAAAGTTCGTTGTTGTGATGCTCGCTCTTGTTATGGCGCTGAGCCTTTGCATGGTCGCTTCTGCCCGTGAAGACGTCGAAGAAGTGATCGAACAGGCCCAAACCATGACCCTTGAAGAACTGGCAAAGAAAGCCATTGAAGAATCCAATGGTAAGATGTTCTACGGTGTCGGCAACTCCAGCCGCGGTAAATCCGCCCTGCCGCTGTTCATCGACTATCTGAAGACCATCGACCCTTCCTACAATATGGAATTCGAATGGCAGCAGCCGAAGAACAACAAGATCTTCGATCAGCTGACTGCTGACTCCCTGAAAGAGACCGGTACCTTCACCATGGTCCTCATCCAGGATGGCAACCAGATCGAATCCAAGATGGTCCAGACCGGCATTCTTGACACCTTCATCCCGAAGGAATGGGCCGAAGCCAATGGCTACGCCGAAGGCGAATATGAAGGCTATCTGCCGCTACAGACCCTGAACAAGATCTTCGAATTCAACAACACCGGTGAAAAGACCTATGACAATGTCTGGGATTTCGTTGCTGAAGGCGAACACGGCCTGTTCATGGATATCGACTCCGAAATCGTCGGTAAGAACTTCCTGTACATGCTGACCGCAGACGAATATGCTGACGGTTTGAAGGACGCTTTCGATGCCCTTGACGAAGAAGAACAGCTGTATTTCCTGCCCGTGATCGTAGAAGTTGCTGAAGATGCTGAAGATCTCGGACTCGGTGAAAACGGCGCTTATGCCCTGGCATGGATCAAACTCTGGGTTGAATCCTACAACGCTCAGACCGATGACGGCCCGATCTGCAACACCCTGGTTGACAAATCCGCGACCGATCAGTTCGGCCTGCTGGTTTACTCCAAGCTGCGCTCTGTCGAAGAATCCGACAGCGTTTCCAAGAACAACATCACCGTTGCCGCTTATCAGGATGACTACACCGGTTTCGGCGGTTATGGCTACTGCCACTACCTGTTTGTGACCGACAACAGCCCGATGCCCTGGACTGCCTGCGCGTTCATCGCTTACATGACCGAAACTGTTGACGGCTTCTCTGCCTGGGGTAAGGACCTCGGCGGTTACTCTTCCAACCCGGAGGTTGCTGCTGCGAACGAAGAGAAATTCCATCACATGACCGGTGGTATGGCTGAAGACGGCACCGTCGCTTTCGCTGCCATGAACGACCGCGGTTATGACTGGTGGGTCGATGAGGGCGGTCTGGTCCTCGAAGATCCTGTGTACTGCGACGAAGTTTCCTTCACCGTCGGTTCCTGGATCGAAATGCTCGACAAATATTCCGGTGAATAATCTGTCGTAATGTGATGATTGTGTGCCTTCGGGGGTGAGCAATAAAGCCTCCGAAGGCGCTTTTAAATAGCAATTGATAATGAATATTGAATAGTGAATAATGGACAATTAATAAAAGGTTGAATAATGATCTCTATTGCTTTGAAAATTGTTTTTCCATAATCTATGGAAGAAGTGAAGGGACAAATTCACTATTCAATTTTCATTATTCATTATTCATTATTCACTGATTTTGAATAAAGGGAGAAGCGTATGGTACAGAATAGCGCTCAGGAAGTATCTGCCTTCACGATCCGGATGAACAAGGTCAAAACCTACTTCTCGAAACCGCAGAATGTGATCCTGCTCCTTTTCGGGATCATTTTGACGATCACGACCGTTGCCCCGATCGTCGCGATCGTGCAGGATACGTTCACGATCCATCCGGGGACGATTGATGCCAACCTGGAAAAAAAGGCCAGCGGACGCACCAGCGGGTTCACGGTGATGAATTATGTCGATCTGTTCACCAGCAAGCTCGCGAAGAAGAATTTGTGGACGCCGCTGCTCAACACGGTCTATCTGGCGGTCGGCACCTGTGTGGTCTCGATTTTGTTCGGCGGTGTTGTGGCATTTTTGATCACGCGGACCAACATGGCCTGGCGAAAATATATCAGCTCGATCTTTATCTTTCCCTACATCATGCCGCAGTGGACGCTGGCGGTGGTCTGGCAGAACCTCTTCAATTCCAATAAAGTGACGGGGACTTCCAACGGCTTGCTGGCCTCGCTGTTTGGCATAACCATGCCGAAGTGGTGGTGCCAGGGATTGTTTCCGAGCCTGATGGTATTGGGGCTGCATTATGCGCCGTTCGCCTACATTCTGATCGGCGGCATTTTCAAAAACATGGACGCCAACCTGGAAGAGGCTGCCACGATCCTCGACACGCCGAAATGGAAGATCATGACCCGTGTGACGCTCCCTATGGTCAAACCCGCGATCCTTTCCACCATCCTGCTGGTGTTCGGGTCCGCGATGGGCTCCTACCCGGTCCCGCATTACCTCGGGCTGACTACGCTTTCCACCAAGTATATTTCCATGAACTCGAAATATACCGGAGAGGCTTCCATCCTCGCCATCATCATGATGATCTTCGGTGTGGCGATCATGATGCTCAACCAGATGAGTCTGACGAGCCGCAAGAGCTACACGACGGTCACCGGGAAATCCGGCCAGATCTCCAAGATCAACCTCGGCAAGACCGGACGCTATGTCATCGCCATCATCCTGGTGATCCTCACCTTCTTCACCTCGATTTTCCCGATCATTTCCTTTGCCTTTGAGACCTTCCTGCCCAACCCGGGCGATTATTCCTTCCTCTACACCGGAGACACGAAGAACCTGACGACCAAATGGTGGACAACAGCTGAAAATGTCACTGAAAACGGTTTGTATGGACAGATGGGCATTCTCCATAATCAAACGATCTGGAGAGCCTTCGGAGGAACATTGCTTGTCAGTATTGCGTGTATGCTCACCGCCGGTACCATCGGCACGCTGGTGGGGTATGCGGTTTCCAAGGACCGCAGAAGCAAGTGGGCGAATTACGTGAATTCTGTCGCCTTCCTGCCTTACCTGATGCCGTCCATCGCAGTGGGTGTGGCTTACTTCATTCTGCTTTCGGGAGAAAAGCTGAACCTGTTCAACACCTACTGGATCCTGATCATCGTCGGTACGGTGAAGTACATTCCCTTCGCCTCCCGCTCCGCGCTGAACTCCATGCTTCAGCTTTCCGGTGAGATCGAAGAGGCGGCCATCATCCAGGATATACCCTGGTTCAAACGCATGACCCGCATTATCATCCCGATCCAGAAGTCATCCATCATCAGCGGTTATCTGCTGCCGTTCATGACCTGTCTGCGTGAACTGAGCCTGTTCATGCTGCTGTGCGTGCAGGGGTTCATCCTTTCCACCACGCTGGACTATTTCGACGAAATGGGGTTGTACGCGTTCTCAAGCGGTATCAACCTGATCCTGATCATCACGATCCTGGTGTTCAACGCCATCGTAAACAAAGTAACCGGGGCAAGCCTGGATGAAGGAATTGGAGGTTAATCATGCCCGAAATCAGATTGGAAAATGTAACGAAACGCTGGGGTAATTATTACGGCGTAGATAATTTGAATTTAGTCATCGACGACAATGCATTCGTGACACTGCTCGGACCTTCCGGCTGCGGGAAGACCACCACCCTGCGTATGATCGCCGGGCTGGAGACCCCGACCACGGGGAAGATCACCATCGGCGACCGGGTGGTCTTTGATTCCGCCAAGGGTATCAACATCCCGGCCAACAAGCGGAAAGTCGGCTTCCTGTTCCAGAACTATGCGCTGTGGCCGAACATGACCGTTTATGAAAACATCTCCTTCGGCCTTTCCAACATCAAGGAGGAAATGCCGAAGATCGACTTCGAAGCGAAGAACAACGCGCGGCTCGCGGAGATCCTTTCCAACCCGGGTGACGTGGTGAAGGTGCTGGACGAGTGCAAAGACAAGACCGGCAAGCTGAACGAGAAGAAGGCTGTCATCAAACTCATCGATGTCTTCACAATTTCGCAGTTCACCGCTAAAAAGCTGGTCGGATACCACCTGGAAAGCGGAAAAGACGTGAAAGCGGAAGCGAAAGCGCTCTCTGATAAGGCTGAAGCGGCTGTGAAGGCGAACAACCTGAACAAGGCTTATGAATTCACCTCCGGTGGCAAAACCGTCCGCGAAGTTCGCAAGCTGACAAAGGAAGAGATCGACCTTTCTGTCCGCCGTGTTTCCCGCATTGTGAAGATCTCCATGTTCATGGACCGCTATCCGGCGGAGCTCTCCGGCGGCCAGCAGCAGCGTGTGGCAATTGCCCGTACACTGGCACCGGAGCCTTCGGTGTTGTTCATGGACGAGCCGCTCTCTAACCTGGATGCCAAGCTGCGGCTGGAAATGCGCTATGAGCTGCAGCGTCTGCATGTGGAGACCGGATCGACATTCGTATATGTTACACATGACCAGATGGAGGCCATGACCCTTTCCACCAACATCTGCCTCATCAACAACGGCGTGCTGCAGCAATATCAGCCCCCGCTCACGGTCTACGGCCATCCCAATAACCTGTTCGTGGCGGATTTCGTCGGGAACCCCTCTATCAACTTTATCGAGGCAAAAGGGACAAAGAATGCCAAAGGCGAATTCGATCTGACGATCCTCGACGGAATGAAGGTGAAATTCAGCGGCAAGGATGTGCCGGATTACAAAAAATGGCTTTCCGACCTTCAGGCACAGAACGAGTCCGACGCGGCAGAGCTGCGGGAACGGGCTAAGGCCAAGGACTATGTCGAGAAGAACAACAAGGACGAGGTCTTCAAGTACCATGTGCAGCGCGTGAATGATGAGGATGACCTGATGCAGGAAGAACCGGTCCTGACCGATGAGGATTTCGTGATCGGTGTCCGTCCGGAGTTCATCTCCATCAATTCCGACGGGAAGATCAAGGGTGAGATCTACGGCGCAATGCCGACCGGTATGGAATCCACGGTCAAGATCCGCGTGGGTGATTTCCTGCTCACCGGTGTGGTGTTCGGCAACACGCTGTTCCAGATCGGGTCTTATGTGAACATGGACTTCATCTCCGACAGCATCATCCTCTTCCACCGCAAGTCCGGGAGGATCATCGGCACCGGCGCTTTGAAGTGCTGAAAAATTACTAAACCTTAAAGAAAATACATTTTAAAGGGGTAAATTTTTACAATTTGTAAATTTTTACCCCTTTAAATAGTGTGCCGGGCATGGCACGATTCTAACGGGTGAAAGTCCCGTCGCGGGTAGTTA
>CAYWKZ010000056.1:17063-18241 GCA_964459115.1 uncultured Leptolinea sp. | reverse complement strand
TCAACGAAAACAGGTCACTTTGACTCAGCCCGAATAAATCAGTGTTTCCTTAGGTGTCAAAGGGTTTCGGCAGCCTTATGAACGCGGTATTCCGGTTGGATACGAAGAACAACTTGACATGCATCCGCTTTCTTTCAGAGAATTTCTTGAAAACTACGGAATGTCTCCTGATATTCTGGAATATGTTCAGGAATGTATTGATCGGTCAATCGTGATCGATCCTGCGATCCACAACAGTTTTCGCAGGCTTTATCTGGAATATCTGATTGTCGGCGGAATGCCCGAAGCGGTCAGTGTCTTTTTTGAAAATCATGATATCAATGCGGTGCAGCATGTTCAAAGACAGATTCTGCGCTCTGTTCGGGATGATTTTGGACGTTATATCGATTCAAAAGGAGAAACCAAAATCAACGAGGTCCTGAAACTTCGGGCTGAAGCCTGTCTGGATTCTATACCGGCACAGCTTTCAAAGGAATACAAAAAATTTCAATACAGTCTGGTCAACAGCAATGCCCGCAGCGAAGACAAAGCTGATGCACTCCAATATTTGGCTGACCTTGGATTGGTTTTGAAATCATACAACCTGAAAGAGATATCGGTTCCGCTGGAAGCAGCAAAAATCAGCAAAGAATATAAGGTGTTTTATTCTGATATCGGTCTTTTGGTTTCACAATTGGAGAGAGATGCGGCGCTGAAAATCATAAACGGAGAGCTTGGCGCTTATAAAGGTGCCATCGCGGAAAATATGTGTGCGATTGGCTTCCATTCAGGAAATAAAGACTTATATTATTATCGGGGAAGCAGCGGATCACCTGAACTTGATTTTGTTGTCAGCATAGATGGAGAGCCGACCATCGTTGAGTGTAAATCAACAAATAACCGTGCGACCAGTATGAAATATGTCATCAATCATCCGGAAAAATACGGGAAACACCCGGCTGTCAAAATTTCTGATACAAACATCGGGGGAGGGGAAGGATTCAAAACCTATCCGATCTACTATCCGGGATTTTTTCACCCTGAGGATGGAGGTTTTATCCTCCGGAAGCAGGATCTCAGCGGACTCACGATTCCCGATCAGAAGAAATAAAAAAACGCCGGCAGATTCAATTTTCTGCCGGCGTATTTTTCATATATTTCTTGTTTTCATCAGGTGGGGAACCTTTGCTGACACCTGA
>CAYWKZ010000056.1:0-16963 GCA_964459115.1 uncultured Leptolinea sp. | reverse complement strand
ACCTAATACCTAATACCTAATACCTAATACCTTACTTCTTCTTGATGTACTTGCGGATGTCGAGTGCGACCGCGACGACGATGACGACACCCTGAACCACATAGTTGTAGTAGGGGTTGACGCCCAGGAACTGCAGGATGATCTTCAGCAGTTCGAACACCAGAACACCCACCAGAATACCGGAGACGGTACCGATACCGCCGGTGGTGGAAACACCGCCGATGGTACAGCCGGCGATGGCTTCCAGTTCGTAGCCCATACCCATGGAGGCGCTGGCGCCGCCGGACTTCGCGGCCAGCAGGTAACCGGCCAGCGCGTACATCATGCCCGCGATGGTGTAGATCTTGGTGAGGGAACTGGTGGTGTTGACACCGGAAACCTCCGCAGCCACTTCGTTGCCGCCGATGGCGTACATATATTTACCGTGGGTGGTGTGGTTGTACATGAACCAGAACAGCAGACCGAAGACGACCGCAACGATGAGCAGGTAGGGAATGTTGAAGCTGCGCACTGAACCGATACGGCCGGTGATGAGGCTGGTATATATCTTCTGGAAACCGCCGATCGGCTGGGCATCGGTGAGTACAAGGCAGAGACCGTAGATGATGGTCTGGGTACCTAATGTCGCGATGAAAGGCGGTACATGGAGACGGGTGACGATAGCGCCGTTGATGAGGCCCCACAACGCGCCGGCAATGATAACGATGACCAAAACGATACCGATGTTCATTTCAGGGATGAACTTGAACACACGGTTGGCATAATCACCGCGCTGGCAGAGGATACCTGCGAGACACGCAGCAAACCCCACCTGACGCCCGGCGGAAAGGTCAGTACCTTTGGTGATCAGACAGCCGGAAACACCCAGTGCGATCAGGAAGCGGACAGCGGTATTGGAAGCCAGGTTACCGAAGTTGCCCCAGGAAAAAAAGTTGTTGACGGTGAAACACATGACGATCGTTGCTACCAGAAGCAGCAGCACGATCGGGTTGGACGTCAAATATCCAACAAATTTTGATATGGGATTTGAATTTTTCTTTTCCATGATTCTTACAAACCTTCCTATTCAAACTGCGTGGCAAGCGCCATAATATTTTCCTGTGTAGCTTCAGAGCCTTCAACAAAGCCGGTCACACGTCCGTCGCACATCACCATGATGCGGTCGGACATACCGATCAGTTCACCCATTTCGGAAGAGATCATGATGATGCTCTTGCCTTCACGGGCCAGCTGCTCAATGATGGTGTAAATTTCATATTTCGCACCGACGTCGATACCGCGGGTCGGTTCGTCAAGGATCAGCACGTCCGGGTTGTTCGCCAGCCAGCGTCCGACCAGCACCTTTTGCTGGTTGCCGCCGGAAAGAGACTGGATCAGTGTCTTGTGAGACGGGGTCTTGATCTCCATCTTCTGGATCATTTCATCGACCACAGCCTGGACCTTTTTGCCGTCAATGGCATTCAGGAACCAGAGATAATGGCTCAGGGAGGCGATCGCGACGTTGTCGGATACGCTCAGCACACCCATGATCCCGGAACCGCGTCGGTCTTCCGTCAGCATGGCAACACCCTGATCAATGGCGTCCTTCGGGCGATCGATCTTCAATTCTTTGCCTTTGTAGGTGATCTTACCGGAAGTATGGGACCGGGTGCCGAACAGACCCTCCATCAATTCCGTACGCTGTGCACCGACCAGGCCGGCAACGCCCAGAATTTCACCTTTCCGTACATCAAAGGAGACATGGCGGAATGAACGCGGGTTGATGGAGGTGAAATCTTCCACTTTGAAGACGACTTCACCCGGAACGTTGTGTTTTTCCGGATAAAGGTTGGTCAGTTCACGCCCCACCATCCTGGTGATGATGGAATCGGTCGTCAGTTCATTCGCAGGCCAGGTGCCGATATATTGGCCGTCGCGCATGATGGTCACTTCATCGGCGATGCGCAGGATCTCGTCCATCTTGTGAGAGATGTAAACCACCGCGACACCTTCCGCGGTCAGGTCATTCACGATACGGAACAGCGCTTCCACTTCATTTTCAGTCAGGGAGGATGTCGGTTCGTCAAGGATCAGCACGCGGCAGTTGGCGGAAACGGCTTTGGCGATCTCAACAGACTGCATCTGGGAAACGCTCAGGTTGCCGACCTTTTCCTTCGGGTCAAAGTTCATCCGGACTTTTTTCAAAAGGGTTTCCGTGTCCTCATACATTTTCTTGTGGTCAACGGCAGGTATGAAGCCTAAATACTTCTTCATCGGGTAGCGGCCAAGGAAAATGTTTTCACCGATCGTCCGGGCCGGGATCGGCTGGAGCTCCTGGTGAACCATCGCGATCCCCTGGCGCAGCGCATCCATCGGATCTTTGATCGTTGCCGGCTGACCATCGATATAGATCTGGCCTTCATCCATCTTGTAAATGCCGAACATGCATTTCATCAGCGTGGACTTGCCCGCACCGTTTTCACCCATCAGCGCGTGGACTTTTCCCGGACGCAGCTTCAGCTGAACATGATCCAGCGCTTTCACACCCGGAAAAGACTTGGATACATCACGCATCTCAAGGAGATATTCAGACATATCGTTGTCTCCTTTCTGTCAATAACAATTCAATATCTTGTGCCATAATTCATTAGGGACATGAAACATGCCAGAAAACATTGAATTTCAGGTTTCAGGTATTAGGTGTTAGGGGATAGGATATAGGAGATAGGGGATAGTGGTGGTGATCATCGGCCGCTGGATTCTGACCAACAGTCTCTAACCACTGACACCTAATACCTGAAACCTGAAACCTGAAACCTAAGAAAGCACTGATTAATACCGATTTCACGTCAAACGAGTCAATGCAACCTGTTCTGTTGACTCAAATCTGAGTCAACGAAAACAGGTCACTCTTGACTCAGAACGAATAAATCAGCGTTTTCCTAAAATATACGGGCAGGTCTGAACGACCCGCCCGTATATTACCTTGTCAGAAGCGACTTATTTAGTCACCTTCACATAGTCGACCCAGTAGTAGTTCTGGAGTTCTTCGCCGTTCAGGGCTGCAACAGCAGCGTCGGCAGCAGCGTGGGACTGGCCGATGTGGTCGTTCAGGACGGTACCGGTCATTTCGCCGTTTTCAACCATTTCAACACATTCGGCAAGGGCGTCGACACCAAGCAGGTAAATGTCTTCACCGACTTTGCGGCCGGCAGCCTGGATGGCAGCGGCAGCGCCGAGGGCCATGGCGTCGTTGTTGCAGAAGATGACTTCTACAGCATCACCGAACTTGGACAGGTCATTGGCAGCGATTTCCTGACCCTTGGCCTGTGCCCAGTTACCAACCTGGTCGTCAAGTTCTTCAACTTCGAAACCGGCATCAACAAGAGCCTTGATGGAGAATTCAGTGCGGTACTGCGCATCGATGTTTTCCGGGTCGCCTTCGATCATGATGTAGCTGATCTTGCCATCGCCGTTGATGTCGCCATGGTTTTCGAGTTCAGCAACGATCTCACCCTGGTAAGTACCGGACTGGCGGGCATCGGCACCGACGTAGCAGACATTGGCGTTGTCGAGAATGCCCTTGTAGGATTCATCGCCGTCATCTCCCAGCGGTTCGCGGTTGATGAGGATCAACGGAATGTCAGCGGCAACGATCTTGTCGATGATGGCATCGGCAGATGAGGTCTGGACCAGGTTCAGAATGATGACATCAACACCCTGGGTGATGAAGTTGTCGATCTGGTTGGACTGTTCAGCCATATCGTTCTTGCCATCGACGATGGTAACCTGGTAGTTATCTTCACCGGCCTGGCTCAGTGTTCCGAAATAGTCCTGCAGTTCATTACGATACAGGGTCATGAAGTTATCATCGAACTGATAAATCGCGACACCGACTTTGAAGTCTTTCGCGGCAGCCGGCAGAGCGCAGGCCAGCACGAAGACCATAGCCAAAACTAACAGCATTGATTTTTTCATTTTATATCTCCTGAAAAATTTCTTTGCCCTTCAAGCCTTTGAAGGGATATTACAACAAATTATTTTACCCGTTTTTCTGATATTTGGCTTTAAACAAACTGATTCTCATGTGTCACTTTTTGGAGAAATCAGGGGGTATCTATGAGAAAATAACTGTTTCTATGTACATTGTCATATAAAAGAAATGATATTTATCCTTCGATTATTGAACTGATGATCAAATGCTTATCCCGCCTTGCAGATACAAACCGCACTATATTTATCATTTGATCCGAATCGTTAATCACGTAGTAGATGATATAGTTATGTACAGGAAGCCATCTGACATCATTCCTTTGTTCAAATTCATTTTTAACGATATGTCCGATTCCGGGTATATTACATATATCTTGAATTTTCCTTATTATCTCATCAAAAAGGGATTTTACAGCATCAGGATTT
Organism: uncultured Leptolinea sp.; assembly: GCA_964459115.1. Classification (GTDB taxonomy): domain Bacteria; phylum Chloroflexota; class Anaerolineae; order Anaerolineales; family Anaerolineaceae; genus Flexilinea. Next base: position 12,565 of record CAYWKZ010000056.1, on the reverse strand, counting down.
TTCAGTTTGAAGATAATATAATCAATAGCTTCATCAATATCTGTTTCTGCCGTTTCTGACAGATTGTATTTATAAATATTAGAGCCCATATTTTTCCCTGATTCTGTTTAATGCAGTTGGTCCATCTTCCGTCCGCCCTTCTTCTAAATCCTTAATTCCTTTATTGATGAGACGGGCTTCTTCCATCTTCCACATTGTTTCATCATAATAATCGATGTCCATCACGACCAGACTCCCATAACCGTTTTTTGTCACAAAAACCGGTTCATGGGATTCTTTGCAGCGGCGTTCAATTTCAACGGTATTTTTTAAATCACGCATCGGTATAATTTGCATCTTGCACCTCTTTCTTTCTGTGGCTAAATTATATCATATATTTGGATGCAGAAAATATACACTCGTCTTTGTGGGCTATTTATTGTTATAATAATGTAAACGGAGGTGGGAATGGATAATTTAAAGTCATATTTTGCGGATTACACGAAGATCCTGAAAAGTGAGCTGCTCACGGCGCTGGGCTGCACCGAACCCATCTGCATTGCCTACTGTGCGGCCGTGATGCGGCAGGCGCTGGGCGCGGAACCGGAAAAAATGCAGGCCTTCTGCTCCGGCAACCTGGTCAAAAACGCCAAAGGCGCGACTGTCCCGAACTCCGGCGGACTGAAAGGCATCGCCGCCTCTGCCATCCTTGGTGCGGTCGGCGGTGAACCCGCCAAACAACTGGAGCTGCTCACCGAAGTGACACCGGAGCAGATCGAACACGCTAAGGACCTGCTCGATAAGGGGATCTGTGAGGAGATCCTGCTGGAGCATGAAGAGGACAAACTTCAGGTCATCATCCGCGGGGAAGCCAACGGACACACAGCCGAAGCCGAACTCAAATATACCCACACCAACATCTGCCGTGTGGAACGGGACGGCAAACCGCTTCCTTTCAATAACCTGTGTGAGGGTGTCGCGGTGCCCGAGCAGGATCAGGACACCCGGGACCTTTATGCCGGGATCAGTATCCGTTCGATCATTGACTATGCTGAAAATGCCGATCCGGACCGGGAGGGCATTCGGGAAACCATCCGCCGTCAAATCGAATGCAACACTGCCATTTCCAATGAAGGGCTCAAAAATAACTGGGGCGCTTCAGTCGGGAAGATCATCCTGCGAAGGGGGAACAGTGTCCCGCTTCGAGCCACTGCGGCTGCCGCAGCCGGTTCGGATGCCCGCATGAGCGGCTGCGAGCTGCCGGTGGTCATCAATTCCGGCTCCGGGAACCAGGGCATCACCGTGACCATGCCGGTCGTTGAATACGCGAAGGAACTCGGGAAAAGCGAAGATGAACTGGTCCGGGCGCTGATGCTCGGCAACATGGTCGCCATCCACATCAAAGCTTCCTATGGACGGCTTTCCGCCTTCTGCGGTGTGGTCAGCGCTGCCACCGGCAGCGGAGCCGCCATCACCTGGCTGGCCGGTGGGAATTATGATCAGATCTGTGCCACCATCACCAACACGCTCGGCACGATTTCCGGCATGGTCTGTGATGGGGCAAAACCCTCCTGTGCGGCAAAGATCGCTTCCGCAGTCAATACCGCGATCCTTGCCCATGAGATGGCGATGGCTGGCAAGCTGTTCCATTCCGGCGACGGACTGGTGAAAGACGGCGTCGAGGCCACGATCCGCTCTGTCGGCCGCATGGCCGCGGAGGGCATGGTCGAAACGGACCAGAAGATTTTGGAACTGATGATGGAAAAGAATTAAGGAAACGCTTATCAATGTCGATTTCATGGCAAATGAGTCAAAGTGACCTGTTTTCGTTGACTCAGAATTGAGTCAACAGAACGGGTTGCATTGACTCATTCTGAATAAATCAGTGTTTCCTTAAGAGTTAAGAATGAAGAATTAAGAGTTAATGGCACCTATAAAAACTATAGGGCGGGGTATGGGGCGGCAGCCCTCGGGACAGAGAAAAATTGATTTTATAAAGGCCCTCTTAAGAAATAAAAGTTATAACAATTTTGTGCGTAAAATAATTTAAGATTATGAGTAAATTATCCTGTATATTTGTTTCAGTTTTGTTAATATTTATATTGTTTTCTGCCGCTGCGGGAGATTACTTCATTGATGCTGCAGAATATGCTTCCCTGACAGAGGCTTTGGATTCCCTTCCGCAGGATCCGGGAGTTGTTACCTTAAAATTATCGAAAGATAAACTTAAAGAATATGATAGTAAACTTGACCTGCCGTCTGAGCGGAACATTAAAGAAATAATTTTTACAAAAACTGATGACAGCGCTGCAATTTCACTGCCTGAGATTGAGCGGATCTGCGCCAACGGGGTCCCGCTCACCATCGGAGAGGGCATTGTCCTTGAATATGCCAGCATCTACGGAGGGGCCTGCGTTTCCGGAGAAAGCGCCAGTCTTAAATCTTCTTCATTAACGATTTCCGGAACCGTCGGTTTTGCATTCGGCGGAGGATTTGCTGAAAACGGAGGAAGCTCCGAAGTCACGGAGCCTTCTGTAACCTTAACAAAAACCGGCACTGCTTATTATGAAGTTTTCGGCGGAGGCCATGCCTTTGGCAAGGGCAGCCGCGTCTTCTCGGAAAACACCGCAGTACAAATCGAGGGTACCGCGGATTATGTCCTTGGCGCAGGATTTGCGGAGGGAGGAGGATTCTCCGAATGCACGCAAACGAGCGTCACTGCAGCTGAAGGATCGAAAGTTGCTATAGCCCTTTTCAGCGGCGGCAGTGCCTCCGGAGCAGGAAGCCTTTCAATGGTGGGAAACGCCAAAGCTGTGTTGGACGGAAATGCCAACTGGGCTTTTTCCGGAGACTTTGCTTTCGGCGGCGGCGAAACCAGGCTGGAGCATGCCTCCCGGCTGGAGATCCTCCCTGCCGGCAGTACTGAGATCGCCTACATGGGCAGCTTTGCTTCGGACATGGGCTCAGATGCCTATGTAAACACCTCTGAATTGATGAGCTGCGGGGAGACCGGGCAGATTTTGCAAAACAGCCAATCGGCTGACGGCGGGAAAGCCAAAACGCTGATCAAAGCGCTGTTTCCCTGCCAGTCAGGAAATTAAAAAAATACGGGCCGAGTTCAGCGGCCCGTATTGATTGATTCACACTCTCTTTACTGCGGGGCAGCCACACAATTGGTGTTGTTGTGATCAGAGTAGACCTTGCCGGTAATATAGAGTCCGTAATCCATGAAGTTGACAGCGCCGGTCATCGGCACGTCAGCATTCAGCTGGGACGGGATGTTGGTGACCTTCACGCGGGCGAAGAGGATCACCTCATCAGAGGGTTCGAGATAGATCTTGTTGTCGTCTGTGTCGACAGTGCTGAGGACCCATTGCCAGTTGATGGGCGTACCACCGTTGATGGCGACCGCCACATGGTTCAGGTCAATTTCTTCATCCTTGAGACCGTCATTCTTCAGGCGAACAGCCAGATAAGCATAAGTGCCGCATTTCTGATAAAGGCCCCAGACGCCGCCTTCATAGACACTGTAAGGACCGGAAGGCTTGATGGCATTGTCATAAAGCTCCTGATCGATGCCATAGAAGGTCATGAAGGGCTTCAGTGGGTCCATGGCCACGATGCGGGTTTCCTTCGGGCAGGGGAAGTCAACGGTCTTGAAAGCATGATCTCCGGTGCCCTGAACAAGGTTCATCATACCACCGACACGGAAGCGGAAAGGAATATCTCCTTCATCATAGGCCAGCAGCACATCGGTGCCCAGGTTTTCAATGGTGATGTCAAAGCGTACCAGCGCGTTTTCATACAGCTGGATCCCTTCACCGTACTTGCAGTAGTCTGTCAGCATGGCGCCGTTGAAGTTGTTGTAGATGGTGTATTTGCAGGTATAGTCTTTGTAATGAGCTGTCTTGCCGTTGTATTCGACCATGACCTCTGCCGGAATAGCGAAATATGATTTGAAAACCTCGTTCTTCCCGCCGGAAATGTTGGCGATTGTCGCCTGGAAGCGGGCTTCACCGGTGTTCTGGTCATATTTCGCGCGGACGGAACTCATGGTTTGTTTCTGGGACGTGCGCGGATCATATTCGGTCAGCTGCGCCTGGCAGTAGTCTTTCTTCATGTCGGGCGTAACCGCAGCGCTGCCGGTGGCTGTATCGGACGTGACAGGGAACAGCGCTGTCATATAGTTTGAGTAGGTCAGCGTGACGGAAACATTGCCTGCCGAGGGACTCTTGATGACATCATCACTGTAAGCGTAAATCGTCATCTTCGCCACACCCTTGCTGTTGAATTTCACGGAGCGGCAGCTGTCCGCACCGGTCGATTCGCATTTGGCGATCGCAAGTTTTTTGCCGTCCCTCGTTACGATAATGTCCCGAATATAAGTTTTGTTCTTCGGACCGTAACCGGTCATATCGGACCCGGTGTCATTTCTGTAAAATTCAACATCGATCTTGATCAGGCCGTCTCCGCAGGGATCTGCTGTCGCCGTGACTTTCAGCGTTTTCTGAATCGGAGCCTTTGCTTCCACTTCAATATCTTCCGCGGAAACATCTTTGGCGTAGGTTTCAAAATTGGGGATCGTTTCGGTGTCGTTTTCCGTCCACAGATAATCGGAATCTTCCGGGGCGAACATGTCCGGGAACACCAGGTTAACATCATTGAAAAAAGTCAGGACGGTCTCTTCATCCCAGGTCACCGCAAAGGGATCCTGAGCGAAGACACCCGCCGACACGCTCAGGATCGTCACCAGAGCAAACAAAACAGCAAGGCACTTCTTGTTCATATTTCTCTCTCTCCTTAGTAACAAGTATACCCAATATTTCAAATTTTAAGAAATTTTAAGATAATTTTCCTTAAAATTTAATTGATTTTCCGTGCGGAAACGATCCTGCGGGAGGCGTAACCGCCTGTGAGCAGTTCGTCTTCACAGGTCAGCAGGGTCAGCGACGGCTCAAATTCCGAAGCTGCCGCGAACAAGCCGCTGACATCCGAAGCATCGATCTTTGCGTTGGACCAAACCTCAAAGATCATCATGCTGCCATCCGCATCCCGGACAAAGATCCGTTCGCCCTCTTCCAGTGCCGCGATCAGCGCAAATGGACCGTATTCCTCGCTGCTCAGGGTATTGTGAGCCGCCAGGACGGAAACACCTTTTCCGGGGAGCGCGGTACCTTCCAGCAACCCGGCCTCCATGCCGAGCCCTTCGACCGGGAAGTTTCCGCCGGCAGAAGGAACCTTAACGATTTCGCTGTGAACATTCAGGGATGGGATCTCCAGTTCCATCGCGAGAGGTACATAATTCAGTTTGGCATGGAAAGAAAGGCGCCCGGTGAGACCGGTTCCCGGCAGTTCCGTGACTGTGCTGAAGGATTCCGGAATGCGCCCCATGGAAACACGGCGGGAGGACCCGCTGCCTTCCTCCTGTGAAGCGGTGCGGTTTGTTTCCTGACCGGAATTTTCACGATTTCGATCTGTCTGCGGAGTTTCACCACGGTTGGGGCTTTGATTAATTTCTTCAGTGTTGTTTTCGGTCTCCTGACCTGACAGTGGGGTATTCTCAAGTTCGGAATTTTGACCTGTATTTTCATTGCCGCTTCCGGTTTCCTGACCTTCAGATGAATCAGCATTCTCCTGTGGGCCGGGGAGTTCTTCCACCCCGACGTTAGTATCCGGTTGAGTTGAGGAGAACCTTCTGGACATGAGCCTGGCATTTTCAAGCGCAGGACTTTCACTGGTATTGGTGATGACATATCCGGTTTCCGGACTGCCATTGATCACAGTTGTATAGCCCGTAACAGGTTTCTCCTCGATGGAATACACGATTTCATCTTCTGTAGCCGAATCCATGATCGGCAGTTCCGTAAAGGTATCTGACCATCTCTTCCCGGCATTCAATTCCATTGTCCTGACCGGGACACCGTTCGCCAGTAATCTGATCGTGACGGACTCCGGTCTTGTACCGGCATTCTCCCCGGCATCAACCCATTCTTTTCTCACCGTTATTTCTTTGGATGGTGAATAGGTGTTGAGCACCACGATCTTCATGTCGGATTTATAATCGTCGAGAGAGGCTTCCCGAACCATATAATTGATCTCTTCTCCATTATCATCATACTTCGGAAGATCATTGAATTCCCAGTTCCAGTTATCCGCGGCTGACACCGTTTTTGTTTCGACCTCTGTGCCATTCGCGAAAAGTGAAAGCTTGGCGCTGTCCGGATGGTCATCCTCCGGAAGCACATTGCCGTTTCGGTCGACCCAGATTTTGGTTCCCGATATGCTGACTGTCTCCGCTGCTGCGGGATCTTGTGCATATACCAATTGAACTGATTGGGAAAAGATTCCTAAGATAAAAAACAGCACCAGGCAGACAATTAATATATACTGCCGGCGCACGACACGCTCTCTCTCCAAATGTGCCATGTGTAACTCCCTCTCTCTGCTACTTACATTCAATAAGGTGCAATATTTGTACCAGTTTTAATTATACATATGCAGATACCTTTCCATTTCCTCCGGGGGGACCATGCCGCCGCCGGTAGACCAGACCAGCAGGGTGGCATCCGGGCCGCATTCCGGGGCAACGGAACGGATCCCGGCAAAGCCGGCACAGGCTGAGGGCTCAATGCGGATGCCGCAGCTTTCATCAAGCATGTGCAGGTAGTCAAAAAGCGCGTCATCCCGCAGGGTGAAGCAGCCGTCCAGAGCCGTTCGCATTTCTCGGGCGACCAGTTCCGAAGCCCGGGTGACCGCCAGCCCGTCGGCTGCGGTGATGCCGCTGAGGCCGAAGTCAGCTGCAGAGACTTCAGAGCCTTTCCCGGTGGCCAGCGCCAGAAGCATGCAGGGCGCCTGGGTCGGTTCGGCGAAAAAGCAATGTACATGTTTTCCGAAGATCAGCTTCAGCCCGAAGGTGATGCCGCCCGGCCCGCCTCCCACCCCGCAGGGCAGGAAAACATAGAGCGGATGCGCCGCGTCAACGATGACACCTGCATCATCCAGCTGTTTCTTCAGCCTGTTCCCAGCCACCGCATAGCCCAGGTAAAGATCTTCCGAGCGTTCATCATCGATGAAGAAGCTGTCCGGATCGGCATTGGATGCCGCCCGTCCCGCGGCTACCGCCGCCTCATAATCCTGTTCAGATTCCACCACCCGGACGCCCTTCTCCCGCAGCAGCTGTTTCTTCCAGGCACGGGCTTCCCGGGAGATATAGACTGAGGTTTGAAATCCCAGCGCGGCGCCCATGATGCCGATGCTCAGTCCGAGATTACCGGTGGAGCCGACCGCGAGCTTTTTCCCGCGCAGGAAACTTGTTATGGGTTCGGTGGATATCTTCCGGTAATCATCATGTTTATCAAGCAGTCCCGCGGCAAACAGAAGGTCTTCTGTGTGTTTCAGCACGGCATAAATGCCGCCGCGTGCTTTGACCGATCCGCTGATGGGGAGGGAGTCGTCCCGTTTGAGCAGCAGACGGTTTTTGAAAGGAAGTCCATCTTTTTGAGAAAGCAGATCTCTCATTGCGGAGATATCACTCAAGGGGGATTCAATGATGCCGCCCGTGACTGCCGTTTCCGGAAAGCGCTGTGCGATCCAGGGAGCAAAGCGTTTCAGCCGGGCTTCTGCCGTGGCCACATCTGCTGCGGAAAAAGAGAAAGCCGGCGGATCGGTCAGGCACAGATTTCGCCAGAACACCGGCTCGCCTTTCTGAATCTCAGTAAGCAGCTCTTTTGTTGAATTATTCATTGTAATATTTCTTGCTTTCGGTTCTTTGCGGTTTTGATTTCACCTTATCCCAGCGCAACATCGAGGATCATCATGAGCACAAAACCCAGACTGAACGCGACTGTGCCATGGTTTGAGTGTTCTCCCTCTGACATCTCGGGGATCAGCTCTTCAACGACTACATAAAACATCGCCCCCGCTGCAAATGCCAGCAGGTAGGGAAGCAGGGACGTGACGAGCCCAGCTGCAAGAATGGTCACCAGCGCGGCGATCGGTTCCACTGCACCGGATAAAATCCCATACAGGAAGGTTTTCCCCTTCGGCATTCCTTCTGCCCGGAGCGGCATGGAAACGATAGCCCCTTCCGGAAAATTCTGGATCGCGATCCCGAGCGCCAGGGCCAAAGCTCCCGCTTCACTTACCAGTCCTTTCCCCGCCAGCAGGTTGGCATATACGACACCGACTGCCATCCCTTCCGGGATGTTATGCAGCGTGACCGCCAAAATCAGTTTTGTCGTCCTGCTGAGGCTGGACCTCGGCCCCTCTTCCTCATTGTCCATGTGCATATGGGGCGTCAGTTCATCAAGCAGCAGCAGGAAACCGATACCGACCAGAAAACCGACAGCCGCCGGAATGAAAGAGAGCCTTCCCATATGTTCTGAGCCTTCCAGCGCCGGCTGCAGCAGGCTCCAGAATGAAGCCGCAACCATGACCCCCGCCGCGAATCCTGTCAGGATGCGCTGAAGGTTTTTTGAAATCGAATCTTTGAGGAAGAACACCATTGCCGCACCCAATGAAGTCCCGACAAACGGCAGCAGAATTCCTCCGATAACCTGAATGGTCATGTTTTACTCCGTAGTTTTATATCACTTTTCTCCGGTTTATCCATGCCTTCATCTGCGCAGAAAATGAAAGGCTGAGGATCGGATGGATGCCCCATCATGTGACATTTTATCATAGAATAAAAACTGACGCTGCATTTTCAGCAGCGCCAGTTCATCTGTTTGATCTGTTTTATTTTTCAGCCGGTTCCCACTTGCAGCGGATCGGTGAAACGATGGATCCGTCTTTCTTCATGGCGGAGAATGCCTTGTCGACGGCTTTGCGGTCCAGTCCGGTCAGCTCTGCAACTTTCCCTGCGTTCAGTGGCTCTCCGGCCTTTCGCATAGCTTCCAGAATGATCTCTTTATCGTCCATGAATTTCTTCCCCGGAAATTAAAGCTGCTGAATGAGCCAGTTCTGAACGCCGATGCACTCGATCAGTTCCAGCTGGGCTTCACCCCAGAACATATCTTCTTCTTCATCCTGATAATATTTCTTCAGAATGTCAAAAGTGGTGTAGTCTGCGCGTGCTTCTTCAACCAGTTCGCCGAGCCAGGCAAGACCGTTCTTTGAGACTTCCAGATCATACTTGATCCAGTCAATGGGGTTCTTGCAGACGGGACCTTCCTTCTTCGCTTCCAGCTTCACTTCACCGCCAAGGTCAAGGATACGGTCGATGCACTGCTGAACATAACCGCGTTCTTCTTCAGCATGTTCGGCATATTTATCAGCGAGTTTGGAGAAACCTTCAGCGGCAAATACACGGGACTGGATCTGGTGACCGTCTGCCTGCTGTGCCAGATCTGTTACAATAATTTGAAGACCTTTGAGAATCTTTTCTTTTGACATGTTGATATACCTCCGTAATTTGATTTTTGCCCGTTCTTATCGCGCAATTTTACTTCCGAATTATATACAGATCAGCCGGAAATTCAATTCACGGAAAACCAGGGATGTCCCATAATGGGATATTATGTCAAGTTTGTACCATTTTGTTCGGTGCAGAGATATTTCTGCAGGGGAACGGGCATGCAGTTTACGTAAACTTCAGCCATTTCTTCAGGCGTGACATCGTATTTCCCGAGAATCCAGTCGCAGGCCAGGTCCACTGCGCCCTGGCAGTATATGCGGAGGTACATTTCTGTCTTTATATCCAGTTCTTCTTTTCCAAACTCGCCAAGGATCCACCTTTTCAGGCTTTCAAAGTGAATGGTTTGCATGTTCCACACAAATGAATCGAACCCGCCGGTGTGCAGCAGAAGGTTCTTTAAATACTCTTTCTGCCCGTAAAAAAACCGGGCGGCATCCAGGCAGGTCTGCATCCAATCGTGGTTCACCTTGTCAAAAGCCTGCATGATCTCATCGACCTGCCGGGTGTGTTCCCACACCATGAGGTCATATTTGTCTTTGAAATGGCGGTAAAACGTAGTGGTCGAGTATCCGCAGTTTTCCGTGATGTCAATGACCGTGATCTTATCGACAGGCTGTACCGCGGAAAGCTCCAGGAAGGATTCGACCAGTATTTCTTTTGCTGTTTTGCGTTTCATTTTTACCTCCCCCTGCCGTCCCTCTATCTCCCTTGATTCACTGTTCAAAATGTGAACGAATGATCAAAAGCAGAGTATAATGAATATATTATATATGAACTGAATCAATCGGTCCGGGATTTCAGGGAAAGGCATTCCGCAATGAATTGGCTGATATATGTCATGGTTTATCTGGGCAGTGTCCTGATGATTTACAACATATGCAGTTTTGTTCAATATGCAAGACATTTACAGGAGAAAAAAGACTGGGGAAAGGAGCGCACCGTGCTCTATGTCCCGATCTTCCTGCTGATCTTCTTTCTGCTCGGTTACCTGGTCGTTGGCATTTTCGGGAAACCGGACCTTGTTGTTTCCGGCATTCTTTTCGGCGGCAGCATTTTTGTTTTCATCATAACGAAGCTGCTCCGTTTCATCACGGACCGGGTGCAGGAAAACGAGCATCTGGAAGCCAAAGTGATGGCTGCCGAAGAAACCAGCAAAAACAAAACCGCCTTTCTTTCCCGTGTGAGCCATGAAATGCGGACGCCCATGAACGCCATCCGCGCGCTGGACCGTCCGGATGCGAAGACCATCCCCATCATTGCCATGACCGCCAACGCTTTTGATGAGGACGTACAGCGCTCCCTGCAGGCCGGCATGACCGCTCACCTTTCCAAACCGGTGGAACCTGACCGGCTCTTTGACACGCTCGCTAAACTGGCCAAAGCCTGACCCATGATTGACAAACCGTTTGAACTGCACGCACAATATCAGCCGATGGGCGACCAGCCTCAGGCCATTGCCGAACTGGTGGAGGGCATCAACCTGGGGCGCCGCCATCAGGTGCTGCTGGGCGCTACCGGCACCGGCAAGACCTTCACCATGGCCAACATCATCCAGCAGGTCCAAAAGCCCGCGCTGGTGATGGCGCATAACAAGACCCTGGCTGCGCAGCTTTATGCGGAATTCAAGGAATTCTTTCCCAATAACGCTGTCGAATATTTTGTCTCCTACTACGATTACTACCAGCCGGAGGCGTACGTACCCCGGCACGACCTTTACATCGAAAAAGAAACCGATACCAATGACGAGATCGACCGGCTGCGGCTGGCCGCCACTGCCGCGCTGACCGGGCGCAAGGATGTGATCATCATTTCCTCTGTCTCCTGCATCTACGGGCTGGGCGACCCGGAACTTTACGGAAAATATATCATCACGCTGAAGAAAGGCGAGATCACGCGCCGCAATGCCCTGCTGCGCTCGCTGCTCGAAAGCCATTACGAACGGCATGACATGGATTTTAAGCCCGGTTCCTTCCGGGTGCGCGGGGATACGCTGGATATTTACCCTGCCTATGACGAGAACACCGCCTACCGGGTCTCATTTTTCGATGACGAGATTGAACGCATCACCGCGGTCAATCCGCTGACCGGAGAGCTGCTGGAGGTGTTGGACACTGTCGACATCTATCCCGCCAAGCACTACCTCACCGATGAAGCCCGGCTCAAGAAATCCCTGGCCGACATCGAAGAAGAACTGGCGGAACGCATCAAATTCTTCAAAGACCGGGATATGTACCTGGAAGCCCAGCGCATAGAACAGCGGACGAATTTCGATCTGGAAATGATCCGTGAGACCGGATACTGTTCCGGCATTGAAAACTACTCCCGCCATCTGGACCAGCGCCCGCCGGGTTCACACCCCTGGACGCTGATGGATTTTCTGCCGACGGATTACCTGCTCTTCATCGACGAGTCCCACATGACCATCCCGCAGATCCGCGGCATGCACCACGGGGACTTCAACCGCAAAAACACCCTGATCGAATATGGTTTCCGCCTGCCTTCCGCGCTGGACAACCGCCCGCTGACCTTTGAGGAATTCGAGGAGGTGATGGGACAAACCATCTATACCTCCGCCACCCCGGGGCCCTATGAAATGCAGCACGCCGAGCACGTTGCCGAGCAGATCATCCGTCCGACCGGCCTGGTGGACCCGGAGGTCGAAGTCCGGCCCATCAAGGGACAGATCGATGACCTGATTGCGGAGATCCGCAAGCGCACCGCCATCCATCAGCGCGTTTTAGTCACAACCTTAACAAAACGCATGGCCGAGGACCTGACGGATTACCTCAAAGACAACGAGATCAAGGTCCAGTATCTGCATTCGGAAGTGGACACGCTGGACCGCATCGCCATCCTGCGGGATATGCGGGCCGGTGTTTATGACGTGATCGTCGGCATCAACCTGCTGCGGGAAGGGCTGGACTTGCCGGAGGTCTCGCTTGTGGCCATCATTGACGCGGACAAGGAAGGGTTCCTGCGCTCCGGTGTTTCCCTGATCCAGACCATCGGCCGGGCGGCCCGCAATGCGGACGGGAAGGTCATCATGTACGCCGACAACATGACGGATTCCATGAAATATGCCATTGATGAGACCAACCGCCGGCGTAAAAAGCAGCTGGCTTATAACGAAGAGCATCACATCAAACCGATGACCATCCAAAAGGCCATCTA
>CAYWKZ010000055.1:0-18258 GCA_964459115.1 uncultured Leptolinea sp. | reverse complement strand
AAAATGGAATTATCCTCTGTTAATCGTCAATAAATGGCTAATAATCAGTGTTTCCTTAGAGAAACCGGTAAGGGAGTATGCAACTTTTTGTCCGCATCCCCAATCAATAATTCCGGGATGAGATTGTTGTCAATCCGGTAATTTACGTGTTATCGTGTGCAAATTTTGAAATTTTGCAAAATTGCACACGATAACTGAAGAATTTACACCAAAAAGAGTTACAATTAACATCGTTCAGAAGTTCGATTGTGAATATGCTTCACAATGTCCGGCGGTTCGGAAAATGACTTCCGGGATATTTCACAATCACTATTGGCGAGGGAAAGAAATATGCAGCTTTATCGAAGAGAGAATTATCTGAAAAAGATTCGGGGATTTTTCCATGCGGACGACATCATAAAGGTGATCACCGGTGTGAGACGCTGCGGCAAATCCTGTCTCATGCAAACCATTGCGGAAGAACTGTCCGAAAGCGGAATTCCTGATGAGAACATTATTTTTATTGATCTCGATCAAAGAGGATACAGAGGGATCAAAAACCCCGGACAGCTGGAAGAACTGATTGAAACAAAAGGTACTGCTGCAGGGAAGAAATATCTTTTCATTGATGAGATTCAAAACGTCAGCGGATTTGAAGAAATTCTGAATGGCTTCCGTACAGAAGGAAATTGGTCGATTTTTATCACAGGTTCCAATTCCTACCTTCTGAGCGGAGAAATCGCAACAAAACTGACCGGACGTTATCTGGAATTTGAATTATTTCCGCTCAGTTTTGAAGAATTTGAATTGATGAAAAGCTTCTATGATTTACCGATCGATCCGCTGCCGAATAATGAGATGAATCAATTTATCCTTGAAGGCGGGTTTCCCCGTGCATTATTCTTAAATTCACCGTCAGACAAAAGAACGTATACCCGCGGTGTTATTCAGGAAATTTTTCATAAAGACATCAAAAAAAGAGTGAAAATCAAAAATCCGCAGACGTTTGAACAAATACAAAATTTTATAATCAATAATTTTGGTGCAACGATCAGCATACGCAGTCTGTGGAGCGCGCTTCGTCATAACGGCATAACGGTCAGTCAAGCAACTGTGTCCAAATATATTCGTGTACTCACTGAGGCGAAAATTATTTATGAATGTTCCCGCTTTGATATGAAATCCAAAAAATCCCTGAACGGAGAAAAAAAATATTATCTTGCAGATTTGAGTTTTTATTTCTCCAACAATACGGACAATCGTATCAATTATGGTCCGGTTCTTGAAAATCTCACCTATATTTATGCCAGAGCACATGATTACTCGGTCAGTGTCGGAAAAATCGGCTTGCTGGAATGTGATTTCATCCTTCGCGATCAAATGATGCAATATGCGTACGTTCAGGTAGCATTTACCATTTTTGCAAGCAGACAAACAGAAGACAGAGAGTATCGCCCGTTGGAAAATATCAGGGATAATTATCCGAAGTATGTCGCTACGGTGGACCCCTTCCCTCAAAAACGAAACGGAATCATACACATAAATCTGATCGAGTTCATGAAAAACGGAAAACTTTTTACCAATATATGATCAACGACCCTGATCCGGGAAAACCGGGGCACTGACCCGGAGCATCATTTATCTGATGCGGACGATGGGCATCCGTCCTTATAACATTCTGACCGTAACCTTCACCAACAAAGCGCCCAAAAAGATGGTGCCCCGTATCGAAGGAACGCTGGGGTAATTATGAATGAACTGCACAACTGGGTCACCGACCTGAATGCTCTGCCAAAATCCTTGTTGGGAAAAGCATGCCAATATGTCGTGAACCAATGGTCTTGGCTAATTGTTTGGATGGAAAATGGGCGTCTTGATATTTCTAATAATCTAGCCGAACGCATCATAAAACCATTCGTCATGTCAAGGGAAAACTTCCTCTTTGCCAATACACCATTTGGAGCTCACAGCAGCGCGATTATTTTCAGTTTGATTCAAACCGCAAAAAAACGGCCTTGATCCTTTTCGATATTTGACATGGGTCCTGAAAACCGCACCTAACCTGAACATGAAGAATCCATCCCAGGTTGATTCATTACTTCCTATTAACACTCCGGAAATCTGCCGTTCCGGCCCAATTCAAACGACCTCGTCCGCTGTTTGACGATTACATATAGATAGTCACATATACACTATGTGCCATTTCTATTATATAGGTGGCTCTCTCGTCCGGAAGGGTGGCTCTATTTGACCGGAAACATGGTTCTAAAACTCCGTAATAATGGCTCTTTCCTGTCGGAATATGCAGGACTGCCGCATATTGTAGAAATCTGCATTTGAGACAGCCCCGTTTATATTTTAGGGCTTACTAAAATTGGCGAATTTCGCCTGACATTATTTGGCTAATTCTTCCTGACCCGAACACCTCGAAGAATTCCTTATTTGAAAAGAAAAATCAGTTAGAAACAATCATAGCTCTTTCGGCGAGCGTATTATAGGGTCACGTAAAGAAGCCTTTTCAACCCTTTTTTATTCTTTGGAACATTTCTTCCTGGTGCAATAATTCTGAGGAAATCACCATATTCTCCAGTATTAATATCTTCAAACATCGCAATGTTTAAAAGATTTTTTGCCCTCGAAGTCCCTGTATATAATAACCGTCTGTTTTCAGGATTTGTTAGGGCAGACATCTGTACATCAACAATAAGAATTGCTTCCGCTTCAAGTCCCTTATATTTTCGAATCGTTGTAAACAGTATTTTCCCGTGTTCTCCTTCGCAAGATAAT
Source organism: uncultured Leptolinea sp. (assembly GCA_964459115.1). Taxonomy (GTDB): domain Bacteria; phylum Chloroflexota; class Anaerolineae; order Anaerolineales; family Anaerolineaceae; genus Flexilinea. The sequence goes on along the minus strand of CAYWKZ010000055.1, from coordinate 15,492 downwards.
TCCCAATCAGCGAATTTTTTGTTAGGGTCAATCCATGAACTCTCGATGGTTTTTGCAGTCAAAATTACTATGTCAGACGGATCAAGTCCCTCATCAGCGGCGCGTCTAAGGAAGTCAGATACTATCTTTTCAATTTCAGCCTCAGTAGAATAAAACCTCGCCGCTGGTATCTCTCCGTGAACCTCATTGTAGGTTACATTCTCCAATCCCATAATACTGCAAGATGTTTTAAAAACTTCTGCTGTATTGCGGCAATTCTTATGGAGGACAAGTTTACACTCTGCGTCCTCTATCCATTTGGGAGGCTGATTCTTCATTATATATTGATTTCGATCATAAAAAACATAGAAGCATCCATTCTTCTTTTTTACTAATTCATACAGCCGGTTCAGAAGCCGATCATCCAGATCCTGCCCTTCATCAATAATGATATTTGAATACTCCCAGCTTTCTTCATCAAATACTACATCCAGAAATTCCTCAAATTCTTCCAGAACTTGATCAATCGGAAGATCAGAAGGACCCATAATTTCATAAGCCAAAGAATGTGCATTGTGAAAGGTGACATTAGGAATTGTATTATTCCTTCTTAACGCATCACGCAGAAAACTGTTGAAGCAAAGAAACAGTACTTGTTTATCTTGAGCTGCTAACCGTTTCGCTTTCTCAATTCCAAGGACTGTTTTTCCAGTTCCAGCCAATCCATGGATCACAGCTGTTTTCTGTTCTTCAAGAAAATCAAGAAGCGCAGCCTGTTGCCGGGTAAGCTGGATAAATGTCTCTTCCAATTCATCGAATTTTGTCTTCAGTCTTGGTACAACATGGAAATAAGGGCACAGGACGCTTATTACTCGATTCATTTGTGCCTGGTCAAGGATTACCTGAAAGTATTTTTTTATCCAGTATGCATATGCATCATTGATTGCTTTTTCTGCATTATCGAGGCTTTTTATATCAAGTGTGATTTCCTTCGGTGATTCCGGTGGCAGCATTGCCTTCTCGCTTATATCCACAGATGGAAACCAAACTCCATAGCATATCATTGGAATCCGAAAATCCTGTATTTCCTGATTTAATCTGTCTAACAATTCAAATTGACTTTTTCTTGCCTGAACATAAGGCTCAATTCGTTTAGATTGCCCGCTTCTTGTATTCGTTTGAATCCACTCACCATTCTTATATTCTATTTCTCCGGATTTTACTTCAATAACAAAGATTCCCTTTGACGGATATACAATCACAAAATCAGCTTCTCCTAATGTTCGCTTATCATTTATTCCAACCCAGTTCAAAGAATAAAAAACAGTATATTGATCACTCAGCGTTTTGAGCGCTTCATACACTTTCATCTCCCCGTAACTATTGTTAAAATCGTCCGGTCTTACGCTTGGAATGAATATTGCCAAATTATACCTTCCTATATATCAAGAGCCTTCTTAATCAACTGCTCAGCTGTCTGTCCAGACTCAATATCAGCAACAAAACTCTCAAACGCAGTAATTCTGGTTTCCCTTTTTGCTGCTTGATCTTTTAGAATCTCTTTTACAAGTTCCTCTGTAAGTTCTTTCTTTACAGTGTAAAACATTGTTTTACTCGGAGCCTGCTTTAAGCGTAGGTCACCCTTAACACACTTATCCCATAATTCCAACGTAAGTGTATTAATATGTTTCCCCGACTTCTTGGCTATGATCTTCATCAAACCTGTCTTGGAATAATTCATCAGTTCTTTCAGATAGTCCTTACCAGAGGCTGAGTTACCTTCAAAACATTTTATGGACTGTACACCTTTTGAAATAATGGATAATACGCCATAATCCATGAGCAATGCGAACGCGGTCCGTTGTTCTTCTGTCATTGTCTCATATGAAACATGATTATAGTTTTCTCCATCTTTCAGTTTTCGATCATCCCATTCCTTTTTCAGTGTATACTCCGTACATAAAGTCTGTTCCAAAAGCATCTTTCTGCCGCGCTTTGACTGATTTGTAAACAGCAAATAACCAAATGACGGTTTTCCATCACGTCCGCCTCGACCAACTTCCTGATAATACTGTTCAACGGTTTCAGAAATCAAATAATTTACTACAACTCGGATATCACCTATATCTACTCCCATTCCGAATGCGGATGTAGCAAAAACTATTTTGATGCTGCCATCAGTAAATCCTTGCAAAACAGATTCTTTATCACCATCTCCCATATCAGAATCGAAGTAAGCTACTCCATCATAAACATCCTTGTACTTTTCGTACAATGTCCTGGTTGTCCCTTTATTACCTTTTTTTCGATGCACGAAGATAAGAATTTTTTCGTCCGGGTATCGTTCGATGATTTTTTTCAGTTCAGCATCCTTAGTCTCATCTTTTCCATCCTTCAGATTTATAATCTCGAGATGAAGGTTCTCTCTCCAAAGATTCTCCCCCTTAATCAATTTTGTAATCCTAAATTCACCACAAATCTGTTCCTGCTGCTTTTCATTTAAAGTCGCTGTTAAACACAACAACCGCGGCCAATCATTTCCAAATATTCGATTAAGAACCAAAGGAATATTTCTGTATGCTGGACGAAATCCTTCACCCCATTGTGAAACACAATGAACCTCGTCCACTACGATCAGACCTATCTCATCTTTTCTCAAGCTCAGCATATACTCAAGATAGCCGTCATTAGCGATCCGCTCCGGTGATGTGAAAATAAACTTTGGGAGAACTCCATTTGCCATATCTGTGATGGTTCTGAATTGTTTTCTGTAATCCATCCCAGAAAAATTCACAGACTGAAGTCCTGATTCAATTAATTGTTTACACTGCTGATTCATGAGAGCAACAAGCGGAGATATCACAAGAGTAGACCTTCCAAGTAACAGACCGGCAATCTGGTAGATGAGCGATTTTCCTCCGCCTGTTGACATTAAGCAGAGTATCTTTTCCCCATCGATTAAAGCATCAATAGCAGATTCCTGAACATCATGGAATTCTTCAATCTTTGGGAAGTATTTTTTCAATAACTCTCTTTTATCCATTTTTTTATATTGAGACAAATTTCAATATATCATCATTACCGCTTAATGTTGCAATATCCGCACTATGAATAGAAGTCACATGTTCATAAAATGCATTCGTCAACAAATATCTGTACTCTCTCGGAAAGTCTTTCCCAATCCTGTCTTTGATCTTCTTTTCCAAAAATCTGTAAATTCGAAGTGAATAAAGGCCAAAGGTTTCATAAGGGTAAAAGAAATTGTGTTCAGTTTCAATTACTCCTGTCTTGGAATACTGATCATCTTTAACCATTAAAAACTCCGAACTTTCTGATGGCATGTTAACACCTTTACCCCGCCCAGTCAAAAAATGCAATGAATAGACACCAGCTTTATAGTTTCCAGGAAAAACGCGTGGGTACATATGATTCAGTATATTTGAAACGATTCCATAACCCATAACCCCGCTCAGATAGCATGCATCCTTCTCCATTTGAGCGAATCCAATACCTTCGATGGTATCAACTTCAGCAAGAGATGCCTCATCCATTTCTTCATCATACTCAATAGCAAAATTCAGCATGTTATAAAATGTGTCATATAACTGCTGGCTTTTGCACCCATTAAATTTTCTCTTCCATTCTGCAAGGGCTTCTGATTTACTCAGCAGCGTATTTCGAAACACATCACATTCTTTTCTTAGAATATGTGATTTGAAACTTTCTGTATCTTCCGAGTATTCATCCATTGAGTCCATATCAAAAATATTAAAATATTTATCATGGATATTATTATTCCCTTTAATCATCTCCATGGTATATAAGGAAAAGTTGTTTTCAGGAGACAGACTTTCATTGTAATGAGAGACTCTTTCCAAGTAATCATTTCCATATTGATCTAAGCGTGACTGCATCACGAGCCATACTTCCTCCATGTGATCCTGATTAGAGATAAGCTCAAATTCTCTCTTTCCTACAGTGCTATCAATCTGGCTACCGATCATAATGGCACCTCCCAATTTGCCTAAAAAAACAAGTATCAGAAAAGATGATCTCTTCTTTGTTGCATGTTTCAGGCGGATTCATATAAATAATTATCAATTACCTTTACATAACGCGGCTCACAGCCGCAACAAAAAAAAGAAACCGACTCCGCACTACGTGCTATAATGCACAAAAAAATCGGTAGCGCTAAAACGTCCTACCCAGAGCTTAGGAGGTCGGTCTCGTGGAAAGAATGATAAACCAATATGCTGATAAAATCAAGGGGCTATTTTCATTTTTTGATCGAATGATTATCAATGGTGTTACTATTCACGGGTTTGCCAGAATGACAGCGGGACGCACCATGTGTGCAGCGACAGACCCTGCTCCGTATGGTACATTATATGCGGAGCAGGAGCTGCGCCCTGCTGTGTCGGCTTCAAGACAGCGAAGCTCCTGTTCCGAATAAAATCGGGCGAAGCCCGCTCCTTACGGAACTCCTTTCAGGGCAGACCATGTGTGCTCCGTTCTGAATAGCAATCGTGTCCCTTGTCCTTCTTATCCTGAAAGCAGTGACCGTTTCCTTTATTTTGTGATATAACTGTATCGTATTTTTGGAGAGCTTCTGCAAAGGGGATACGATCATGATGATTCCGGGAGCAAGGACAAAGAATATACCAGACATCCTCCTTTATCAAATCATCGCTGCACAGAGGAATTGTAATGGATACAAACATTGAAAACAGGAACAGGGAAGATTTTTCGGTCTATCGGAGTTTGAATACTGCAAAACACATTATTTCCTGTGCGAAGATCATGCGTGCCAGTAAGAATCTTTCAGAGGGGTTGGAGCAGGTTCTTCTTGTTATTAAGGATCTGATTCCATGCGAACGGATTTATATTCTGGAGACGGACTGCAAGCCGGTCAGGATTCTGACTGAATGGACAGCGCCCGGTTTACCTTCCGCCTCATTGATCTTTTCTCACCTGGAGGATGATCATGTCCGGAATGTCGATAATGTTATGAAATCTCACGACGTGGCAATCATCAGTTCAGAGGAGTTCCGGGATCTTTACCCCAGCTCGTATGAAGACATGATTCACAATGGTTTGCGCAACACACTGGCAGCGCCGTTCTATGAAGACGGTGTGATGTTTGGCAATCTTTGCCTGGATAACTTTGATATGAACACAGCGCTGGATGCCAGAGAGTTCATGCAGGCGCTCGCTTTCTTTATTGCGTCAGAGATCCAGACACGTCGTCTTATGGAAAGACTGAGTATCCTTTCCAATACAGACCCGCTGACAGGCATACAAAACCGCAATGCCATGAATCACAAGCTCGAAAAGCTCCATGCCGCTCCATGCTCTCTCGGTGTGGTTATTGCAGACATAAACGGGCTGAAAATGGTCAATGACAATCAGGGGCATGCAGAGGGTGATCAGATGATCAAAGACGCTGCCGATATTCTGACGCAGTGTTTTGACAGCAAGGATATCTATCGTACAGGTGGCGATGAGTTTATCGTGCTCATTTCGGGATTGAACGAAGAATCTTTCATGAATCAGGTGCGCAAACTCGATGTGACCCTGGACGGTATCCGGAATTTCTCCATGGCATACGGATTCCTGTATCGCTCTTTATGTTCCGATCCGGAAGCCCTGATCCGAGAGACAGATAAAGCTATGTATAAAAACAAGAAAGCTTATTACGATAAATGGAAAACATTGAACAATTGAACCCACAACAGGAACAGGCCGTAACCGCGGGAAACGGACAGATTCTGGTGATCGCAGGGCCGGGATCGGGAAAGACCCGGGTACTGACCCAGCGCATCGTTTACCTGATGCGGACGATGGGCGTGCGTCCCTACAACATTCTGGCCGTGACCTTCACCAACAAGGCCGCAAAGGAGATGGTGACCCGCATCGAGGGAACGCTCGGAGAATCGGTCCAGGGATCCATGTGGATCGGGACTTTCCATGCGGTCTGTGCCCGCATCCTGCGCCGGGAAGCAGGAGCACTGCCGTTTGACAGCAATTTCGTCATCATGGACACCGATGACCAGCAGTCTCTGATCAAACGCATCATCAAAGACCTGAACGTCGATGAAAAATCCTTCAAACCCAACGCACTGCACAACGCCATTTCAAACTGCAAAAATGAACTGCAGTTCCCGGACGACATGCCCCGTTCAAACTACCGCGAGGAGACCGTTTACCGGGTCTATGAGCGCTATCAGCGTGAGCTGCTGGCCAGCAATTCGCTGGATTTTGACGACCTGCTGCTGTGGACGCACAAGCTGCTCAGCGATAACCCGCAGATCCGGGATAACTACCGGCGGCGCTTCCATCACATCCTGGTGGATGAATTCCAGGACACCAACACGGTCCAATACCAACTGCTGAAGCTGCTCGCGGGGCCGGACGGCAACCTGTTTGCCGTAGGTGACGAAGACCAGTCGATCTACCGCTGGCGCGGGGCAGACTACCGCAACATTCTGCAATTTGAAAAGGATTATCCCAACTGTCAGAAGATTTTGCTTGAACAAAACTACCGCTCCGTCCAGAATGTGCTGGACGCGGCAGGCGGCGTGATCGACCGGAACAAGAACCGTACCCCGAAAAAGCTCTTTTCTGACCGCGGAGCCGGCGAATTGATCGGACTCTATGAAGCCGATGATGACCGGGACGAAGCCCGCTTTGTGGCTGACACCATCCAGCAGCTGATACAAAACGGCAACGCCAAAGGCGGAGATTTCGCTGTCCTTTACCGCACCAATGCCCAATCCCGCATGTTTGAAGATGCTTTTCTCTATCGCGGGATGGCTTACCGTCTGGTGGGCGCCCAGCGTTTTTACGGACGCCGTGAAGTGAAAGACATCATTGCCTATCTACGCCTGGTCTTCAACCCGCATGATCAGATCAGCCTGAACCGGGTCATCAACGTTCCCACCCGCGGCATCGGCGCGAAAGCCCAGGCCAATCTGAACCTGGCAGCCTATGAAAGCCAAAAATCAGCAGGCGAAGTGCTGATGGACATCGGCCGTCTTGGGCCGGAATCTGTTTACTGGCCGGAGATGGGCCGCAGCGCGCTGCCGATTGCCGATTTTGGCGCCAAACTGCTTGGCTGGCGCGACCAGATGAACAGTGACCCGAGCATCGTGAACCTGATGGACCGCATCATCCGCGAAACGGGCTACCAATCCTGGCTGGAAGCAGACAGTGACGGAGAAGATGACCGCTGGGACAATGTCGAAGAACTCCGCAAGATGGCCTTTGATTATGAAGAGCGCGGCATTTCGGAATTTCTGCAAAACCTGGCGCTGGTTTCAGACCAGGACACGGTCTCGGAAAACCCGGACTGTCCGACCCTGATGACCCTGCATGCCGTCAAAGGGCTGGAATTCAACCGGGTGTTCATCATCGGGCTGGATGACGGCGTGCTGCCCCATTCACGATCCTTTGATGACCCGGAAGAAATGGCTGAAGAGCGCCGGCTGTTCTACGTCGGCATCACCCGTGCCCGCAACAGCCTGACACTGGTCCGGGCCGAACAACGCATGTCTTACGGGCAAGTTGACGTCATGATCCGATCCCGTTTTCTCAACGACATTCCGCAGGAACTGATCCGTCCGCTGAACGATCGCTCCGCAGCCTCCCGGACCGGACGCAGCTCTTCCCAGCGTGCCTCACGCTGGGAAAACACACCTTCCTGGAGCCGGGGCATGAGCAGCGCCGCATCATCGGGCACATCCACCTATACACGCTCCAGTGAGCCGATCCGCCGCACCGGTTCCGCCATCACCACCAAACCACCGGCCGCAAAGACAAGCACCAAGGCTGAGGTCAAGACCGAGTTTCACGCACTGGACAAAGTCCGGCACAATTCCTGGGGCGAAGGCACCGTCCTTGAATCAAAGATCGAAGGTGAGGATGAGATCGTGACCATCCAGTTCAAATCCGTCGGTCTCAAAAAGGTCATCGCGGGGATGACAAAGCTGGTGAAGCTGAGTAAGCCAATCAATTAGGTGTCAGGTGTCAGGTGTCAGGTTACTGGGGACAGGTATTAGGGAATAGGATATAGGGAATAGGTTTTAGGTATTAGGTATCAGGTTTCAGGTGTCAGGTTACTGGTTGATAGTTGTAGGGAAACGCTTATCAATGTCGATTTCATGGCAAATGAGTCAAAGTGACCTGTTTTCGTTGACTCAGAATTGAGTCAACAGAACGGGTTGCATTGACTCATTCTGAATAAATCAGTGTTTCCTTAGTTGGCAGTTGATGGGTTTGGCTTCGGTGATATGGAATTGTTGGCATATTTGGTTCATAAAGATGGATAAGAAAAGATCTGCCGATACGCATAAGCGCTTCTTTTTGCTGGTCATTCTGGCCATGGGGGTACCGTGTGCTGTCATGGTGCTGCGGACAGCTTTTCTGCTGTTCCATACCACCGGGATCTTTTACTGGAAGGTCTTTTATCAGCGCGGGCTGCCGCTGGTCATCGGAGGGTCCGCTTTGTGTCTGGCATTCTGCACTGTCATCTTTTTCCGTTCCCGGGAATATGTCCGGAAAACCCTTTGGGAGGACCGCAGAAAATGGCTCATCACCGCTGTCGTGATGCTGGTCTGTCTCGCAGCTGCTTTGCTGATCTGGCAGACCCGTTTGGGGCTGGAAAAAGAAAATGCCTTTTGGGGAAAGCCTACGGTCCCGCTGCTGGAATGGCACATCCTGCTGGCCTTTGCCGTTTGCCTGCTTTGGTTCTGTCTTGACAAATTCACTCCGCAGGGTATCCCGGAGCATTTTAAGAGCTGGCTTCCGCTCCTGGTCTGGCTCTGTGCAGTCACTGTCTGGACTACCATCCCGAACCAGAACGGTTTTTTCTCCCCTGTCGGACGGGCACCGAACTTTGAGACCTATCCCTTTTCAGACGGGTCTTTTTACGGGCACTATGCCCGGGCTGCAGCCGCCGGGATGGGTTTCAAGGGAAATGAGATCCCGCCCCGTCCGCTGTATATTGCCTTTCTGACCGGGCTGCACCTCATTTCCGGCAACCAATATGACCGGATCATCTTTTTCCAGACACTGGTGCTGGGGCTGCTGCCTCTTTTTGTCTTTCTTTGCGGACGAGACCTGCACTCTGATGCAGCAGGCCTGGGCGCCGCATTGCTCGTGATCCTGCGGGAGACCCACGCGATCCTGGCGGCGCCTTTCGGTCATAATGTCTCGACCACCAAATATTTCTTTGCCGATCTCCCCACCGCACTGGTATGCGCCGCTTTCATCTGGACGCTGATCCGCTGGCAGAAATCTGCTTCAGACATAAAAGCGGTCCGCTGGGCCTTCGCGGCTGGATGTGCGTTGGGTGCCATGGCGCTCATCCGCACCCAGAGCTTCTGCCTGATCCTTCTTCTGCTCTTTCCGCTGCTCCCGGCTTTCAAAAATTCCTTTGGACAGGGACTGAAGCAGCTGCTGTTCTTTGCTCTCGCTCTCGGGATCTGTGTAATGCCCTGGCTGCTGCGCTCCCACCGCATCACCGGAAAATTTGTCTTCGATCACCCCATGACCCAAACAGCGGAGATGGCCCGCAGCTACAATTTCGACGAAGCGGACCTCACCCAGCTGCCGGATGAAAATGACGGTGACTACACGCAGCGCATGACCGCTTTTATTGCCTCTTCGATGCGCTCTCATTTTTCCGCTGTCGCTCACTTTGTCACCGTTCATTTTCTCAACAGCGAGATCAGCAATTTCCGCCTGTTCCCGCTCAGGGATCATCTGAACGAGACCGGGGAGCTGCTGCAAAGCACAGAACCTTTCTGGGAATTGCTGGATTCCGCTGACCTGACAACATATAATCTTGTCTTTTTGGGATTGGGTGTTTTCATCTGGGCTCTCGGTATCGGCGCGGCAAACCAACGTTCCCCGCATGCCGGATCCATCCCGCTCCTGGCCATCACGATCTTCAACTTCAGCACCGCAATGGGACGCTATTCCGCCGGACGCTATCTGATCCCTACAGACTGGATCATGATGCTTTATTTTTCCATCGGCCTGACGGATATGATCTCCATCCTTTACCGCTCCTGCGGCGGTGAAGACCGGCTGCTGACCGGGCAGCGGGAAAACACCCCGCCCTATGCCTGTACGATGATCTGCATTCTGCTGACGGCAGCCGCCATTCCCCTGGCTGACAGGACCATACCGCAGACATTCCGGCAGGATGAACCGAAAACAGTTCAGGAGAAAATCGGGCCGATGACGATGCAGTGCCCTGCTGAGGATCAATTCTATCTGCACGCGCTGGCAGTTTATCCGCGCTGGTACGGAGCGGGAGAAGGAGAACCGGAAAGCGCCAAACAAGGCTATGGTGTTACCGATCACGGCCGCCTGGTATTCCTGACACTTGCTCCCGGCAGCTTCGGCACCATGGAAATGCCGCTGGAAACAGCACCGGAATATCTGCCGGACGGTGCTGAAGTTTGGCTCAGCGGCTGCCTGAACGGGGCGACCTCCCTGATCGATACGCTTGCCGTGGAACGGGACGGGAAATTGCTGCGGTACACAGCCGATAGGCAATAAAAAAAGACGGTCCCCACTGACATCGGCAGGAACCGTCCACACGAACTTAATTCAAATCACAGAACAACTTCCAGGTTATCCACCCCGGTGATGAGGTTCGGGAAGATCGCCCGGGCCGCTGCAACCGCGTTCATCCGCTGGGGAATCGAAGTATAGGCACCTGCACCGAAGTGTGTCAGAACCATCTGACCTACACCCGCTTCCACAGCCAGCCGGGCACAGAGCTCCGGCTCCATATGAGGCGCGTTGGGCTTGTCCATCACGGTCCCCGGCAAAGCGCCGCATTCGGCGATCACCAGGTCCGCACCGCCGGCCAGCGTGAGAGCATTATCACAGTAACCGGTATCGCAGAGATAAGCTACTGTCTTTCCTTCAATACCAAGACGGTAACCGTGGTCCGGAACAGGATGCTGCAGCGGCAGCGTTGAGATCTCAAACGGGAAAGCAGCCGTCTCAAGTTCATCCGTATCCAGCAGCTCACTGCCCTCCGGAACCATTTTGGTCCACGGATTGGTAAAAGGCGGCCTGACCAGCTCAGTAAACGCCTGTTTCTGCCCTGCCGGGACAACGATCTTCACCGGCTGCTGAAAATGGAAACTGTCCAGCGTATGCAGCCCGATCGTGTGATCCAAATGCAGGTGAGAGAGCAGCAGGTACACAGGTTTTGAAAAGTCGACCAGCTCCTTTATCCTGCGGATGCCATATCCGGCGTCAAGAATAACGGAATAATCCCGGGTGCGGATCAACGTACACATGGTCTGACCGAAATCCGTATCGAACCAGCCGTTCGTACCGAGCATTGTAACGATCATAATAATTCCTTCTTCCTGCTTTCAGATCGATCATCACAACTGTCCGCCGGAATACAGGCAGACAGCATGATGCAACTGCTTATCCCTGTCTTATACGCTCCGCACCGGAGATTTCCGGGCAGATTTATTTCAGCAGTTCCGCCATCAATTTGGAAGCCTTCAGTGGATCATTCCCGGTGATTGCATCCAGGATCTCTTGATAAGACTCCGCGTGCTGAGCCATTTTGTTCTCGTCCATCTGTTCATTGAGCGTTTTGCGGGTAGGTTCCTCGATAGACTTGAACAGGCTGATGAGGATCTTGTTTTCACAGGATTCAGCCAGAGCAATATGGAACAGGTGACCGTTTTCTTTCCATTCATCCAGCGTCTGCGCGGCTTTTGCCTTTTCAACAGCGTCCTGCATCCGCTTGATGTCCTTTTTGGACGCCTGCTCAGCTGCATAGGCTGCCAGCTGCGGTTCCAGAATCTGACGGGCTTCGGTCATGTCATTCAGGCTTTCCGGGTCATTCAGCATATCGGCAAGCTGATGATTGTTGATGCAGGAAATGGCATTATCCGCTACATAGGTACCGATACCGGGACTGGAATTCAGCACTCCGGACATCTGAAGATTGGTTATTGCTTCCCGAATGGAGCCACGGCCGACCTGAAAAATTCCCGCGAGTTCGTCTTCTGTCGGAACACGGGAACCTTCAGCCCATTCACCACTCAGAATAGCCTGTTCAATCTGTTCGGAAATTGTCTCATAATACTTTTTCTTTGAAATTGGTTTTATCATTTTTTACTGCTTCCTCCCATCTCGAATTTTAATGTATATTTCCAATTATAAAGGTGATTTGTGAAATATTTTATTAATACTTACTAATTAAATCATATTTTTCAAAATATAGATAAAAAAAGTGAGTTAACCAAGGAAAACACGGCAAAAAATGTCGTGTTTCCCTGCTGTTTGAAATCAACAGACCACGAAATCAGATCATCGCCTCTTCCCACATGGCAGGCGGTTCAATTTCAAGGATCTTCGCAACGGTAGCGGCACAATTGGCCAGGCCGAAGTGCCCGTCTTTGATCTCGTACCGGGTATCCTTGTCATAAATGATGAAAGGCACCGGATTCAGGGAATGGGATGTCTTCGGAGAAATGGCTCCGGTCTTTTTATTGCGTTCGATCATGTCATCAGCATTGCCATGGTCGGCAGTCACGATGAGGGTAAAGTCATGATGTTCCATCGCCTTGATGATGCGGGCCAGGCCCAGGTCCACCGATTCCACACCGATGCGGGTAGCAACCAGGCTGCCGGTATGTCCGACCATATCACCGTTCGGATAGTTGCAGCGGATAAAACCATATTGGCCGGATTCAATAGCTTCCAGTACCTTGTCGGTAACTTCCGCGGATTTCATCCACGGGCGCTGTTCAAAGGGGACCACATCCGAAGGAACTTCATAGAAGTCTTCCAGTTCTTCACTGGTCTTGCCGGATTTGTTGCCATTCCAGAAGTAGGTCACATGACCGTATTTCTGGGTTTCGGAAACCGCGTACTGTTTGATGCCATGCGCCACCAGGAGCTGGGAAAGGGTGTTTTTGATGTCCGGAGGAGCCACCAGGAATTTCTTCGGCAGCTTCAGGTCGCCGTCATACTGAAGCATGCCGGCATAAAGAACATTCGGGCGGCGGCCGCGGTCAAAATGATCGAAATCGTCATATTCAAATGCCATGCTGATCTCGATAGCACGGTCTCCGCGGAAATTGAAGAAGATCACGCTGTCATTGTCTTCGATGGTGCCCACCGGCTGACCGTTTTCAGCGATGACAAAGGCCGGCAGATCCTGGTCGATGACTTCAAATTCTTTACGGTAGGCTTCAATGGCTTCCTTTGCAGAGGGGAACTGACGTCCGACACCGTGGACATGCGTTTCCCAGCCTTCCTTGACCATGTTCCAGTTTGCCTGGTAGCGGTCCATGGTGATGACCATACGTCCGCCGCCGGAAGCGATGCGGCAGTCAAAGCTGCCGTCCCGCTGCTCAGTCAGAAAATCTTCCAGTTCATCCACATACTGCAGGGCAGAAGTTGCGGGAACGTCACGGCCATCAAGAAGGATGTGAACCCGCACTTTGCTCACACCGTCTTTCTTTGCCTGCGCGATCATGGCTTTCAGGTGGCTGATGTTGGAATGCACGTTGCCGTCAGAAAGCAGCCCGATGAAGTGCATGGCCGACTTATGCTCGACACAATTGGCAGCCATTTCCTTCCAGGTCCCGGAAGTGAACATAGAGCCGCTTTCGATGCTGTCATTGACCAGCTTGGCACCCTGGGAGTAGATCTGACCGCAGCCAAGTGCATTGTGACCGACTTCACTGTTGCCCATGTCCGCATCGGAAGGCAGACCGACCGCCGTACCGTGTGCTTTGATTTGGGTGTTCGGACAATTGGCCAGCAGCCAGTCCAATGTCGGGGTGTTCGCCTGTTTTACGGCATCTCCCTCAGGATCCTTCCCAAAGCCTACGCCGTCCATTACGACAAAAACAAGAGGTTTTTTCATTGCTCCCTCACTAATGATTGAATTCGACTCGCGCGTCCCGCGCATTACATATACATTATAAACGTATTCCGCTGAATTTGTTAGATGACCCTTACATATTTCAGCAATTCTTTTTCGCAGGAACAGCCGTAATTTTGAAAGAGCTGAAAAACTGATTTGAGGTAGAATATTATGTAATGGGAATTTTGATTTCTCAATAAAAAAATTTCCGGGTTACCGGCTTTTCCGCATCTCAGCCGAACCTGAAAACGAGAAGATGCATTTTTTATACGGGCTGACTGGTAAGTCAGACAGAAAGGATTGGGAATGGTCCATTATTTTTTTCAAACCGCTCTCGAAGAAACTGCGGAAGCTGCCGAACAGGTTGCTGAAACCGTTGCCGCAGCAGCTCCCAACAATGACGCGCTGATCGGACAGGCTCTGCAAATCACCCTCATCGGGATGCTCATCCTGTTCGTTTCTCTGCTCATTCTCTGGGGCGTAATGGAGCTTTTGGTCCGTCTCGTCAAAGACGGTCCGAAAGATGAAGCCGAGGAAGAAGCCAAAGCTATCGAAACCGCGGACGCGGACGACGATGAGAAACTCAAAGCCGCCGCTGCTGCAGCTGCTTATGTCATCGCGAAAAAGTAACTCCGCCCTGACGCTGATTGAATTAACAAATTAAGGAGATAAAATGAATCTTTCAGTAACCGTTGACGGAAAAACTTTTTCCGTAGAAATTGCAAATCCGAAAGCTGACCCGATGATCATCACCGTGGACGGAACCGAATTTTCCGTCACCGCGAATGCTTCCGGCGCTGTATCCGCAGCTCCCACCCAGTCCTTTGTTGAAGGCAGTGAAACCGTGACCGCCCCGATCCCGGGTGTAATCCAGGAAGTCAATGTCAAACCCGGACAAACAGTCAAAAAGGGTGACGTTCTCTTCGTTCTCGAAGCCATGAAGATGAAGAACAACATCACCGCCCTGCATGACGGCAAGGTTCAGACCGTGAATGTCGGCAAAGGCGACAGCGTTGCCCACGGCGATGTCCTGATGTCCTACTCCGTCAAACAGGCTGCCCCGGCTGCCGCTCCTGCCGCTGCCCCGAAAGCTGCCGCAGCTGCTCCCGCTGCCGGTGCCGAAACCGTGACCGCCCCGATCCCGGGCGTGATCCAGGAAGTCAAAGTACAGGCCGGCCAGTCTGTGAAGAAGGGCGACGTTCTCTTCGTTCTCGAAGCCATGAAGATGAAGAACAACATCACCGCCATGCGCGATGGCAAGGTTGCCAGCGTTAACGTCAGCAAAGGCGACACTGTGACTCACGGACAGGCCCTGATGTCCTACGCCGGCTGAGAGGAGCGACCATGAATCTCAGCGGTATTTTTGAATCTTTTTACCATCTCAGCTGGCAGAACGGTGTCATGCTGGTGATCGGTTTTGTGCTGATCGCACTGGCCATCATCAAAGAGTATGAACCGACCCTTCTGCTGCCCATCGGCTTCGGCTGTGTTCTGGCCAACCTGGGTATGGACTCCAGTGTCGGCTTCATGAAAGTCATCTATGATGCCGGTATTTCTACCGAACTTTTCCCGCTCCTCATCTTCATCGGTGT
>CAYWKZ010000054.1:0-18412 GCA_964459115.1 uncultured Leptolinea sp. | reverse complement strand
AACGAAAACAGGTCACTTTGACTCAAGCCGATTAAATCAGCGTTTCCTTAAATATAGAGATATAAAATCTCCGCAGAGAGGCCTGCTAAGTGTTTTACACGAAAGTGGCAATTATAAGAGCAGTGAGGCCTACTGGATAGATTATCTATCAAAGTGGCAGTTGATTAAGCGGTGAGTCCTACCTTGAGGGATTTATTCCAGCTAAAGTGGATGCAGCGGGCTGTTCCAAAAGAGCAGCCCTTTTCATTAAGGGTGCTCTCATGGAACAAACCCGTCTGAATTTATTTACTGTCGATATAAAATACATCCGAAATCTTCATAAAATTGATGATCATGTTTTTTCTGTATCGCCACAAACGGGAAAATCAATTCGACCATTTGTCGGTCTTGTAATCATTTGCAATGAGAAACAATACTGCATACCATTAAGCTCTCCAAAAGCAAAACATAACTTAATGAAAAACGATTTAGACTTTCACAAGATATTCGACAGGAATGGCAAACTCATAGGTGTTCTTGATTTTAATAATATGATTCCTGTTCGTGAAGATATCATAAAAAAATAGACGTAAAAATCCATACAGATGATTCCCAATCAACGATTTTTTATAAAAACCTTATCATTGATCAACTGAATTTTTGTCGAAAGAATCAGGATATCATCGTATCAAAGGCGAACAAACTATACAGAATAATCAGAAAGAAAAATACAAGTGGGGCTCTTAAACGCCGATGTTTGAAATGGACCTTGCTTGAAGAAGCTCTTGATCATTATAAATCCTAAAACCTGTCATGAAAAATCACGAATTTTGGGAAATCCCTTGCTTTTTTTTAGAGGTTGATATAGAATATTGTCTGTTCGAGCGGTTAGCTCAGTTGGTTAGAGCGTTGCGTTGACATCGCAAAGGCCGATGGTTCGAGTCCATTACCGCTCACAAAACAGACTCTTCAAAGGAGTCTGTTTTTTTACCAAATTACAAATTTTTCTTATTTCTTATTTATCATTTATAATTTATAGGGGTGCTCAAAATTTTTCCCCGCCGGAGGTACGCCATGAACGAGATCTATGTCACCGGGCACAGGAATCCGGATACGGATTCCGTGGTAGCCGCAATCGCATACGCCTCACTGCGGAATGCTCTCGGTGACCGCAATTATGTTGCCGCACATCTGGACCACATCAACGATGAAACACAGCGCATCCTTGACCATTTCGGAGTGGAAACGCCGATGCGGCTGCGGAACGTCCGCACGCAGGTCTGCGACCTGGAATATGACACACCGCCCGTGCTCAGCTCCACGGTTTCGATCGACTTTGCCTGGAACACCATCCAGGAACACGGCATCACACACATTCCCGTCGTCAATGAAGACGGCACGCTGTACGGGATGCTTTCCGCAGAAAACATCACCGAATACAACATGCTCGCTAACGAAAACGGCAGCGTCGATGATGTGCCGATCTTCAACCTGCTCAGTGTTCTGGAAGGCAGGATGGTCAATGACGAGTGCGACAAAGATACCCTTTCCGGAGACATTGTGATCGCATTGCCGCTGAATTGTGAACAGCTGATGTTTCAGAAAAAAGAGACCATCGTGCTCTGCGGGAGCCAGCCGGACATCATCCGAAGGGCGCTGGACATGCGTGTTGAATGTCTGATCATCTGTCAGTCGGAAGTCGACCCTGCCTGGATCGAAAACCACGGCAACACCTGCATCATCGCCACACCGTTTGATGCCCGCTACACCGTCTGTCAGATCATTCAGGCCATCCCGATCGCCCATTACTGCGTCACCGATGACCTGGTCAGTTTCCATCTGAATGACTATATCGACGATGTCCGGGAAAAGATGAGTGACCGCCGCGATGCATATTATCCGGTGCTGGATGAGAATGAAAAAGTGGTCGGCATGATTTCCCGCTACCACCTGATGCGTCCGAAACGAAAACAGGTGGTGCTGGTGGACCATAACGAGATAGCGCAGGCCGTCCCCGGGCTGAATGAAGCGGAAATTCTCGAAATCATCGACCATCACCGTCTGGCGGATATCCAGACGCTCCAGCCCATCCGCATGCGGAACGAACCGGTCGGCAGCACGAACACCATTATCGCGGATATGTACATGCAGTACGGCAAGGTTCCCTCACCCTCCATTGCCGGTCTGATGGCAAGCGCCATCCTCTCCGATACGGTGATGTTCAAGTCCCCGACATGCACAAAGCGGGATATCGCGCTCGCAGAACGCATGGCCAGGATCGCCGGTGTGACGATCGAAGAACTGGGCAGAACCTTATTCGCCAATGTTTACGGAACACATTCCGATCTGGACCAGCTCATTACCCGGGACTTCAAGGAATTCCACTTCGCCGAGCAAAAATTCGGTGTCGGGCAGATCACCAGTTACGACTCCGAGCCGCTGCTGAAGCGGAAGGATGAGATGCTGGATATTCTTCGGGAAATCAATGAAAAACGAAAGTACAGCTTCACCATGCTGATGATCACCGATGTACTGCTGGGCGGAACACAGCTGCTTTACGTCGGCAGTGATGACATCATCCGCCATGCTTTCAATCTGGAGCCGAAAGACAACATGGTCTTCCTGCCGGGCGTGATGTCCCGCAAGAAGCAGGTCATCCCCGCGCTCTCTGACCTGTGGGGATAGTGACAGGTTTCAGGTTACAGGTTTCAGGTTTCAGAAAAGTGCAGCCGGTTGCGCTGCACTTTTTGATGCATAAACTTTTTTCAGGGTTCATTCAATTACCGAATCCGAGCGATAATAAACAGTCGAACGGCCTTTGCCCTGACGAACAATAAAACCTTCTTCCACAAGAGCAGTCAAAGAATTTTCAACGGATGATTTACCCAATGACGGGCAAAGTTCCATTATTTCACTTTTTGAAAATGTTCCCATTTTCAAAAATATCGCTTTTCTGACCTGCTCTACAGCCGGTACCTTTGTCTCCACTATATTGATACGATCCTCAAAATCCCGATATGCTTTAACGAGAATTCTCAGTAAATATTTGATAAATGGCGTAGGATCATCTATCTCTTCATGCCAGCCTGTCTGTGACTCTTCCAGAGAATCATAATAAAGCATTTTGTCATCTGCCATTTTTTTTTCTAAAGAAATATATCTGCCAACCACATATCCACTGCGGTAAAACATCAGCGTTGTAAGCAATCTGCTCATTCGTCCGTTTCCATCGGAAAAAGGATGAATGCACAGAAAATCATGGATAAAAACCGGAATCATGATCAAAGGATCAAGTATTCCGCCGGAAATTACCTGATTATACTGAGAACAAATCATGTCGATTGCATTCGGTGTATCGAAAGCATCAAGCGGCGTAAAAATAACGAATTGATTTCCTTCCACATCTTCTGATACAATATGGTTTTGAGAGTCTTTAAAACGTCCGCCTATACTCAGTCCTGTAAATCGATAGAGATCCCGATGCAGTTGTAAAATATAATTCCGGGCCAGCGGAATATATTCATAGCTCTCATGAATCTCAGACAGCACATAACGATATCCGGCTATTTCCTGCTCACTGCGGTTTTTCGGTGTTGTTTTTTCCTGAACAAGCGCTTTCAAGCGTCCGGAAGATGTATGAATGCCTTCAATAGCATTAGAACTTTCCGTGCTCTGGATTTTTGATATTTCAGTCAACCTGTCAAGTATTGCAGGTTTCTGTGCCAGATACAATTCCTGACGTCCTTTGAATTCGTGAATAGCTGATACAAGAGATAATACTTCATTATCCCATTGATGATTCAGATATACTGAGTAATTAAAGTTTCTCATTTTCTAATCGCCTATCATTTTCTTTATTTGCCTAAATTGTACTTTATTTTAGGCGTATACTTTTATTGATAGGTGATTATCATTTTCATCACATCATTGATTATCTTCATGATGAACCAGGAACCGTTGGCGAGAAGCTCTGTTGACTCTCCGTCTGGACTCACACGGAGATAACCGCGGGCGATCCAGTTTTGAAAAAGATCCAGCGCCTTTTCGGGACCAAAGGCCCTGACAAACGGCTCGGGGTCCGGACGTCCGCCCCGGATCTCCCGCTCCAGACCGGCGGTCAGGCTATCCGTCTCTGTCCGTCGCATACCGCCGAGAAGTCCCGGATGCCCCTGCACAAGCTCCGAACGATATTCAGACAGCGCCACATGCCGGTATAAATAATCACCGAAATACCCGTCGGAGATCGTCCCGAAGGACAGCAGATCTTCCCCACGCGACGGGGAGGTGAAATAACGGTTATCGTCCCGGCCTCTGGCCATATGGTTATAAATTTTCAGCGAACAGCCGGCATTCTCCGCCAGCCAAAAGGCGTACTGATACTGCCGCCACATGGCCGTTATATCCGGATCCAGCAGACCATGATGCTCAAAAAAGGCACGGTTGCGCGGTGAGCGCACCAGCTCATAAATGGAAAGACCTTCGACTCCCGCTGCCATCATTGCTTCAGTATCGGCTAAGATATCGTTTTCCCGGTACTGCGGCAGCCCGATTATGAGGTCAGTGCTGACGATCCAGCCGTGATCCACCGCGTACCGGATCTTCCGGAGCACTTCCTCACCGGTCTCGCGACGTCCAATCGCCCGTCGAACCGGATCACATAGCGACTGTACTCCGATATGCAGCCGGATGAAGCCAAGCCGCATAAGTTCATCCAGAATAATTTCGTTAAGGTCTGAGGAAGTCGACTCGAGAGCGAGTTCTGTATTTTCATCAACCTTAAAGAAACTTCGCACCGCATCCAGAACCCGGGAGAGCCCATCAGTCCCGATCGTCAGCGGCGTACCCCCGCCAAAGTGGATCGTAGAGAGGCTTTTTGTGCGCAGCGCCGGGATATGCTCTCCCCACCAGCTGATTTCCCTCTCAAGCAGTCCCGGATACACAGCCAGCTCCGGAAGGCGTGAGGAGGGGAGCGGAAAAGAATAGCAGTCGCAGTAGCCGCAGCGTGTCCGGCAATAGGGAACATGAATATAAACGCAAAAAGCGTCAGCAGGACTCGCTGCCGCCGCTTTGACAATCTGTTCTTCAAGAGCGGTGCCCGAATCCGTCATGGGCCGCTGTGCCCAAAGCGGTTTCGGCATTGCCCGCTCTTTCAGGATCTCCTCCAGCGGACGCGGGTCAAACCTCCGCAGTGCTGCTTCCTGTTCCCGGATCCGTTCTTCAAAACTTTGCATGATTAATACTTTTTTGTGCTCAGGGATTCATGGCAGTAACTCCACTTTTTGATCGTCTGCTTTTCACCTTTCACCCTTCTCACTTCACTTTTAATTCGGATGCCAATAATGACTTGTCGTCACCACATTTCCGACACAGCTGCAAACCGTATCACAAGTGCAGATCGTGTTCCCGACACAGGAACAGACCGTGTCACAGGTGCAGACCGTATGCCCCACGCAGGAGCAGACCGAACCCGCCACACAGTTGCACACGCAGACCGCACCTTCCGGGATCGGAGAACCACAGGGAAGGGTATAGGTGATCGTACGTCCGGTCGCCGGGTCCGTCCCTTTGATCTCGATCCCTTTGGTATCGTCCTTCATTTCCTTCAGGTCGACCGGGCAGCCGATGATTTCAAAGTCCGGAAGGCTGACAAACAGGATGCTTTTCCCGGCAGCCACGGCGAAAGCCGTCCCGTCTTTTGTCACAGCGATTCCCGCATTGACCGAATCACCCGCGGTAATGCGGTCGATCACCTTTCCATCAGCCATATCAACCAGGATCACACCCTTCTTTGCTCCGGCCAGGATGCCATAGGTCCCGTCCGGTGTGACTGCTGCCTGAACGATGTCCTGATCCAGGTCTTTTTGCCAGATCACGGAACCGTCGATCAGCGAAGTCAGCCGATAGCCCGTACCGTTTTTATCGCACAGCAACGCTCTCGCACCGCCCGGAAGAACCGCGAAAGCACCATAGGGATCACCGCTGCCAAATTCACACATCTCCCCAGTCCCGATGTCGAATATGCCGAACCCGGAAGATTGCAGCACCAACAGGGCGCTGCCCTCCGCAAGGACCTTCACGTCTGAAAAGGATCCCATGCCGGACTCCCGGCTGAACAGGACCTTCTGCTCGGTATAAGACAGCCCTTTGTTTTTATTCAGGATGAAAAGAACATCCGATGATACGCCATAGAGATCGCCTGCCGAATCCGCATCCAATCCCTTGACCGCGCTGATTTTAGCAGAACCGGGATTCACCTTGACCGTTCCCACAGATGTGATGTCCGGAAGCTCCAGCAGCCGGATCGAGCTGCCATCAGTCGCCAGACAAATCTGCTTTCCATCCAAAACAGCCATCTCACAGAGCTTTTCATCACTGACGGATGATTTGGCGCTCTGCAGCAGCGCATGAGAGTTGAAATCCCAGCATTTCTGCTGACCGCCTTCATCGCAGGACAACAGATAGTTCCCATCCGCGGAAATCATCAAACCGGTGATCGTTTTTTGATGGGCGAGGGATGTTTTACACAGGGTCTCCAGGTCGGATGCCGCGTTCGCCGGTTTGACAAAACGGCTGTTCATACCGATCCCCATCACAGCAGCGCCGAAAGTTGCCGCTTTCAAAAAATCCCGGCGGCTGATCTGCCAGTCACCGCCATTGCGGCGGATCGCGTAAACTTCCGGTTTTTCGTTCTTTTCATTTCCACTCATAATACCTCCACAAGGGAAAAATCCATTTCCGGCAATGAGACATTATAATCCGATTTAAATTATACAACATGTTTTTACGATTATCCAACGCTCAGCCTTCTCAGCAGCATCTCCAGGGTGAGCGCCCGGTTGATCTCACAGCGGTTATAGGGCCACCCACCTTCTTCCGAGGGGATCCCGCGGGTGAAACAGTCACCGGCACAGTGATAATAGCAGAAACAATCCCGACACTTGTCCTTTCGGTGCAGGATCTCTGTCATCTGTGCAATGCGTTTTTCCTCATCAATGAAGATCCCGTCTGCATCCGCGTGACCGAAAACACCGCCGCACTGGCCGTCACGCCCCGTTGTTTCATAACAGCCGGTCACCTGCCCCAACGGGTTGACCGTCAGGCTCCCGCCGAGCGGTGCCTTGCAAAACACCGCAGAGACATTTTCCGGACGGGCGCCGGAATAATAGAGAAATCTTCCGTGATCCTCAGCGACCTGCCGGGCGTCAAGAAAAGCGCTCACAAAACGCTGCCCCTGCTCCCGGAAGGCTGTCCCATGAGCACCGCGGACTTCATAAAAAGCCGGTTCCGCCTGGATCTCCCGGCAGCCGGTCTCTTCACACAGGAACCGCACATCATCCGGCAGCCGGTCAAAGCGTTTTGGCGTGACCGTCATGCGGATGTTGAAGGGATATTCTGCCTCAGACAGCTGCCGCACCGAGCGCATCACCCGTTCAAACGATGCCTTTCCGCCCGGCAGCGGCCGCTGTCGGTTCTGTGTTTCCGGACCGCCATCCATCGAGATCGTCATCCCGTCGATCCACTCCATCAGCCATTCCCCGTGATCCTCATTCCAGCAGCCGTTCGTGACGATATGCAGTGTGGACTTCAGCGGCTTTTCACGGGCATATTTCGCGAGATCCAGCATCGCGTCCCAGTGCAGCGTCGGCTCCCCGCCCCCGTGAAAGGTCACGGAAAAATGGTCCTGTCCCTGTTTCCGGGCATTGTCACAGACCAGGTCGATCGCTGCGCGGGCGATCGCGGGATCCAGGTCCAAATTATTCGTTTCCCCGCCATTGGCATAGCAGTAAATGCAGCGCAGATTGCAGCGGTTGCTCATCAGCAGCGCCGCAAAGGTTGGCTGGAATTCTTTAAGATTCGGATCGGGAGGTTCCGGCGGGTCAGGCTGCGTGAAGCCGATAGCGTCGAAAAAGTCCAGCACATCCGGTTCGTCAGAGAGCGATTTTCTGTTCCATGTCTCGCAAAACCGCTGTGCGCTGTCCGCCATCGCCCGGTTACCCAAAAACAGCAGTCCCCGCAGCGGACGGTAGATCAGAAATTTATCCTGAAACGGTATCAGATAAAGCGACTTTCCGCTCATTGATCCTCCCTCAGCTTCACCCCGGCATAGCCGTAATTTCGTGCTCCTTCAAACAGCAGCCGTTCCGCAGTCCTCACCAGCTCCGCTTCCGCCAGCCGGCGGTTCACCCGGCAGCGGAAGGTCCCCGCATCTCTGACGACATCGCACAACGCCGGGCAGACATCCGGGCAGCTCCGCGCACAGTGAAAGCGGTTGATACAATGCTCACAGATCGGATCCTCCCGGGAAAGCCTTTCAAAAAGATTCTCATCCCGCATAGTATCCAACAGCTTCATTTCCGCCTCATCCTGAGAGGAAACCGCGAAACAGGCCGAGGTGCCTGCCGGCGGAACCAGATGGAGCACCTGGCGAAAAATCTGGCAGTAACGCCCATGGACCTCACTGATCCGGCTGCCGCTGTGAACGATTTTCGCAGAGGTTTCCGCCTGTGCCTTCAGGAAAGACTCACAAAAATCATCCGCCAGGTCCGCCGCAATGTGCTGATGATACACCGGCTCGACATGGATTTCTTCGGCACCGAAAGTTTCTACAATATAAGCTGTAATCTCCGGGATCCTGCCAAAGTTTTCCGGCAGGACCGTCACCCGAAAGGAAAGATCCTCCGGGGCGCTGTTGATATTTTGAATGGTCCGCTCCAGGATCCGGAAGCTGTCACAACCGTTCTGCAGCGGCCGCTGTCGATTTTGGAGCTCCGGCGGACCGTCAACAGAAATACCCACCATATCAACATGCGCTCTGATCCAGCGGGCTCTTTCAGAGTCCATGACGCCGTTCGTCGCGATATAGGAACGGAACGGCACGTTCGCCTGCTTGCAGATCCATTGCAGATCCGCTAACAGGTCCGGCAGCCGCGGGTCCAGTGAAGGCTCACCGCCGCCATGGAAAACAGCCGTGAAAGGCTCATCCTTTTCCCTGCAGTTCGCGGCCACCTCACGGGCAGCCGCCAGAATCAGCTCTTTGGAAAGCCTAACGCCCTCCTGGCGGGCGGCTTTGGCAAAACAATAGGAGCAGTTCAGGTTACAGTCCAGCGTGGTATAAAGCGTCAGGCAGGTCGGCCAGTAGTTTTCGGGATCGTGCATCCGCCGCCAAATGTCCTGTGCGGAGCATGCCGCCTGTATCAGGTAATGAGGCGTCATATCCTCACCGAAGGGCAGCTCACCGGAAAGGATCCCCGTGATCTCCTCCGCCTCCCGCTTTCGGGCGGCAGCGAGATACCCCGGCGCATAAAACAGCGTCAGGTCACCGACACTCCGGGAAAAGACCGGCAGGGAAACCGCATCCATCTGCCGGAATTCAGGTTTATTCAGGGCATCCGGGCTCACAGACACGCACCTCGCATAATTTCAAAAACACCGCCCGGACAAATGAGCGGGTATTCCCCTCATCCCAGCCGGTATGCTGCTGAACCTTAACAAAAACTTCCGACATCGGCTGCACCCCGTTGAACTGGTTGAAAACAAACAGCGCCGGTGAGTCAAGCGGAAACAACGGGATCGGGTCAACCGCCGCTGAAGTTTCCGCACAGACCATTCCCTTTTCCAGGCTGATCTTCGCCCTGCGGTTGACGGCAGGATATAGCTCAGAGAGCTGCTCATCAGAAAACTCCGTCAGGTCTTCGATCCTGTAACTCGGCAGTCCCGCCCGGCTGCGTTTCCGCTCCGCAGCAGCATCCGCGGCTGCAAAAAACATCCCACGGCGGGAGACCTTGATCTTCATTTCACCGATGGCTTCCGGGAAATGCTCGGGGTCGATCAACGGCTTTACCATCGATCCTCCATCGGCTGTAGTCTGCGCAAACGGGCGGAAATACAGCCGCCACAGCACAAATCTGTCTCAAAATAAACGCACTGTGAACACTCCGCATAGATCCCGAAGGTCCGCAGAGGCTTCAGTTTTTCCGTGAACCGCTCATAAGCAGCCTCAGTGTTCGGGAAGGTCTCCCGATCCAAAGCCATGAGATTAGACAAGGCAAAGCAAGGCAGGATCTTCCCGTCGGTACAGAGGTCCAGCACCGGAGAGCACTTTGAACTATAGCGGAATCCGTTGGCCGTGAGTTGATCAAAGAAATTTCCGAACATGCAGCGGACAAAGCCGCAGTCCGCATCCAGGCTGATCCCATGACGGGCAGTCATAATAGACGCTTCCAACAGCCTCCGGCCTATAGCCGGATAACGTTTCGGGTGGAGCGCCTTGTTCACTCCCCGCCAGGTCGGGTGAGCCAAACCGATACGGATGTTTTCCCGCAGTCCAAACGTCCTGATCAGCTCGATGGCTTCCGCAAACGAGAAATCCGCTGAAGTGATCGTATATCCCAGGGTGCCCCTCGAGCCCAGCCGCTGCAGCGTTTCTCTCCGGACCGATTTATCCGCTTCCCGGATGTTTGCGCCCATATTGATCACCACGTTACAGACCTCCGGGTCCAGCGCCGCCAGCGCTTCACGGGAAGCAGCCGGCATGACCCCATTGGAGAAAACCGTGACCGGACAGCCGTCTTTCCTGCCAACCTTAACAAAATCCGGAAAAAGCGGATGCAGCGTCGGCTCCCCGCCCAGCAGGCGCAGCTCCCGGTCCCCGCCGCTCAGCGTGAATTCTAAGCAATTATGAAACTCCGTTTCGTCCATCTGACGTGAACCGCTCCGAATCATTCTGTGACGGGAATCTGCGGCAAAACAGAACTCACATTCCGCATTGCAATAATTCGTTATGATCAGATTTGCCATGGATCCGTCCCCGTCCGCAGTGCATTCTGAACGGCTTCAATATCCGTTTTATCCATACCAGAATGTTCCAACTGAAACCGAAGCGCTTCTTCGCCATCCAGAACCTTAACAAAACTTTCATGCAAGTTCACGCACATGATCCGCGAACCGTCCCGAACCCAACCGGAAAAGGCATCTGCCGGAACCGGTTCCGCCGGAAGGTTTTCGTGAGGCATGGAAATCTTCGCTTCCTCCAACCCGGGGCTGAATACCTGTAAAGCGTCCGGAAGATCTGCAAAGTTCAGCACACCGCAGCGGAAATCCTTCACATCCACAAGCCAGCGCTGATAAGCCTCATTCACCAGCAGCTCATCCGCGAGAGTCCCGTATTCCAGCTGTTCAAGCAGCTGCCACAGCGTCAGCACCTTTGTCAAACGGCAAAAATCGCCGTCATGATTTTTATTCAGCAGGCAGCCACCCGCACAGTGAGCATAACAAAAACAACCCTGACAGCTCTCCCGGTTTTCCTCACTCTCCTCACGCTGTTTTTCCAGCAGTTCTTCATCTATACGCAATTCGTTGCGGCCAACACACCCGAAATAACGGACAGCCCCGTCAGTCAGTCGGTTCTCTGCCAGCTGCCAGCAGCTGCCGACCTGCCCCTCCGGGTCAACGATCAGCGCATCCCTGCCCACCGGGCAGAGGGAATTCCGGCATTCACTGATATCTCCCGAGGAATAAACCAGCGGGATCTGCTTCGCCTTCAAGATTCGCTGCGCGGCCGCCCATTGTTTCGTGAAAAGCAGCGAATCCGGCGGTGTCAAGCCATTTTTCCGGGACATCGCACTTTCGATCATCGGTTCCAGGCAGACGGAAGAAGGTTCCCAGCGCTCCGCCAGGAACGCCGCCCATGAAGGAATTTCTCCCACATTTTCCGCGGAGATACAGGAACGGATGATGAACTCACAGCTGCCGCAGGAGAAGATGTCGGCAGAGCGGCAGACCGTCGGGAAAGATTCCATCCCATTCGGTCCCGGCCGCTGCCGGTTCTGTGAACCCGGGAAAGCGTCCAGAGAAAGCACCACCGTATCGATGTTTTCCGCGATCCAGCGCGCTTTTTCCTCAGAATAATACCCGTTCGTCGTCACCTCAAAACGGATCGGCGCACCCGCTTCCGCAGCCTTCCGCCGGGCATAATTCACAGCGAAAACGACTTCTTTGAACGCGGCAAAAGGCTCCCCGCCGAAAAAATGCACATTCCACTCCGAAAGCTTTTTCCCGCGCAGCACTTCCGCATACCCGTCAACCGCCCGGCGGATCAGCTCAAAGGACATCACAGGATGGGCCTGAAGCGCAGTGAAATCACAATAGGCACAGCGCATCATACAGCCACGGGTCGGGATGAGACCAAGAAACAAAGGATCAGGAGCACCGCGATGACGCTCCGGCCGGCAGCCAGCCCGGCGTAGATCGCTGATCCACACCGCATCCCCCGGGACCGGTTCCGCCTCATTTTCCAGAACCAGGTACACAGCCTCAGCCATAGCAGCATTGACCAGCGTTGAGACCCCGTGAAACGGGGCGTAGACCAGCGCCAGGTCTGCTGCGAGCGGAACACACCAGACTTCGTTTTTCACTCTGTTACCGCACAGCGGAAACCGCGGTCAAGCCCGAAAGAGGTCCCAAGACCGTAGAAACGGTCGGTCGTCCGTACGTTATTCTCCCCGGTCTGGGCAGAGCCTCCGCGGATCACATAATAGTTCCCGTTTTCCGGACCGGTCGGGTCGATCGGCTGGTTCGTAACACTGTACCAGTTTTCCTGATAGCGGTCGGCGACCCATTCCGAAACGTTTCCGCCCAGGTCATACACCCCGAAAGCGCTGACATCCTCCGGGTTGGCATTCACCGCAAGGGTGTCATAATTACCGTTGCCGGAATAATTCAGATTGGCAGAGACAAAAGCCGCGCCCCAGGGGTAGGCAGTTCCTTCCGGGCCTTTCGCCGCATGTTCCCACTCAGCCTCAGTCGGCAGCCGCACTCCCGCCCATTCACAGTAAGCCGCCGCCTGCTGCCTGTCCACGGCAATCACCGGATAGTTGCTGAAAGCCGGATTTCCATAATAGGAAGCCTGCCGCAGGGATTTCGTCTCATGCGGTTCCGTACAGGCCCCCTCGGCCACGCACAGCGCATACTGCTCGTTGTTGACCTCGTACGCATCGATCCAGTAAGCCGAAAGCGTCACTTCATGCACCGGCTTTTCGTCGATCTGTCCGTTGGTCACGCCCATATTGAAGACCGCAGAGGGGATATAAACCATTTTGGCATTATCCTTCGCCCGGACGCCTTTCGAAGACCACAGCCCGGGGTTCAGCAAAACGTCCACATCGTCCGCGCTGATCTCAAATTTTTCCGGGTCCAGCGCAGTTATATCGGCAAAACAGCGGAACCCGATGTTATCAGCCGCATAACCCGGGAAGGTTTCCATCTCCGTATCAGGCCCGACAGCAGACAGGTAGCTGTTCCACGCTCCGCCCAGTGCCATATTGGCGCCGTCATCCTCCGGGAGAGCCCATTCCCAGACGTTGCCGAGCATCTGCACCATGCCATAGGCTGAAGACGGAGAACGGAAAGCAGTGACGGGGACCGTCAACGCCTGCTGATCTTCCGAATGGATGTAAGCCCGCCGGTTGGTGCCGACCACATTCACCGAGGATTCCGTGAGAGCCGCATCATCGGCCGGTTTTGCGGCAGCTTTCCACTCATCAGCGGTCGGGAGACGCATGCCCGCCCATTCGCAATAGTCAGCCGCCTGATCGGCGCTCACATAAACCATCGGCAGCTTGTCAGCGACATTTTCCTCTTCCGGATACGCAAGGCGGTACAGGGCTTCCGGCAATTCACAAGCGCCATCCTCCGCGCAAGACTTATATTGTTCGACCGTCACTGCATAGACGGAGGCAAGCACATCGTTTTCCGTCAGCAGCAGGATGGAACCGTCCTGCTTCGCGATGACCGCCTGACCAGCTTCGACCTGCACAGCCTTTTCCGGAACCGGTTCCGATGTCGGTTCCTGTTCAGCAGAAGCAGCGAGAGCCGAGGCCTTTCCGAGCACTGCCGGAGGGTCCGAAACAGTTTCCGTCACTTCTTCCGTGAGCGATTCCTCAGCCTCAGCCACTTCAGCAGTGGGCAGAGAATCAGCAGTCACATCTTCTATGATGATGTCGGCTTCGGGAGTCTCAGCCTCTTCCACAGCCTCTTCCAATGGTTCTGCCGCATCAACGGCCTCTTCCAACGGTTTTTCCGGTTCGTCAGTCCTGACCTCTGTCTTTACCGGCACAGCGGTTTTGACTTCCGTCCGCACCGGCGTCTTTTCCACGGATGTCTTGTCAATAACCTGACCGGCCGCCGGAGTCTGCATCGGCATACCTGCCTGAGCCGGCACAAAATCCCGCAGTGAAGCCAGGCCGTTCTCACTCACCGCCTGAAAAGCAGCCATCACCGTTTCCTGTGTTCCGGTCCGCAGGATCTCACGGTTCAGGAACCAGCCCCCGACAGCAAGGAGCGCAAAGACCACGAAAAACCAGCCGCCGTTCCGGGGCCTGTTTGCAATGGACACAATGTTGTCAAAAGCACCGAGCAGATCATTTTCCCCGCGGGCACGCTTGAGCCGGCGCAGAAAATCTTCATAACTGCCCTTTTGCAGCAGCCAGATCAGCAGGATAAACCAACCGATCACCGGGACCAACCCGAGCAGCAGCCACCATCCGCTTTTCGGCAGGGAATGCAGCCGGCGGACTGTCGCCGACCAGACCGGGATGACCATCAACAGGAAATAAAAGCACCAGAGGGGCAGCACCCAGGGAAGGTAGATTTTTGAGATCAGACTGGTCCCGTCAGCGATGTTGAGTGCGGCAGGCAGCAGATCATTTTTATTTAGCAGGAAAAAGATACCGGGCACCAACGGGATCAGCAGGATCAGCCCGTGGATGATCATCGCCGTCCAATACGCACCGCGCTTCATGAACCCGGAGAAATTCGCATAATTTCGAAACAGACTGAAATATGACTTCATAAGACACTTCCTTTCCCTGTGATATCTGCCGGATCAATTGCGAAAGCAGCCGCTCATCAACCGATATGACAGCGATCCCATTATATTCAGAAGTACGCCAGCGGAACCTTCACACGAAGGCCTGTTCTGACATTGTATTCCCCGGCAGTTTACAGAGACGTTGTATGCTTTTCTTTAATATTATATCAAAGGCTTGAAAATTGTGGCACGGTAACCGCCGGCACGGAGATAACAAATGGAATTGTCTGTTTGAAAAAAAATTTCAATGGAATAAGCATACAGGAGAAAACAATCAATCCCTCAATCCAAAAGAAAACCGGTTATTTTCTTTTTCCGTGCATGCGTTTTAATGCAGAATTGCTTGGCAGGATTCTTTCCGGCTCCTGTACTTTCTTCCGGAACAGCTTCATAAACCAGTTCGACTGGTTGTAATTATATTTCGCCCGCTGAAGAGCCTTCTGACGCTTTTCGTATTCTTTCACTACCTCGATACTGGCGCGTTTGGCATTCGTCCCGTGGGTATAGGTATCGCCAAAAGTCTCAGCGAAAAATTCGAATACGACAGACTTCCCGTAATTCGAGGTGATCTTATTGCCTTCGAGCGCCGGGCTCCCCTTCAGGTCGATCTGGCCTTTGTAGTGCTTGAGCTTTTCATATTTTCCCTCACCGTAGCCCTCGGAGGTATGGTATTTGATCTGCTTTTTCTGCTGGGGTGTGAGGATGTCCCGGTTCAGCAGAACTTCTTTGATGATGTCATTCTCCGTCTCGGCTTTTTCATTGGAATCTTCCGCTTCATTTATGGAACCGCTGCGCTTCGCCATGTTGAAGCCGAGAAGATGGCCGAGTTCATGGTTCCCGTGGTGATCAAAGTCCGTGTTAAATTCACCGGTTTCCTCGTTTTTTTTCTGCTCATCCCGACGCATCTGTTCACCTTCCGGACCGGAACGGTCTCGAAAGGCATTGTATTGGATGTCGCTCTTCTGCATGCCTCCGGAGGTGTGCTGCACCCCCATATGGTAGTCTTTGGTGCTGTCCATGATCATCAGGTTTCCGATCGTTTTCCGCAATTCAGGGTAATCCCAGACCTGACGGGACATATGCTTGAGTTTCTTCTTGAAGAGCTCCAGATCCGGCGTGACGTCCTTATCCTGGTCCGGTTTCTTATATTCAATGGTGGCATTTTTGTTGCCGGTGAACTTTGCAAAGATCTTATAGGCTTCCTGGAAGGTTCCTGCGTTATCGATCTCCTGTTGGATCGCCGCGACCTCCGGAATATTGCCGGGATTGAACTTGTTGGCTTCCGGATCTTCAACATTGAGATCATAGGATCGCTTAGTCACCTGACGGGAACCCCCACCGCGGCTGTTCTTCTGCCCGTATTGTCCTGCATCACCGGGGATCAGCCCGGTCTGGATGCCAAGCTCCTCTGCCTGATATTCGCCCAGACGGTCATTAACACTTTTGATCAGCGCTTTGTACTGTCTGATGCGGGTATTGGTCTTAAAAAGACCGATAGGTTTGTTGACCAGTTCTATGAGAATATCCCGCAGGGCATAATCCTGATACGCGGCACGGATGAAAAACGACATTGCAGGTTTCGGCCTGAATGCGATTGGTGTTTTTTCCCGGTTGCTGACTACTTTTTCTGTCATTTTTTTGAGATCAGGAATGAGCGCATTGTAGACATTGACACCCCGAGAGGAGTTGAAGGTCCGCATTGCCTGCGCTTCGACCTCAGTAAGCCCCTCCGCATCGCCCGCAAGCGGCTGATCATATTGACTCGGAGCAAAAGAATCTGCTTTTGCCCGGAATCTGGCATCAGGATCCGGTTTCAGCTGGACTGCGCCGAGAGGCATGGAGACGGATGTACTGCCGCGAACTGCTCCCTGCTGGACCGTGTGGACCAGTTCATGGGCAGCCAGTGACGGCGTAAAGCCGCCGCTGCCGAAATGGATGTCCCGGCCCTGCGTCCAGGCCTGTGCACCCAGCGATTCACTCTGCCGGACACTGGAGGGGCCGCTGTGGAATCGTACGCCGGAAAGATCCGCACCAAGACGTCCGCCCATTTCACGGCGCACCGAATCCGGCGTCCCGGATGTCACTCCTGCCGAAAGACGGTCAGCCTCCGCTTCCGCATCCGGGCGCTCCATAATGCGCGAAATGACACTATTGGGCAGATCTGACAAACCGCCGGTGCCCGGGAGATCCATGATGCCTGAAACAAAGCTGTTAGGCAGCGTCGGCTGCTTTCCGGAATCTTTCCGGATTTCGCCCCGCCGCTCATGTTTGTCTTCCGTTGTATTTTGTCTGGTATAGGTGCTTCCCATAAAATCCTGCCAATTATAAATCATGCGGTATCAGCTGTGTGCGAATCAGGCTTATTCGAATCCACCACTTATCAAATTATATATCATCTATTGTAACTGTTCAGAACCCGATATGACTCACATGGTGACAGGCTCAAAACCTGATCTGTAAGGTTCGAGCTTCGCTAACTTACGCGACACGGCAGACAGCTGACTAAAACACGAGACGACGCAAAAAAAAAGGCCGCTTTCACGGCCATTTTGTGTTTTTATATTTCTGATAAATTAGAAAGCTTCTTTGCCGGGATAAACAGCGGCAGCGCCCAGTTCCTCCTCAATGCGGAGCAGACGATTGTATTTTGCCACACGTTCACTGCGGGAAGGCGCACCGGTTTTGATCTGACCGGTATTCAGCGCGACAGCAAGATCGGCGATGGTGGTATCTTCCGTTTCACCGGAGCGGTGAGAGGTGACCGCGGTATAGCCGGCCTTGTGGGCCATCTTGATGGCTTCCAGCGTCTCAGAAACGGAACCGATCTGGTTCAGTTTGATCAGGATGGAGTTGCCCGCGCCGTTGTCAATGCCCTTCTTCAGGCGTTCGGTGTTAGTCACGAACAGGTCATCACCAACCAGCTGCACTTTGGAGCCCAGACGATCAGTCATTTCCTTCCAGCCTTCCCAATCCTCTTCATCCAAACCGTCTTCGATGGAGATGATGGGGTATTTTTCGACCAGGGAAGCCCAGTGATCAATCAGTTCGGAAGATGTGAAGTCCTTGCCGGATTTTGGCTGATGGTAGAAACCCTTGCCCTTTTCGCTCTTCCATTCGGAAGCCGCCGCATCCATTGCCAGCATGAAATCATCACCCGGCTTGTAACCGGCAGTACGGATGGCCTCAAGGATCAGTTCGATCGCATCTTCATCACCACCCAGGCTGTTGGGAGCAAAACCGCCTTCATCACCGACCGCGGTGACGTCGTTCTTTGCCTTAATCAGTTTCTTTAAGGTCTGGAATACTTCCGCACACCAGCGCAGACCTTCGGAGAAGGAAGGAGCCCCTACCGGCATGACCATGAATTCCTGTGTATCCACAGAGGAATCTGCATGCGCGCCGCCATTCAGGATGTTCATCATCGGAACCGGCAGACGGTTGGCATTTGCACCGCCGAGGAAGCGATAAAGCGGCAGACCATAGGAGGTCGCCGCGGCCCGGGCTGCCGCAATAGAAACCGCCAGAATCGCATTCGCGCCCAGGTTGGATTTGTCTTTGGTGCCGTCA
>CAYWKZ010000053.1:0-18737 GCA_964459115.1 uncultured Leptolinea sp. | reverse complement strand
GATGCTGCCACCGGAAAATTTGTGGATTTTGTCAACAGACCTGACGGAAGTCAGACAGACAAAATCACCGGGTTTGTCAACGGTAAATTATATACTGTGGGAATGGTCCCTTATTTAAACGATTCTGTCAACGGACAGAATCAGAAAATCAGTTTCTACGGTGTGGAATCCGCCCGGGTTTCTTTTATGCCGATGAGCGAACCCTTCAATGCCAAAGTGACATATCCAACGAAAGATAAGTCCAGCAAAGCAACGGTTTCCTGTACCGCCGATACCGCCGCGAACGGGATCATTGCCGAGTATCGGAAAGCGGACACAAATGATGAATGGACACAGGGATGCAAAACTACAGGCAATAAATTCACCTGCACGATCCAGAATGTCGGACAGGGTTATGAATTCCGGATCCGGAAATATGCGGCAGTGAAAAACAAAACCTATGCCGGTCCGGCTGTGATCATCAAGGGAAGCAAATAGGAAAGGAACGGAGGAAATCATGATGAAAATCAAGAAAAATTTTGTTTTGCTGCTCTCCGCGTTCCTGATATTTGTTATGGCCTTTGCGGCGCCGGTATGGGCACAGGACAGTTTGGACTCCGATGAAAATAAAACCGGGTCTGAAGGAATTGTTTTGATTTCTGAAGGAGATCCGATCTCCCCTCCTGACGAGACCATGATCGAATCAAGCACAGTCGGTGCCTATCTGAGCGCTGTCAATACGGGCTCTGTTGCTCTCATCGCTGAAAGTATTTATGGGACGGAAGCCGGTGTATATATTGATGTCGACAGTTCCGGCTCGGTGACGCTCAACAGCCAAAGCATTCAATCCGAAGCATCCGCTTTGGAAATTATTGCCGGCTCCGGGACAGTCAATGTGGAAAATGAAGGCTTTATTGATGGCTATACGGCTGTTTCCATGGTCAACGAAGACGCAAAGCTGGATGTCATAGCGGGTCAGATCGATAGCATTGTCGGCATTTCGATCCAGGCGCTTGGCGGCGCCACGAAAGCGGAAAGTGAAGATATCTATGCGGATGGATACGGTGTTATCGTCGATGCATCGGCTAAAAGTTCGGCACCGGTCGTTACGGTGAACGTCAATGGCGGGATCTGGGACCAGGTTGCTGCCGGTTCCTGGGAAGAGGAAGAACCGATTGAACTGGATATGGATGCCAAAGCTGCTGAAGATGAGTCGTCTGATGAAATTGATCCTTATGATGATGAGTGGTGGGAACAGGATCTTGATGGTACCTGGACCGGGGATGAGGATGATAATGAATGGAATGATGTAGATTGGGGCGATGACTGGGATGATGATGAAGAAGAACCTATTGACGTAGATGGTTTCCTGGGCAGCACGACCGGTGTTCTGATCAATGCAGAAGGGAAAGGTACCTCTGTCACGGTCAATGTCACTGATGATATTTCCATGGGTTATGGCAATGAAGTTCAGGTTTACAGCGAAGCCGCAGTGGATGTTTTTGTCGGCGGTGATGTGGTGACGGATTACGGGAACCGAATTTCAGCTGTAGACAGCGGAAAGGCTGAATTTACTTTCGGCGGTGATATTGATGCAGGCGGCAAAGCCCTTGATACCTACAGTGATTCCGGAACCCTGACGGTTCAAGTTGCCGGTGATATTCTCGCACAAGACACTGATGACGGTGATTTTGAGACGGCCGGAATTTATTCCAATTCCGAAGGAACCGGAGAAACGACCATCAACGTCGAAAAGGGAATCAATGTTTCTTCTGCGGAAGCAGATTATGTCGCATATGGCATCGATACGGCCAACATTGGCGGAACGATCACCATTTCCGTGGAAGAAAATGTGACTGTGACCGGGAATCAGGCTGTCGGGATCTCTGTCGTCAACGATCCTGAGGCCTATGATTTCGGTGAGGATGAAGAGGATGCCGCGGAGAATGAAGGAGCTGAACCGGATTCTGTGGCTCATGCCGCGGAATTGTCCAACCCGGCAACAAAGGTGACGGTAAACGGGAATGTTTCCGCAGACGGCAGCGAAGAATCAACCGGTATGGAAATCTGGAACGATAACGGAAAAACCAATATCACGATAGACGGTGATCTCACCGGTTCGACCTACGGTCTGGATGTTGAGGCGTACGGGACTGACAGGAATGCTTCCTTCACGGACATTCTGGTCACCGGGACGATCTCCGGCAAGAGTGCGGGTGTCCTGGTAAACGAGGAAGCTGACAATGATGGGACAGATGATGACAATCTGAACCTGACAGTATGGAAGGTCGATCTCACCGGCAGCTCAAATGCCGCGCAGAATGAAGACGGATCGAAAAATGTGACAGTAGAAGATAATATCAACTACATCATCAAAATTGCTCCGGATTCACAGGACAAGATCGAAGTTGTGAAAGAAGACGGAATCACAGCCCCGGATCAATCTCATGACTTTCCGGTTGCGAAAAAGGATGAGAAAATATACGTCCTTTCCGCTGATGGCTCTGAGTTGGAAGGCGTGACAAACGGAAACACAAAGAAAACCGCACTGAAGAAGGATGGAACGGGTTACTATCTCGAAGTTCCCAATGGCGGCGGCGTATGGCTTGCAGTCGGGACACCGGAGCCTGAGCCGGTTACACCACCGCACAGGTATGATATTTATCGGCTCTGTGACCGGGAACTGCCTGCGACCGGTTTCTCTGCTTCCCATATGACAGCCTTACCGGCCCGCCCGCAGGGACTCGCTTATGCCTCAACCGGGCTGACATTGCAGATCCCGGGCCTGGATATAGCGGAAGAAATTCTGACCGTGCCGGAGACAGACAGCAGCTACCCGGTCGAATGGCTTGGCAGCTCTATCGGTCTGCTGGAGGGCAGCAGCCTGCCGGGCAGAGGAATCACGGTGTTGACCGGGCATAATCACCTGAATACCATGGAAGCCGGACCTTTCCTCTTCCTCAGCAAACTGGAAGATGGTGACCTGCTGATGGTTAATGATCGGTTCGATCGGATCCAGGTGTTCCGCGTGTTCGGCAATTATAAGATTGCTTCCGACGGCTTTGCTTCAATTGTTCCTGAATTGAAGGATAACGCGCTGGTGCTCATTACCTGCGAAGATGAGTCCGTCGACGGCGGTTATCTCAACCGCCGTGTGGTACTGGCAAAGCCGTTATAAGCAGATGAAAACAATTTGCCTGAATATCATCTTTTTATTCAGGCAAAAGGAAGGAATTTTAGAATGAAAAAAAGTTTATTGGTTCTTGTTTTTATTGCCGCATTACTGGCCTTTTCTTCAGTATTTGCTGATGATCTGGATGATGTGTTACAGTCCGGAGTGCTGCGTTTCGGCGTACCGTCGGAATATATTCCGTTTGTGTTTACTGATGAGGACGGAGAGCCGACCGGTATTGATGTAGCCCTGATGGAAGAGATCGGGAACAGGATGGGTGTCCAGGTCCAGGTTATCTATCTTGCCTATGATGGCATGATCGATGCGTTGAATCTTGGACAGGTCGATGTGGTTGGCGGTGCTTTTGCCATTACGGGAGAGCGTGCAGAGCAGATCGATTTCAGCATCCCCTACTACAAGAGCGACGCGAAGTTTATCGGCCGTGCGGGTATGGATCTTCCTGAGATTGTTTCACCGGAAGCCTTCCGTGATTTGCGGATCGGTGTACAAAAGGGAACCAGTTTTGACCAGTGGGTCAAGGCTAATCTTGTGAGCGGCGGCTTTGTGAGCCCGGCGAATGTGTACGTTTACTCCAGTGTAGAGGAAGAAATGGAAGCGCTGGACAACGGTGAGATCGACCTGGTTTTGCTTGATGATGATGTTTATGAACTCAGATATGCCGATTCCGGTGATTATGACATATATTATGATGGATTTGTCACTGAAACTTATGCGTTTGGTCTGCGCAAGGGTTCTTTTGTGACGAATGTCATCAATGAGCATCTGTCTGATATGCTGAAGGATAAAACCGCACAGTCCATCGCTGCACAATTTTTCAATATGGATTTCTCTGAGGCTTCACTGATCCGTGACCGTTCCTCAATATTTCTCCGGCCGGTAAATGTATATCCGCAGCAGAATTGCGTCAACGGAATGGTTTTTGTTTCTGATGTTACGATCAAGGACGGACAGTCGCTTTATGCCGGTGAAAGCTTTACAAAGGTTTGGCGGGTAAAAAATACGGGTACCTGCACCTGGACCCCTGATTATACCTTTGTATTTGCATCCGGCAGCCGGATGGGCGGAAGTGATATTCGTGTTCCCAAGACAGTTGCTCCGGGACAAACGGTTGACCTTTCAATCGATATGATCGCTCCGTATACAGATGGAACGTATAAGGGCTTCTGGCATATGCGCTCCCCGTATGGCATCGGATTCGGTCAGACGGTTTGGGTAAAGATCCGTGTTAACGGCAGTGCAGCTGCGACAGATGACGGTCAGGTTTATGCGCCGGTTTCGATCTATTCTTTTTATCCGGATTATTTTGTTGGGGAAGCGGGACAATGTGTGACAGCCTTCTGGTCAACAGGCGGTGCTGATTTGGTGGATATCTCCGTTGACGGATCGAATGTGATGGAAGATACAGATTCTGATGGCGCCTATGAAATTTGTGGTCCGGTGTCCGATGCAGGCGAACATATTGTTCAGCTTCATGCCTTCAATGTGACTGCCAGTGACTTTGCCTCATTCATTTATACTGTCCTTGACAATGACGGATGGGCAGAATGGTATGAGAATACAGGTTGGGACGGCGGCAGTGACTGGGACGTTGATGTTCCGGACCCGGAATACGTGATCGATTATCCGGAAGGAATTCAGGATCCGGATGACCTCCCTGATCCGGACGAACTGGAAAATCCGGACGAACTTGAAAATCCGGACGAGCTGGAAAATCCGGACGAACTGAATGATCCTGACGAACTGGACGATCCGAACGAACTGAATGATCCTGACGAACTGGACGATCCGAACGAACTGGACGATTTGGATAACTCGGATGATCTCCCTGACACGGATGACCTGTGTGATCCGGATGATCCTGATTATCTGGAGTGCCTGGAATTACGAGGAGAATAATTTGTAATTTTATATCAGGGATGGTTTTCCGACACCGGGTTTGCGGCTGCAGGCAAACTATCCCTGTTTTTTCCAAAATCAGCCTTGCTGTAAATGAAAGCGCCCCTGGCATGGATCGCCGTTGCTGTGAAGCCGGCATAACGGGATAGGATATCATGCTATTCGGAAAGGATTGTTGATATGAGAATAGGAACCGATCATTTTAAAAAGATTCTGAGTTTTGTTTTGTTCTGTCTTGTGCTTTTTTATCTGCCGGTGTTGGCGCAGGAGGAGGAAATTGTTTCCAATGGACCGATCACGAAAGTCGATCTTGGGGTCGATTCGCTGCAGCTTTCCGTCGGGGAAAGCTACACCTTTCATGTTACATTTGAACCGGAAAACACAGATCTGACCACGCTGGACTGGTATGTCACGGACGAGAGCGTGATCAGCATTGATCCGCTGACGGATACCGTCACGGCGCTCGCGGAAGGGGAAGCCCGCATCTTTGCGGAGAGCTTTGACCAGGCCTCCTATGATATCTGCACGGTGACCGTCGGGACCTCGGTTTCGAAAGATGCCTCAGTCATGAAATCCGGCAGTGATTTCATCGGCCTTTCTCCGGAGGAACTGGGGAAGATCAGCGCGGAAACGCTCAACCGTTACCTGAATTTTGTGGCGGATTCCGCGCTGGATGATGAGACTTTCAACCAGGTCGATGACCGCATGTTTGATGTCCTGGCGGAAGTTAAACCCGGTACGGAAGAAGCTCAGAGCCAACGGGCCCGTGAGTGCGGTGTTGAGGATTCTGAGTCACTGAAAGAATTGAATTCCGTCACACTTTATGGCAGCCTTGAATCGATCCTGAAATATATCAAAGGCAATGAGGACTTGCGGGATGTTTATGAGTTCGGTCCTATTTGGGTCGATGACCCGAATTTGGAAGAGGTCAGCGAGGAGAGTGTCGAAAAAGCAGTTGTGCGTGATATGGGCGGAAATACCCAAAGCCTGATGAACCTGAACTTCGCCCGCAGTCTGGGACTGAACGGTAAAGGCAGGACAATTGCCATTATTGATTCGGGCCTGAACAGGCGTAATCCGGTTTTTGCGAGAAAACCCGGCGGAACGATAACGGAAGCCTGTTTTTCCACTCCGCAAAAAAGCGGATCGAAAACAATCGTAAGCATATGCCGGAATGGTTCAACTGGCCCCGGTTCTTCCACGCCTACCGGGATGAGGGCCAGCAGCAGGTTTAATCACGGTTCCCATGTGGCCGGCATTGCTGCCGGAGCAGATGGCGTAGCGCCGGCAGCCAACATCATTTCCATTCAAAGCCATTCGGAACTGCGATGGACGTGTAAAGCGGACGAGAGGCAGACATACGGCTGTGGCGGTAACATGTGCTGTAAGACATATATCAGCGATACTGACCTGGCCCGTTCCTATAATTATATTTTTGACCTGGTGAAAAAAGGTACAAAAATCGATGTTGTCAATATGAGTTATGGCAACAGCACAGAATACAAAGATGCCAAATCCTGTGCAAAAGCAAAACCTCAGCAAAAAAAGTTCATGGACAGGCTGGCCGCAAACGGAATGCTGCCGGTGGCTGCTACCGGAAACGATACCTTCAATAATGGGATTGCAGCGCCTGCCTGCCATTCCAGTGTTTATGCTGTCGGCGGATTAGCCAATCAAAAAACCCCGTTTCTGCGTAATACTTCAAACCACAGCAGACTCGTGGACATTGCGGCTCCGGGAACCGATATCTGGTCTGCCAACAACACTACTGGTTTGGTGCAGATGAACGGTACCTCCATGGCTGCACCGATGGTATCCGGGGCTGTCGCGCTGGTGAAGCAGATGTATCCCGGTATGGATGCCGATGATGTGGGGCAATTCCTGAAACTGATTTCGAACAAAACCGTGAATCGACGTTTGAATGGAGTAAGGTTCAATTATCAAATCCCTGTTTTGAACTTTACCAATTTGCTGAGCAGGTTCACCGTGCCCTATTACAACTGGGCTACCGGAGGAGATAAGTCAGTCACGTTCAAGGTTGACCGGCTGGCACGCAATGCGTCATTCAGTGCAAAGGTCAGAACGCTGCAGGGAGTCGAAATTTCCGGGACCAAAACGGAATGGAGATCACAGGGCAATTATACCTATGTCAAGGTTTCCGGACCTCTGACAAACGGGCAGATTTATAAAGTTGAACTGACGCGCACAGTGAAAGCCGGCGGAAACACATTTAAGGCGGTAACCACGCAGTACGGTCGGCCAGTCGCGGCTCCGATCGATGCGAAAAAAATCACCATCAAACCGCAGGACAGGGGCGTTTCGCTCAATTGCAGCGGCCTGAGTGTGCAATACAAGATTTATGATAAAGCAACAGGTGCGCTGGTGCGAACAGTAAGGACAACGAGTCCCCAAAAGTTTTTGGATATCAGCGGTTTGGTGAATGGAAAGGTGTATTCTGTCACGGCTTCGGAGTATAGACAGATCCCAATCACCAGGAACGGAGTCAAAAAGACGGTGAATTTCTATGGTCCGGAATCCGCACGGGTCGATTTCATGCCGATGAGCAAACTCGTGAACGCGATGCGCAGCAAGAAAGGAACCACTTATACTTTTTCGGCTGCTGCCGACCCCTCTGTGAACGGTATCTGGGTACGTTATCAGAAACCCGGAGAAAATAAATGGTACATATGCTGTAAGTCAGATAAAAGTAAAAGCTTTGCCTGTTCCTGCAATCTGCCGAATCTGCCACAAGGGACGGTGTTCAATGCTCTAAAATACAAGATACTGAACAACAATTACTTTTATGGCCCGGTATCGGTATTCAAAATAAGGTGAGAAGGAGGAGATGATGGAAATGAAGAAAAGTCAAAGAAAATGGTTCGTTCTGCTGCTCACCGCTGTACT
Source organism: uncultured Leptolinea sp. (assembly GCA_964459115.1). Taxonomy (GTDB): domain Bacteria; phylum Chloroflexota; class Anaerolineae; order Anaerolineales; family Anaerolineaceae; genus Flexilinea. Next base: position 10,765 of record CAYWKZ010000053.1, on the reverse strand, counting down.
GGTGTGTTTGATGGCCTGGTCTCTGCCGGTTTGGGCTGAAGATGTGAATGAAACAGATGAGGAAAAAATTACCGGTTTCGTTACAATTGAAGGAAGCGGTACCGATACCGATGGAAAAGATATCTCCGTTTATAAAGAGAACACGGTCGGGATACTGGCCAATGCCACGGGTAAGATCGAAGTTAAAAAGGGCGACATTGATTCACTGTTCGGGGCGATCATCATGACCACCTCCGAGGGCGGGAACATTGACCTGACTGTAGGCAGCATTTCCGGCGGTTATGATGACCCGAATGAAGACGAAATCGACTCCAGTGCAGCTGAGGATACAGTAACTTCCGAAGGCGCTGAGAGTGGATTTGGTATTGCAGCATCACTGGACGGCGGCAAGATCACAACCAACGCTGTATCGATCGATGCGGGCGGTTCTTTCGGTCTGAATGTCTGGGCAGACAACAGCAGTACTGCCGGGTTTACGATCACCACTGATTCCGGCTCTGAAGACAGCGCACAAAAAGACGCTGCCGATTCTGCAGAGGCGGAAGAAGAGATCATTTCCGCGGGCGGCGGCATTTTTGCCGCTGCGGAGGGTGTTTCCTTAACTGCGGACAATGGCTCAATGGTTACCGTCGAAACAGAAAGCATTGAAGCGGGAAGCGTCGGTGCGAAGCTGTTGGCAGATAACGGCGGGAAAATTGAACTTTCTGCTGAGGACATTTCTGCAGCTGATGTCGCTCTCAGTATTGAGTCACGAAAAGGCAGCAGTGTGACCGTCGAAAGTTTTGACTTGTCTGCCGACGAACGCGGGCTGGAGGTCTATGCGGAAAGTGGCGGAACGGCAGAAATCAAAACGCAAGGAGGTTCTCTTAGCGGGGATCTCGCGGCTGAGGTGAAAAACGAGGGCGGAACAGTTGAACTGAACACCGATGGCGGTGTATTATCCGGTGTTTCGGGTTTGTCCATTCTCAGCTCTTCCGGTACGACGACCGTCAGCGCCGGTACTCTTGAAGTGACAAATTACGGCGTTTTGGTCAGCGCTGTGCCTCAGGAGACAGCGGAAAGCGCTGAGTCCGCAGCTGCCCCTGAGATCAAGGTGACTGTGGCAGGGGATATCCTCGGAGAAATCGAGATCGACCCGGAAGAAGGCGGAATCGAAGATCCCGGTGAGCCGGATGACCCGGAAGCTTTGACCGCAAACGGGACAGCCTCCAAAGCTGCAGATTCCTCTGATGAAGATGATTTTGATGGATGGGATGAGGACATTACATGGGTTGAGGATTCAGAAGGCGACTGGACTGAGGCAGATCCGGATGACGATGATGGTCAATGGGCTGGAGAGTGGGAAGAAGAAGAGACTCCTTCCGAATCTCTCGACAGCGCCACCGGTGTGATCGTCGAGGCGGAAATAGAAGGCTCAAAGGTTGATGTCGATGTTCAGGGTATGATCAATATGCCCTATGGCAATGACCTTTATGCAAGCGATGGCTCGGCTGTAACATTGAAGGTCAGCGAGGATGTGGAAACCCTTTACGGAAACCGCATCACTGCCGCCGACAGCGGTACGGTAGAGGCGGCGTTTCGCAAAGACATCAAAGCCGGCGGACAGGCGCTTGATACCCTGGCTGATTCTGGTACGGTGAAAGTGAATGTGACCGGTAACATCAATGCCTCCGATGCAGAAAACGGTGACCCGGAGACCGCAGGTATTTTTGCCGATTCCGCGGGCAGTGGTCAGACAACGATCAAGGTCGGTGAAGGTGTTGCCGTCAAATCCACCGAGGCGGAATTCACGGCTTATGGCATTGATGCGGAAAACACCGGCGGGACCATGACGATCGAAGTAAATAAAAACGTCAGCGTGATCGGTGTGGAAGCGGTCGGTTTGGAGATCATCAATGACCCGGAAAGCAGCGATTATGAGGAGTACGAAGAAACTGAGTCTGAAAGCGAGCAAAAAACTGTTTCCAAAGAGGGTGAGACTATCGAAACGACAGTGACTGTCAAAGGCAATGTCACAGTCACCGGCTCAAAAGAAGGAACCGGGGCTCAAGTTTGGAATTCAGGAGATCTGACACTGACAGTCGGTACACGGGATGACAGCCGGGATCCGGATGACAAAAGTGTTGCCGGCATCAGCGCTGAGGGGAAATCGTCCACCGGTATGACCATTGTAAGTGAGGGTAACTCAAAGATTGAGGTCTTCGGTGATGTCAAGGGCAGCGATTACGGGCTGAAGGTCGATACGGATCTCAATGAAGAAGATGACGCTGAAATCAGCAGTGGAAAAATGGATATCCTCGTCAGCGAAACCATCTCCGGCGGAACACAGTCGCTTCTGGTGAACAAAGATGTCACCGCTGATCAACTGGACCTGACGGTATGGGAAATCGTGCTCGGGAAAAACAAAGATGCAGCCCTGACACCGGAAGGTAATGTGAACCAGTCTGTTGAAGACAGCATCAAATATATCATCCGGATCGATCCGGATTCAGTGGGGAAGATCAAAGCTGTTGACGAAAATTTAGAAGATCTTCCGACTTCTCATGACTATCCGTATGAAGTTCAGGGTCAGCGGATCTATGTGCAGTCTGCTGACGGTTCGGAACTGACCGCTGTATATAACGGTAAGAGCCCGAGACGGCAGACTTCCCTGCAAAAAGATGAAAACGGTTTTTATCTTGATGTTCCGAAAGGCGGCGCGGTCTGGCTTTCTGTGAATCAACATTCCCAATCGGGACCGACCGAGGCGCCGAATTCCATCGATTTTTACCGCATCGGTGACCTCTCCTGGCTGTTTGACCGGCAGCTGCCGCGCACCGGTTTCGCCGCTTCCCATGTGACAGCGCTTGCCGCCCGCCCGCAGGGTCTCGTTTACGGCAGTACCGGTCTGACCCTGCAGATCCCGGAGCTGGGTGTGGCGGAAAGCATCCTGACAGTCCCGAATACGGACGGCGAATATCCGGTCGAATGGCTGGGCAGCTCCATCGGTCTGTTGGAAGGCAGCAGCCTGCCGGGCAAAGGCGCTGCGGTGCTGACCGGGCATAACCATCTGAACAACACCGAGGCCGGGCCCTTCCTTTCCCTGGGTTCACTGGAAGACGGCGCCCGCATGATGGTGACCGACGCCCGCAGCAATATGCAGACCTATCGGGTCTACGGCAATTACAAGATCGCCTCCGATGGTTTTGCGGGAATTGCAGACGCGGTGAAGGAAAACGCGCTGGTGCTCATCACCTGTGAAGACGAGTCAATTGACGGTGGCTATCTCAACCGACGCGTGATCCTCGCCGAACCATTGTAAAAAAACAGGTTTCAGGTGTCAGGTATCAGGTATCAGTAAAATTCGATACAGTCATCATGCCTCGCGTTGTCGGCAGCATGGTGACTGTATTATGTTATGATAATAAAACATTATGAATCAGACGGTGCACAGGCACCTCTGATACAGTGTGTACCGGACCCTGTACACCTGTATCAGGTGCCTCGCGTACCGCAATAATGCAATAAGGGAAACACTGATTTATTCGGGCTGAGTCAAAGTGACCTGTTTTCGTTGACTCAGAATTGAGTCAACAGAACAGGTTGCATTGACTCGTTTGCCGCGGATTAAACATTAATCAGCGTTTCCTAAGATTTTGATAAAATCAGCTAATAATCGAAGGAGACTTGCATGAAAAAAATCCTTGCTATATTGTTTGCCGCACTGCTGACCGTCAGCGCTGTCTGTGCCCAGGCTGCCGAACCGGCGTCTTACCAGATCACGGAACGGACCTACACCTTTTACAACGGTGAAATCGACGATGTCCTGGATCAGCCCTTCCCACTGTATTTTCTGAACGGTGTGGATGACCTGCCTTATGTGGAGCTGGAATCCTGGATGGAGCTGGTGATCTTCCTGAATCGTGAATGGATGGGAGACACGAACTATGACCTGATGTTCAATGCCACGGGGACGGATGCGGCCTATGTCCGGGAAAATGAATATCACATGCAGTTCGATTTTGCCGAGAAAACCATCCTTTTTGATGATTATAATGCTTTCGTTCATTCTTCATCCGAAGGTTCTCTGCTGGACATGCTGAGCGCCAGCGGCTTTACGGATGCCGGGGAGTCGGAGCTGTTTCAGCGGAACCTGGCAGCCTCCTATGACCGGTACGGCGATGAACTGAAGCTGAACCTGGCGGATTATCAAATTCCCATGGTGATACAGAACGGGAAATACTACCTGCCGCTGCAGACCATGAATGACATCCTGATCTCTCCGGTGATGCGTGCTGCCATCCTTTTCAACGGGGAATGCCTGATGATCATCAACAAGAATCTTTTGGGATCGGTCAGCGGTGGGCTGACTGAGTTGGGCGAACTCTATTATCAGGTCCAGCCCGGCGAACGCAGCAAGGAGCTTGCCGAATTCGGCTACAATGAACTCTGTTTTGTTCTCGACAATCTGTATGGGCTCAAGGAACCTCATGAGATCACCAGCTTTGACCGCTTCTTCTACCAGATGGGCTTTGATGAAGATTTTATAAAGGCTTCCGCTGTGGAAGCGGATGAGCTGCTTTACAAGATCATCGACTTTTATCTGGACGACCTGCATTCCGAATTTCTTGCTTACTCTCACCTGACCGGGGCAAGGGAGGTGGAATGGGCCACCGGTCCCGCCTCCCGCAAGCTGGATGAGTCCATTGACATGTATGGAAATGCGCGGGCTGCGGCTGACGAGTTCTTTGCGGATGCCGATGATCCCTATGTTTACGAAGAAGTCGGGAACACGGCTTATCTGACCTTTGACCGTTTTACGAACGACGCTGCTAACGTATATTATGACGCGATCGAAAACGGGGAAGACCTTCCCATGGACACCATCGGGCTGGTGATTTATGCACATAACCGCATCTACCGGGAAGACAGCCCGATCGAAAACGTCGTCATTGACCTCTCCAACAACCTGGGCGGCAATGTGGACGCGGCGATCTTCCTGATGGGCTGGATCCTCGGGGACGCTCCCTTCAGCATCAAAGATACCCTCACCGGTGCGCTTTCTACCTCATCTTATCGGGCGGATGTCAACCTGGACCGAAGATTCACCAGCGGCGATGTGCTGGATGACAAGAATATTTTCGTCCTGGTCTCACCGGTCAGCTTCTCCTGCGGCAATCTGGTGCCGGCGGCGCTCAAAGCTGCGGACAAGGTCACGCTTCTTGGCCGTACTACCGGCGGCGGCAGCTGTCTCGTCCAGCCGCTCTCCACTGCCTGGGGTACCTTCTTCCAGATTTCCGGACCGCAGCGGATGTCCTTCCTCAAGAACGGCTCATTTTATGACATCGATACCGGTGTGGCGCCTGATTTCACGCTTATCAAGCCCGAACGGTATTATGACCGTGAAAATCTGACGGAATATTTAAACACTTTATAAGGAGAAAACTCATGGCAGCAAAAAAATCAAAAGAAAACAAGAGTTCCCTGATCGAGACCGCAGCGGACCTGATCGGGAAAGACGGCATCAACCTGGAAAAAGTGGTTGACCTGGCAGCAAGCGCGGTTGCCGGCTCTTCGAAGAAGAAAGGGACAACCCGAAAGAAGAAAAGCAAAAGCGATGACCTGCTTACCAAGCTGATACCGGAAGTGATCGATTTCCCGCAGTTCAGTGAAAAAACCTATTGGTCTATCCGTGATACGTTTCAGAAAAACGTTCCGGATACGGTCACTATCTCGATCCTGTCAAAAGTGACAGGTCTGAAAGAGAGTACCGTCAAAGACTATGTACTTCCCGCTTTGGGCCTGCTGGGACTGCTGAAGCAGGACGGGTCGCCGACCTCTAAACTGAAATCCTGGCTCAGTGATACGAAATATGTGGAAACCTGTCTTTCCATTGCCGAAGAAGTGTATCCGGATGCCCTGCGGAAACTGGGTTTCAAGACAGAAGACGAGCAAAAGGATGCGCTGAACTGGTTTGTGAAAAATGCGCGTGTTTCTGCCTCGACAGCGAAGAAGATGCTGGGCGTTTATCTGCTCTTCGTCGACCCGAAACTGAGGGCTTCGGCAGAGAAAAAGGCGGCTTCCGCTTCGAAATTATCTTCCGGGTCAAAGGCTTCCATCGATTCTGTGAAGGTAACGAAAAAGGACGATACAGCGACCATTAACGTCAAAATTCTTGCGGATAAGAACATTACGAAGAAGGATCTGACCGAGCTGTTTACAGACGCGGCTGCAGAGGCCTATAAACAAATAAAGTGAGTATCTGTTCTAAATGAAGCACACGGAGACTGCTCTTGCGCTGCCGTAAAACCGGCACGCAAGAGCTGTATCCTGTGCTGCGCTTTGAGTCAGCCATCTCCGTCAGAGCCGGCTGATCACTTGAAAACTCCGAGCGCGTTGGCGATGATCCAGAGGGTCATCGTGACACCGACCAGGATGATGAACATCTTCAAAAAATTTTTTTGCATGATCGTAGATTGCTCTGCGGATCTGATCTTGTCTTCCCGTTTTGCTTCCCGATTCTTGTCAAATTCTCTTTCGGCCAGGCCGATGAGCGACTGAACACTGCCTTTCAGATCCACATTCACATGATCCACATGGTCGATGTGGGCATTTTGAACGTTAAAATTATTGACCGCTTTGCTCACCACATAAGGCGTTCCGCAATAAGGACAAATCGCGGCGTCCTGAGCCGGGTCCACTTCCAACTGTCCTCCGCACTGCGGACAAACCCCTTTCACCAGTTTGGCAGCCTCATTTATGTTTTCCATATCTTATCCCTTTCTCCCGGGAAACTGTCCCGTGAAATTTTATTCTGATACGGTAACTGTTCAGAACTAATGTCATTTACTTTAGAGCGTAAACATAAAAAAATTATATCGTCATTTAGTGAGAAGACAATAAATACGGTCAAACAAAAAGGATGAGAAGGAAAAAGTTTGATCAACGGTCGGGTGTGTTTCCGGAATTATCCCGCTTTTTATTTTAACACGCGCTCACGCAGCTTTGTTATATGATATAATCCTGGTATCTTATTGCCACATTGAAAGAGGAGGACGATATGAAAAAAATTGCGCTCATAATTTCTCTGGTTGTTTTATCGCTTGTAAGCGGTGTTCTTGCTGTTTCCGCACAGACGGGGACGGAGGAATTATTGGATAAAATTCGCGCGGAGGCTCAGCTGCCGGAAAGCGAGATCATGTTTGAAAGTGAATCCTATATTACGCTCAATACGGAAGGGAAAAAGATCTGGCGCGCTCCTTTTGCCGGCATCACTGAATTCAAAGTTCCGGAAGAATGGATCAATGCCAAAGGAGGCATCCGCGCGATCGGCGGGACGGAATCAGAAGAAGGCAGCGGCATCGTTGAGTTGAATATTAACTACATCGTTTCCGACGAACCGAGTTATCACATCCTTACCGCACTCATTGTTGAGGCTCTTGATGCTGACAATAGTACGACCGCAGAAGAACTTTATGACCAATGGGGCAGCCTGCTGAGTGGCCTTTTCACCGTCTACGGCATAAGTGAGAACCGTGACGAAACCGGTTTGAGAGAAGCTTTGAAAAAGCAGTATATAGATTATGGATATGAGGAAGAAACAGTCAACGCGCTTATGGATCAGATGGTCTTCACGAAAGCCGGCAGCGCAGACGATTTCAATTTCTTCTTTGCTCAGAACAAGGAAGAAGATATCAGCGCCCTGGCAGGTGCGGATGCGGACTATGTGAAAGAGTATGAGGAATTTTCTTCCGATATCAGCAAATATATTCCCAACTTCACTTTTGCGCGGCCGATGGGCCTGACCGAAATCGTGGAAGCCGGTACCGGCGTATCCTTCAAAACCACAGATATTAACGGGAACCCGGCCGATACCGCTGAACTTTTTGCTTCGCATAAGGTGACGATGGTGAACCTTTGGGAAACTACCTGCGGTTTCTGCATCGGAGAACTTCCGGACCTGGTGAAGATGAACAAAGATTTTGAAGCGAAAGGAGCTCAGATCGTCGGGATCGTTTATGATGCTACCGAAGATGATGTGATCCAGGAAGCCAAAGATATCGTCGAAGATCTGGGTGTTGACTATGTTACGCTGCTGCCGACGCCTGAAATTAAAGCGCTGTTCAATGTACAAAGCTTTCCTACTACTTATTTTGTCAATCAAAAAGGTGAGGTCCTCGGTGAACCGATCTTTGGCGCTGCGCTGAGTAAGTTCCCGGTGATGGTTGATGAGTACCTGGCGCAGTAAAGGAGAAATGGAATGAACCGGAAAGAGTTACCCGCTTGGGTAAGCTATGTCCTTCTGGCGCTCGCGATCGCCATGTGCGCGTATGGCGTTTATCGCGGGGAATGGAAGGATGTGATGCGGAAGGCTGTCGCCATCTGCATGGAGTGCATCGGCATTGGCTAAGCAGGATCTGGTCAAACACACCCGCATCCGCAAAGCGGTGCAGGGCGGCTGGGGACTGCTGCACAATGCGCACTTGTCAGGGTTCCTCACCGGGACGATCTATCAGGGTCCGCTGAAAAAATTCTGCGTCCCGGGCATGAACTGCTATTCCTGTCCCGGTGCGGTCGGCGCCTGTCCGATCGGGTCGATGCAGGCCTTGTTTGACGGACGAAGACGGAAATTCGCCTTTTATGTCGTCGGTTACCTGGCCGCCATCGGGCTGCTGGTGGGCCGTTTCATCTGCGGCTGGCTCTGCCTGTTCGGGCTGATCCAGGAGCTGCTTTACAAGATCCCGACACCAAAGCTCAAGGTTCCGGAAAAGGCGGACCGGGTCCTGCGCTGGCTGAAATATGTGATGCTGTTCGTCTTTGTCTTCGCGCTGCCGTTCTTTGTCCGCAATGAGGTCAAGGTCGGCCTGCCCTGGTTCTGCAAGTATATCTGCCCGGTCGGTACGCTGGAAGGCGGGGTCCCGCTTGTGCTGCTGAACAAGGGGATGCGGGCGGCTGCCGGTGCGCTGTTCCGCTGGAAGTTTGTTCTCATGCTGCTGTGTGTGGCGGCGTCGATCTTTATTTACCGTCCGTTCTGCAAATATATCTGCCCGCTGGGAGCCTTTTATGCCCTGTTCCAGAAGGTCAGCATCCTGCGCATGAGCTTTGATGAAAATGCCTGTGTGAATTGCGGCGCCTGTGCCCGTCAGTGTAAAATGGGTGTCAACCCCATGAAAAGTCCGAACAGCGCGGAGTGTATCCGCTGCGGAGAGTGTGTAAAGATCTGCCCGAAGAATGCCCTGGCCTGGAAAGCCGCGGGAAGCGTGAAAAAGCCGGTCATCGTGAAGGTGGCGGAGGAGTCATAATCTAAATGAAGCACACAGAGGGTCGGTACCCGCAGGGGTCCGTCCCTCAGGGCATGTGCGCTATCCTGAACGAAGCACACGGGGACAGTTCTGATGCTGCCGCGAAGCCGGCACAGCAGGGTTGTACTCCGTGATGCGTCAAAAGTTACATACGGGAATAATAAAAGTGCCTTCTGTTGGGAAGGCACTTTTGCATACAATAGTTATTGAAACCGCCGGCGGCTTAGAACTTCTGCTTGAGGCGGGCACTCTTACCGCTGCGATCGCGGAGGAAGTACAGACGGCCGCGACGAACTTTGCTGTGACGTTCCACAACAACCTTGTCGATGCGGGGAGAGCGGGTCAGGAAAGTACGTTCAACGCCGATACCGTTGGATGCGACACGGCGGACGGTGAAAGTGGAATTCGTGCCATTGTTATGGGTGAAGAGGACGATGCCCTTGAATTCCTGAATACGTTCGCGGTTGCCTTCCTTGATCTTTACATGAACGGAGACCTGGTCGCCGGGAAGCAGATCAGGGATGTTCGGATTAACCGGAGCTTCAATAGTTCGTAAAATATCTGTCATTTTTTACACCTTAACCTTTAGCAGGTTCCTTACAGAATCATGCACCGAAGTGCGCGAGAGTGGATTATAGCACAGTCTGCAAAACGTGTAAAGTGTATGCAGCGATGAGATATGACAAATTTATCACAATGCTGCAAATTCCTCGCATCATTTCGATTACGGCAAGAATTTTATCACACTTTGGAAGACTTATCTGATTTATTGGGCCAATTGTGATGGTTAAAATAATAATGTCATGTTTCCGCTGTGTTTAAAAATCCCTGTAGTATAATTTTTTCTTGCAGTGGGAATTGAGTGAAAGAAAAATTCACAGTCACAAATTTTCAAAATTGCTTGACAAGAAAGATTCTCCTGTTATAATGATGTGCGCGAATGGAAAAACCATTGCGCCGACATAGCTCAGTTGGCAGAGCGGCCGCCTTGTAAGCGGCAGGTCATCGGTTCGAGCCCGATTGTCGGCTCAGTTGCGAGTTCATTAGTGCCTTTGAAGAAATTCAAAGACCCTAACGAACTGACAACAGTTCAAAAAATAATGGTGAGTTACCCAAGTGGCCAACGGGGTCTGACTGTAAATCAGATAGCAGAAGCTTTCGGAGGTTCGAATCCTTCACTCACCACTGATTTCATGAGAGAAGCTGGCAAAAGCCGGCTCTCTTAATGAAAATCAGCGTTAGGCAATAAGTTTTTCAAGCCCTAATAGCTCAGTTGGTAGAGCGCACCCTTGGTAAGGGTGAGGTCATCGGTTCGAATCCGATTTAGGGCTCTTTTTGCCCGTATTCTACAGGTTAAATTAACAAATATTAGGGAGTAAAAATGGCAAAACAACATTTTGACCGAAGCAAGCCCCACCTGAATGTGGGCACAATGGGTCACATTGACCACGGTAAAACCACTCTGACCGCCGCCATCACCAAAT
>CAYWKZ010000052.1:16976-19370 GCA_964459115.1 uncultured Leptolinea sp. | reverse complement strand
TGGACGGACACGAAGAGACTGGCTGGGTCCTTTATTATCTGCATGTGCGGACAGACGGGAAAGTTGAACCGGGAACCACGCTCCCTCTCCACGGACGTATCGGCCATCCTTCCTGTGAAGGGGGGAATGCAACCGGCACCCATCTGCATATTGCCCGCAAATATAACGGGGAATGGGTTCAGGCTTACGGGCCGCTCCCGTTTGATCTCAGCGGCTGGATCCCCTTTGGCGGGGAGAGCTATACCGGTGGTGTGAGGCGCGGTGACGAGACAGTCTATGCAGAGCAGTATGCCTCAGCGGAGAAGGTGGTCCATTATTAATGAAGAATGAAGAGTGAAGAATGAAGAGTGACAGATGGTTTGAGGAAAATTGGCACAGAGCTCTTCCGTTCAATATTCTTTGTTCAAATTTCAGTCTGCTTTCTTTCGTCTTCGTGATTATTTTCACTATTGTACTTTCCGGATGTGTCCGGACAGAGAAAGTGGTTGAGACGGTTGTCCCGACTGATACACCTGTACCGACAGAAACGGCACGTCCGGCTCCGCCGACTCCGGACCGCAGTGACCCGGTGAGGCGTAAGCGTCCGAAATACATGCCGGGTGAACTGGTGGACTATGCCGCCATGGACGGCGATACGCTGCCGGGGCTCGCGTCACGCTTTAACACAACGGAGCGTGAGATCAGGGCTGCAAATCCCATCCTGCCGGAACGGGTGACGACCCTGCCGCAGGGATTGCCGATGCAGATCCCGATCTATTACCGCAGCGGTTGGGGCAGTTCCTACAAGATCCTGGCGGATGCGCAGTATGTGAACGGTCCGGCGGACAAGGGCTTTTCCGCACGCAGTTATACAGACCGGCAGCCGGGCTGGTTCAAGTATTACAATGTCTGGAGTGATAACCGCAACCTGCGCGGCGGAGAGCTGATCGATTATATTTCACAGGTCTATTCCATCAGCCCGCGTTTGCTGCTGGCGCTTGTGCAATATCTGACAGGCGCGCTGACGGACCCGGTTTACCAGGATGATTTCAATACGGCTTCGGTGCTGCGGATGCCGGGGGAACGCTATAAAACGCTCAGCGGACAGCTGAATCAACTTGCTGATTTTTTCAATGATCATTACTATTCTTATAAAGCGGGAAACTTCAGTGAATATGAGCTGCAGGACGGAACATTGGTCCGGGTCGATCCCTGGCTGAACGCTTGCAGCGTGGTGCTGCAGGCTTATTTTGCGATGATCTTTCCTGCCCGTGAGTATTATGAGGCAATCGGGCCGGAAGGTTTCGTAAAAACCTATAAGGAAATGTTTGGCGATTTTCCTGCGGTTGAAGAATATCCTCCTCATATTCCCGGCTCACTGGAACAGATCGAGCTGCGCCTGCCATTCAAGGACGGGGAGGCCTGGACCTATACCGGCGGCCCACATACAGCCTGGGGTTCGCTCCATCCCTATGCGGCGGTGGATTTTGCTCCGCCTGCAAATGAGCATGGGTGTTTTGTCAGTTATTCGGAGGTGGTCGCACCTCACAGCGGCACGATCGTGCGTACCGGGACCGGTATGGCGATGCTGGACATGGATGATGATGCGGATGAACGGACAGGTTGGGTGCTGCTCCTGCTCCATCTGAAGACGGAATCGATCCCACCGGTCGGCACGCGGGTTGAAAAGGGCGATGTGCTCGGACATCCCTCCTGTGACGGTGGTACCTCATCCGGTACGCACGTCCATATCGCCCGGAAGTACAACGGGGAATGGATGGAAGCCGGCGGGGTTATCCCGCTGAATCTGGACAATTGGATCACGGAAAACGGGGCTGAGAAGTACGAAGGGAGAATGCGGCGCTTTTCCAGCTATGTGATCGCGTCTACCAGTTCGGAATATTTCAGCCGCATCCTTGCCGGTCCGCCTACTTATCCAACGCCCAGTCCCACACCGAAGAAGAAAAATTAGGAGGCTATCTTGACAGCGTCGAACCTTATCGGCAATCTGAAAAATGCGCTGGAGAAAACCGTCGTAAAGAACGGAATATGGATGTATTTGTACCACTTTTTCAACTCGGTGTTCTCCCTGCTCATCGTGCCCTATATCACGAGAGTCCTCGGTGCGAACAAATACGGGGTTTTTTCGATCGCCGTGAACCTCATCAATTATCTTCAGGTGCTTGTCGAATATGGGTTTACGATGTCCGCCACCCGGAAGATCGCGCTGGGAAAGCAGGACGAAAGCAAACTGTTTTCCGTCGTTGTAGCCAGCCGGATGCTGCTGCTGGCGGTGAGCATTGTGATCTCCGGATTCTATATTTTACTCAACCTTGCTAATCGGGAGCTGTGCCTGTGCGTGGTCGTGCTTTTCATGACACTGCTGGGGTACAGCCTTCAGACGGACTGGTTTTT
>CAYWKZ010000052.1:0-16876 GCA_964459115.1 uncultured Leptolinea sp. | reverse complement strand
GCTGAAGAAGAGGTTGGCATATTTTCCGCAATTCAGAAAATTCCGAATACGCTGATCCTCTGCTGGGTGCCGATCTCGCAGGTGATCTATCCTGTTGCAAGTAAAAAGTTCAGCGAAACCTGGAGTTCCGGACGGTCTTTTATTACCCGGCTCCGGAATGTCATTATGCCGTTTTTTATCGTTCTGTCTGTCATTGTCTGTCTGTTTTCCCGTCAGGTCGTTTCGATCCTTTTCGGCTCTGAATATGTCAGCAAATCATATTGGGTGCTTCCGCTGCTCCTTTGGATGAACCTGTCAATTTTCAATGCATTTACCGGTGTGCAGTCATTACTGGCCAGCGGAAATGACAAAAAATACAGCAAATGTTTCCAAATCGGTGTAGCATTCACTGTGGCAGTCAATTTTGTGCTGATTTATCTGTACAAAGGGGACGGGGCTGCCTGTGCTCCCGCGATATCTGAATTTTTCCTGAGCATCCTCCTGATCCGCGAGATCAGGAAATGTGACAGGGAGTTTAAAAATCCGGCCTGACACAAAAAAACAGGCGCTGATGATTTCAACGCCTGTTCATGCGTTATAAGCTTACTCTTGAAAGCGGCCAGTTGGGATAGACGTCCATGTCCAGACCGTCACGCTGACCGGCGAGGAAACGCCGGTAGCCGGCAGCCCCGATCATGGCGCCGTTGTCGGTGCAGTAAGCGAGCCGGGGAATGAACACTTTGAATTCACTTTGGTTCATCAGGAAGGTATCGCGCAGGCACTTGTTTGCAGATACACCTCCGGCAATAACAATGTTCTTCGCCTGATATTGCCGTGCAGCCCGCAGTGTCTTTTCGAAGAGGATGCTGACCACAGATTTCTGAAAGCTTGCCGCCAGATCCGGCACATTGAGCGTTTCCCCGTTCTTTTGCAGATTCTGGACCGTCCGCAGCACGGAGGTCTTTACCCCGCTGAAGGAAAAATCGTAGGTGCCGGGCATTTTGGCGACATGAAACTGATAAGCATCCGGATTCCCGTCCACGGCAGCCTTTTGGATCGAGGGACCGCCGGGATATTCCAGCCCCAGCAGACGGGCTGTCTTGTCGAAGGCCTCTCCCGCCGCGTCATCCAGCGTACCGCCCAGCCGCTCATATTGCAGGTGATCTTTCAGGAGGATCACTTCCGAATGTCCGCCTGAGACCAGCAGCACGATTGCCGGAAATTCAGGCTCCGGCGGGATCGTCTCATCCCGGTCAGAGTAGACCCAGGAAGAATAGATGTGCCCCTCCAGATGGTTGATCCCGATCAGCGGTAGTCCCGTTGCCATCGCCAGGCCTTTGGCAGCGTTCATCCCGACGACGAGTGACCCGGCCAGTCCGGGTCCCCGGGTGACCGCAATGGCATCGATGTCAGAGTAGCTCATGTGGGCTTTGCTCATTACTTCGTCGATCACGGGATAAACAGCCAGAACATGCTGCCGGGAGGCAACTTCCGGGAAAACACCGCCATACTGTTTGTGAATATCGATTTGTGTTGAGATGAAATCAGAAACAATGCGGCGTCCGTCTTCAACGATTGCTGCCGCAGTTTCATCACAGCTGCTTTCAATTCCCAAAATGCGGATCGTTTTTTGTGCCATGTTTCAGCCTCTTCTGAGTTTATTTCGCAGGAACATCAATGATCAGTCGGTAGGGATATTCGGTGAGAGGGCTGACCTTGCCGTCTTTGTCCATGTAATAAGTGTCTTCGATGCGGATGCCATAGCCTTCCGGCTTGTCCGGATAATACAGGCCAGGTTCGATGGTGAACACCGCGCCGGGAAGGAGCAGGTCTTTGTCAGATCCGGTTTTGGAACTGAAAGGTCGTTCGTGGATGTTCAGTCCGACGCCATGGCCGACGGAATGCGTGTAGCCATTAGTGACTTTAATGTCCTCGTCAATTGTTTTGTGTCCGTGTGATTTGAAATAATCGCAGGTCATCTGCTGCAGGTCCTTGAAGCGCATGTTGGGGCGGGCTTTTTCCGCCAGCAAATCGTGGATCTCTTTGACTTCTGCGTAGGATTCTTTTACCTCATCGGGCGCCCAGCCGATGCACCATGTTCGGGTGAAATCGCCGAAGTAACCGCCGCCCATGCCGCAGGGGAAGAAATCGTAGACAATCGTTTTCCCGGCCTGCAGGACGTCTGTGTCATTGCCCTGGTTGTGAGGCACACCGGCATCGCGTCCCTGAGAAAAGATCGTACCTTCCGGGTTCTCCGCACCCAGCTCGCCAAGCCAGAGGTTAATGAGGGATTTAACTTTCCCGATCGTGACAGGTGTGCCCTCATTATCCATCAGGACACCTTCATGCAAATATTTTGAGGAGATATAATCTTCCACTCGTCCGACAACGGTGGTGACGATCTTGCACATGTCCCTGATCTTTTCGATCTCATCGGGATCCTTGAGATAACGGGCTTCATTGAGGATCTCGTCACCCAGTCCGCCGACCACTTCGAGCTCCGGCAGTTTTGTCTGCAGCTGATGGATGGTTTGCCAGGCGGTATTAAATTCGATCCTGCCGCAGAAAGCGATGCGTCCGGAAGTCATCCCGGCATACTTCAGTGCGGCCAGCAGTGTGTTGGCTCGTTCGGAGCAATCCCGGTACCGGCTGATCTCCAGATCATTGTAGCATACACCTTTCAGGGATGTCATGGCTGCGGTATCCCGTTCCATAACACGATAAAAGAGCAGTGGTTCACGGTCTTTCATCACCAGCACATCAGCGTGGGTGAAAAATGCGTCCCCCACAAAATAAGTCAGAAACGGGTTATGTTCCCTTGCACCGGAAATCAGAATTGCGTCAAGTTTCTTTTGCGCCATCAGCGCCTGGATCTGTTTTTTCATATGCTGTGCCTTTTCTTTATTCTCAATCGTCTATGCCGGAACGAAATTCAACTGCTTCCCGGGCGCGCCATAACAGTTCTGCGAGAACAAACCCGCCGACGCAGATCATGATGATGGTCGGGGTCAGAACACGCCCCATCTGGAACCAAAGCAGCAGGTCGGTGATCAGTGCGGTACCGATGGCTTCCCGTATGACAGTCGGTGGATTGATCCGCCGGGCTGTGAAAAAATAACGGTTCATCAGTGCGTAAAATGGAAGCAGCAGACCGCAGACAAAAATGAACAGAGCCAGAAAGAACAACCAGCGTTCCCGCAGGTACGGCTGCGTGTGCATCACGAGGTAATAGAGCCCTGCTCCGGAAGGAAGTGCTAAAAGGATCCCGAGAAGGAAGTAAGAAAAAACATTCTTCATTTTTCGTTCCATCTTAAATTATAAATGAATAATGGCAAAAGTGCGGTTAATCGTTGCAAATTATCTGAAAATCCGAACCGTATGTTTGTGATAATCAGGTATAATTGAAAGACGGATAGGATTGGTATATGGATAAAATCGCTGTTTTGATTCCCTGTTATAACGAGTCGGCTACGGTTGCAAAGGTGGTTTCTGATTTTAAGCGTGCGCTGCCGGATAGCGTTGTGTACGTTTACGATAATAATTCAACCGACGGGACTGCTGAAATCGCTGAAAAAGCCGGCGCTGTGGTGCGGTTTGAACACCAGCAGGGGAAAGGGAATGTGATCCGCCGCATGTTCCGTGAGATCGATGCGGAGTGTTACATCATGACGGATGGGGACGATACCTACCCGGCGGAGAGCGCCCCGGCAATGGTGAAGAAGATCCTTGAGCGGAAGACGGACATGGTTGTCGGGGACCGGCTTTCTTCGACTTATTTTCAGGAGAATAAGCGGCCCTTCCATAATTTCGGCAACAGTCTGGTCCGGGGGAGCATCAACCTCCTGTTCAAGAGCGACATCAAAGACATCATGACCGGTTACCGGGCTTTCAGTTACCAGTTTGTCAAATCCTTCCCGGTGCTTTCAAAAGGATTCGAGATCGAGACTGAAATGAGCATCCATGCCATTGACAAGAACCTGGCGGTGGAGAACGAAGTGATCGAATATCGTGACCGGCCTGAAGGTAGCGCTTCCAAACTCAATACTTATTCGGATGGCTTCAAAGTGCTGCGGACGATCCTGCGGATGTACCGTAATTACAAGCCGCTGAATTTTTTCGGTATTATCGGCCTGATCTTAGCGGTGCTTTCGGTGATTTTCTTCATACCGGTCGGAGTGAAATATGTTCAGACAGGTCTCGTCCCGAACTTCCCGACCCTGATCGTGTGCGGTTTCGCCATGATCGCGGCTATTCAGTCATTTTTCTCGGGGCTTATCCTCGAGAACATCAAACAAAAGAACCGTCAGGACTTTGAAATTCAATTGATTCGTATAGAAGAGCGGTATAAGAGGCTGAAGTAGCCGCGGTTCTGTGTTATAAAATAACCCCGGATAAGGTTTGAACTGATCAATCCCTATCCGGGGTTTTTGTCTTGTGATTTTACAGAGAGTTTACAATTCATCCGCATTCAGGTCGTCAAAATAGCGTTTGCCTTCTTTTCTGGATTCCAGATCGCGGGCTGAATCGATTTGCTCATAGTTCGCGATCAGCAGGTCAACGATATGGCTGCAAATCGCACCCTTTGCAACATCTTCCTGCAGGACCTGAATAGCCTTATCCTTTTTCATACCATCCCGGTAAGGGCGTACTTCCGTGATCGCAGAAAATATATCCGCAACAGCCATGATGCGTGAACCCAGGTCCAGCTGTTCCGCATTAAAATGGAAGGGATACCCGTTTCCGTCCAGCTTTTCATGGTGCAGGGATGCCCAATTGGTTATTTCTTCGAACCCGTCAATATCTTTCAGGACCAGGCGAGTGTAGTAAGGATGCTCTTTGATGACGTTGAATTCTTCGGGAGTGAGTTTCCCGGGTTTTTCCAGAATTGCCCGGGGAACAACAAGTTTTCCCACATCATGCAGGTAGCCTGCAATCTTCATTTTCAGACAATCCTCTTCCGACATTCCCGCCAGCCTGGCGAGTTCAACTGCCGAAGCTGCAACTCCTGCGGAGTGCATGGCGGTGAAGGATGAGCGGAAGTCGATGATGCGTGACATTAATTTGGTGAGGGCTGCCGCCTTTTCAAGAGAAATTTTGTGCAGATCGCCGGTGAAGTAAAAAAGGTAATCCGGGTTTTCCATGGCATCCAGCCAAACCAGTTCAATGGGGCGGAGTTTCAAAAATGCTTCCACTGCCTCCGGCATAAATTCTTTTCCGGACCGTTTTTTTATATTCTCACAGATGTCGTCAACCTGGTTCAGGATCCGCTTGTTTCGATTCATACACAGGGACGCAAAATCTGCGATATGGATCACCGCGCCCAGACGGATATATGGCCATGCTTCATCCGAAGGGGAGAATTCTTTCGATATCTCATCCCAATCAGACTGGCAGAATTCAATCACAGCGGCGATCTCCGTGAATTCGGGAAGATCCTGCAGCATGTATGAACCTAATTTCGCGTATTTTTCTGCGTCTTGTTCAATTTCAGCTACGGACGCTTTCCGCTCGAGAACGGTGCTCCCGACATCATGGAGCAATGCCGCATAGATGATGGTATGGATCAGTTCGGTATCCAGTCCCATTTGGAGTGCGGTGAAATAGGAAAAATAAGCGGTCTGCTCGTGATGGTGCTCGACCTCAGGGTTGATGAGGTTCATTGCCTTTGCCAGTGCGCCAAGCAGGGAACGGATGTTGGTAAATTCTTTCTGAGTCATATGAATCATTCCTTATATCCGTATTATACACGACAAATATCGAGGTGTATTATTTTTTCCCTGCCAGCAGTTCAAGTGCTTCTATGTAGGAGCCGAAGCCCTTTCCCATAAAGGTGGCGATGCAGGCCTGGCGAATGTAGGAAACCTGACGGAACTCATCCCGGGACTTTACATCGGACATGTGAACTTCGACGGTGGGAATGCCGACTGCTTTGACGGCGTCAAGGATCGCGACGGAAGTGTGCGTATAGGCGGCGGGGTTGATGATGATGCCGTCCGTATCCGGGTAAGCATTTTGAATTGCATCCACAAGGTCTCCCTCGTGGTTGGACTGCATGAATGAGATCTCTGCGTCGAGTTCTTCGGCTTTCTGCTGCAGCACAGCCACCAGATCGGAATAGGTCTGTTTCCCGTAGATGTCGGGCTCCCGCAGTCCCAGCAGATTCATATTCGGCCCATTAATTACCAGAATTTTCATTGAAATCCCTCCAAATCAAATTTGCCGCATCCTCCGGTGCGGTGTTGTTGCTGACCAATACATCACGGAAAGCATGATAGAGCGGAGCCCGCTTCCGGGCAATTTCTTCCACAGGGGTATTCTGTGATATCGGCCGCCCGGCAACCGGGAGCCTCGAAAGGTCCCTTTCCAGCTGGTAGATCCGTCCGTTCTGGTGCAGCGGTGCATAATTTTCCGGTCGGGTCACGACACCGCCGCCGGTCATGATGATCATTCCGCTTTCTTTCCCTGCTTTCCGGACGGCATCCGTTTCCATTTTTCGAAATCCGTCTTCCCCAATGGTTTGGAACAGTTCGGGAATGGTGCAGCCGGACGTTTTGACGATCTCTTCGTCGATGTCGATGGCCTCCCGCCCGCTCATCTCTGCGAGTATTGTCCCGATTGTGGTTTTGCCGCTGCCGGGCATGCCGATGAGAATGATGTTCGTCATATCTCTGCGGAGATTGGCGGTGATGCGTTCGATCTCGCTGTCCGGGATGCTTTTGCCGAAGAATTTTTCTTCGGCCCGGACGGCCTGTGCGACCAGCATCGGCAGCCCGCCGCTGTGAGGGATGCCCATATCTTCCGCCTGCATCAGCAGTGCGGTCCGCTGGGGATTATAGATCACGTCCAAAACGCCGCGGAGGGATGGAAAGAGGCTCAGGTTGACCGGGCACTCGCCGTTATGCGGATACATGCCCATAGGCGTAGTGTTGATCAGAATTTCCGTGTCCGAATGTTGATCAATATTCGTGTAGTTGTTCTCTCCGGAGCGAGATATGACGATAACTTCCCGTGTCCCTTCCTGACGGGCGACTGCCTGCGCGGTGAGGGATGTGCCTCCGGACCCGAGAATGATGACTTTTGCATTGCGGAAACTGATGCCGCTGCGACGGGCAATATAAGAAAGTCCCGGCGCATCGGTGTTGAAGCCGTGGAGTTGTCCGTTTTCATCCGGTACCAGTGTGTTGACACTGCCGATGGCTGCCGCGTAGGGATCAATGGATGCACAGCAGGGTATTACCGCTTTTTTGTAGGGGATGGTGACGTTCAGCCCGCCGATGTCATTTTTTTTCAGGAAAGGCTGCAGTTCTTCAGCTTTCAGCTCATAGAGCTGGTATTCCTCACATCCCAGTTCGTGATGAATGGGCACTGACCAGCTGTGCTTCAGCGTCTCCCCGATCAATCCGTAAATCTTTTTTGTCATACTTCTTATTTCCCTTGTGTCAGGTCCAGCAGGACCAGGGCGGTGACAGCCTCCACGACCGGAACGGCACGGATAGCGATGCAGGGATCGTGGCGGCCATGGATGGCTATTTCTGTTTCTTTCATGACGGAAAGCGAGACGGTCTGCTGTGTTTTACCGATGGAGGCGGTGGGCTTCATCGCGATTTGAAAAACGATTGGCATCCCGTTCGTGATCCCGCCCTGGATCCCGCCGGAATTATTGGACGTGGTCTGCACGATCCCGTTTTCGATTTCAAACGGATCGTTGTGTTCGGACCCCCGTATGCTCACGCAGTCAAATCCGGATCCGAAAGAGACGCCTTTCACGCCCGGGATACCGAAAAGGGCTGCGGAGAGCAGGCTTTCCACACCGTCGAACATGGGATCGCCCAATCCGGCTGGGGTACCGATGGCAGCGCATTCGATGGCGGCACCAATGGAATCCCCATCGGCTGCCGCATCCCGGATGACGTCCTGCATCTTCAAACCTTTTTCCTGATTGATCACCGGAAAATCTTTTTTTGCAGCGCTGTGCAGCAATTCACGTGACGGATGGAGCGGGAAAGGATCATCCGCGATACCTCCGACATTGGACAAATGTGCTCCGATAAATATCCCTTTCCTCGCAAGAATCTGAAGTGCGATACCGCCGGCAATGCATAAGGGCGCTGTCAGCCTTCCGGAGAAATGTCCTCCGCCGCGCATGTCCGCTGCTCCGTTCCATTTTACGGCTGCGGTATAGTCTGCATGGGAAGGCCGGGGTGTGTCTTCAAAGCCTTTATAATCACCTGACCGCTGGTTCGTGTTGTAGATAAGTGCGGCAAAGGGAGAACCGGTAAGGACATTGTCACGGACGCCGCTGAGAAATTCCGGTTGGTCGGCTTCTTTCCGTGAGGTCGTGAGGCGGCTGTTTCCCGGTGCCCGCCGGACAAGGAAACGGCTGAGTTCTTCAGGGTCGATGGTCTCACCTGCGGGAAAGCCGTTGACCACAACGCCGATCCCCGGTCCGTGGGATTCACCGAAAACGCTGACTTGTATATTTTTCCCGAATTCAGAGGACATGAACTGCTCCTTTCACGGCTGCGAAATCTTCAAAAAAGGTGGGATAGGATTTGTTTACTGCCTCGGCACCCTGAATGACGACCGCTGCCTCACAAAGCGATGCGGCAATGGAGGCTGCCATCACGATGCGGTGATCGTTGGCAGCATTCACTGTACCACCCCGCAGGGAGCCTGTGCCTTGGACAGTGAGGCTGTCCGGGCCTGTTTCAACCGTACCGCCCAGGTCACGGATGAGATCTGCGACAGATTCAATGCGGTCACTCTCCTTCAGGCGCAGGCGGGCGGCATTGGTAAACTCTGTTGTTCCTATTGCTGCACAGGCAGCAATAGCCAGTACCGGCAGCAAGTCAGGGGTCTCGTCGATGTCGATCGTTGTCCCATGCAAGGTTTTGTTTTTCATCAAAATGCCTTCGCCTGTCACGGTCGTTTCAGCTCCGAAGGCTTCCAACAGGCTGATGATTTTCCGGTCACCCTGAGAGGAACCCGTGAGCAGTGATTGACAGCAGACATCGTTCTCTTCCCGCAGCATGGAGGCGGTCAGGAAAGCTGCCGTGTTGGACCAGTCGCCGCCCACATGAAGTTGATGAGGACTTGCGTATGATTTGTTTTCGTATCGTTTCCATGTGCCGTCCGAACAGCTCACCTGAACGCCGAAATTTGCCATGACTTGAGTGGTTATATTGATGTAGCCTGAAGAAACCAAAGGGGTCGTGAGTCGTATCTGCGCTTCCTCTTTCAAAAGCGGCAGCATCAGCAGCAGCCCGGTCAGGTATTGGGAACTGATGTTTCCCGAAATTTCGTATATTCCCCCATCCGGCTTTCCTTGGATCGTGAAGGGCAGGGTGCGGCTTGAAAATGATACGCCATGTTTTTCCAGTGCATCGGCAAGGTCGGTGATGGGACGCTCCGGAAGCCGGCCTGACCCGCTGAAGGCAGCATGTCCTCTGAAAGCGGCTGCAACTGGCAGCAGGAAGCGGAAGGTGGAACCGCTTTCTCCGCAATCCAGCCGCGGTGCTTCCGGTTTTGCGGAAGGATCAGCTCCCATGACACGGATCAAACCGGGCCGGATCTCAAACTCAGCACCCAATGCCCGCAGGCAGCGGATCGTGGCCCGGATGTCATTCGGCAGTTCATGACAGCCGTCATAAGGTGAGCCGGAAACGGAAAGCACTGTCGGAAGGTCGGCAAAGGCTGCGCAGATCAGCATGCGGTGCAGTTCGGATTTGGAGGCGATCGCCTGAACAGTACCGCTTAGCAGTCCCGGTTCGATTCGTATATCCATAAGCTATCTCCAGCCTGCTTCGAAAATGTCCAGAAGCTGATCATTTGTCACTTCCCGCATGGTGCAGTGACCGATGGCCTCCGGCATGATAATGGTGGTCAGCTTTCCGCTGCGTTTTTTGTCGGAAAGGGCAGCTTCCAGCAGTTCTTCCGGTTCATATTCGGTGATAACAGGCAGCCCGAAGCGGTCCAGAAGGTCTTCCACTTCATCACTAAGCGGTTCATTGCTCCAGGCGAGCTTGTCCGCTGCCCGGCACATCATAGCGGTGCCGATAGCTACGGCCTGTCCGTGGGAGACGCTGAAGTTGGAGCATTTTTCGATGGCATGCCCCGCGGTATGTCCCAGGTTCAGCAGTTTCCGTTCCCCCATTTCTTTCTCATCCCGTTCCACGATCATGCCTTTGTAAGCGATACAGCGGGCGATGATTTGGGAAAGGTCACGGCTTTCCGGTTCTTCCATCAGCAGGTCAAAGAGCTCTCCCCCGTTGAGAATGCCGGTTTTGATCGCTTCTGCACATCCATCGGCAAACACTTCCGGAGGCAGAGTGGAAAGGCTGTCCATATCGCAGAGCACCAGGGAGGGTTGATGGAACACACCGGCCAGGTTTTTCCCCTGCGGCAGATCGACCGCGCACTTCCCGCCTACAGAGGAATCGACCATGGAAAGGACGGTGGTCGGGATCTGCACGAATGGGATCCCGCGCATGTAACAGCCGGCAGCAAATCCGGCCATGTCGCCGCAGACCCCTCCGCCCAGGGCAATGACGAAGTCTTTGCGGGTGAGGTGTGCTTCGGCCAGGGCGTTCAGTATCGTTCCGAAGGTGCTGAGATTTTTGTTCTCTTCCCCGGCCGGAAATGTGAAGCTGCCGACAGTAAAGCCGGCTTCTTCACAGGATCTCTGAACAGTTTTGAGATAGAGCGGCGCGACGTTGGTTTCCGTCACGATCACGCAGCTGCGCGGAGAGAATACATCCCGGATCAGCTGCCCGCTCTTTTCCGTGAGCCCATGCCCGATGATCACATCGTAGCTCTCGCCCACGTTGATGTGAATGCGTTTCTCGATCTGCATAAATCCTCCGCAGTTTTATTCCCAGCTGCTCTTCGGCTGGCTTCGCACAAATTCATGCATGGTGGTGAGCATGGGCGCCAGTTCATTGAATTTCTCCGGGCGCAGGGACTGACCGCCATCCGACCAGGCATGCGGCGGATCATTGTGTACTTCGATTTCCAGCCCATCCGCCCCGGCTGCAACAGCTGCCAGCGCCATGGGTGGGACAAGGAAGTATTTGCCGGTGGCATGGGAGGGGTCGATGATGATCGGCAGGTGGGTGAGTTTGCGCAGCACCGGGACACAGGTGAGGTCCAGTGTGTTGCGGGTGTAGGTTTCAAAGGTGCGGATGCCGCGTTCACAGAGAATCACGTTATGATTGCCCCGGGACATGATGTATTCGGCGCTCATCAGCAGTTCTTCGTAGGTCGCGCACATGCCGCGTTTGAGGAGGATCGGCTTGTCCAGTTCGCCGACAGCTTTGAGCAGGTCGAAGTTCTGCATGTTGCGGGCGCCGATCTGGATGATGTCCACGTCCTTGAAGAGTGGGATCTGGTTGATCTCCATGAGCTCGGTGACGATGGGCAGTCCGGTTTCCTGTTTGGCTGTGACCAGATAACGGAGGGCGGTCTCGCCCAGCCCCTGGAAAGAGTAAGGTGAAGTGCGGGGTTTGAAGGCGCCGCCCCGCAGGATGGTCGCGCCGCTGGCCTTCACGGCTTTGGCAATGCCGACCAGCTGCTCTTCGGATTCCACGGAGCAGGGGCCTGCCATGATCGTCAAGGTACCTCCGCCGATCTGGGTATTCCCTACCTGAATGACGGTATCTTCGGGGTGGAATTTGCGGTTGGCGTCTTTGTAGGGTTCTGCAATTCGTTTGACGTCTTCAACGATATCCAGTGCGGCGATCAGGCCGATATCCAGCGAGGCGGTATCCCCGACCAGACCGAAAACGGTCTCATTAACACCGATGGATTTATGGACAGCAATACCCTTACCTTCCAGCCAGCTGATAAAGCCCTGTACCTGCTCGGGATCGGGATTGGGTTTTAATATGACGATCATGCTTTGCCTCCTAAAAAAAAGACCTGCAGTTTTGGCTGCAGGTCTTCGTCTTCTTTATGAATATTCCTCTTGCGGGGGTCCCTTTACAGCCAAATCAATCAGAGCTTTGAAAATAATAGCCAAAGCTGAAATAATAGGAAAAGGCGTTAAAGGAATATTTGTTCATTCGGTTTCCTCAAGTGAGTTGTATAGAGGATACCACAGATTCATCAAAAGAAAAAGAAAAAGGTCCTTTTTTGACGAATTTTGTGACATGTTGGATTTAAAATAGGAAAAGACCCTATTGAGGTTGAAAATATCCTTCCGGTAGAGGAGTTCTGATGATCACTGCAAACAGTCTCGATAAAGCCATTCAACAGATCAGGGGAGAAGGAGTTGCGATATCCCATCGCCGTCCCGTTTTTGGCGGAGATATCAACCGCGCTTATGCGTTGAACCTAACTGATAATTCCGTTATATTCATGAAAGCCAACACCCGGCAAAAGCTCGGTGTTTTTCAGGGTGAGGCGGAAAGCCTTGATTTTATCCGTCAGACCGGCACAGTACGATCTCCGGAAGTATTGGCGATCGGGACGGACGGCGATATATCCTTCCTTTTGCTGGAGTATATCAGCTCCGGTCCCCGCAGAAGATCTGCATATGAAGAGCTCGGTATCGGTCTGGCACAAATGCATCAGGCAGATACTTCACCCTTTGTCAGGGGAGGAAAATACGGTGCTCTGCATGACCATCTTCTCGGTTCGGGAATACAGGATAACACACCCATGGACAGTTGGACAAAATTTTTTGCGGAACGCAGACTGCGCCCTCAGTTTGAACGTGCCGACCCCTATTTTGACAGTGGAACGCGGAAGCAGATCGAAAAATTACTGAACGATCCGGGAAAATATCTGACAGAGCCGGAACGCCCTTCACTGCTCCACGGCGACCTGTGGGGAGGAAATTTTATGATCGATGAACAGTCGCATCCGTGGCTGATCGATCCGGCGGCATATGTGGGACATGCGGAGGCGGACCTTGCGATGACGGAGCTTTTTGGCGGGTTTGACAGCTCTTTTTATGAAGCATATAATAGCGTATTCCGGCTTGACCCCGATTATCGATACCGTCGGGATATTTATAATCTCTATCATCTTGTAAAACATTTGAATCTTTTCGGCGCGGGATATCTGCATTCCGTGTTGTCGATTCTCAGGACGCTGTGAGTTCATTTGTGTTATCTTAATAAAAAGTGCATGAATTTTAAATTCCCCGTTGACAAGTGAATTGATTTATGTATAATAATAAAGGTTTCGAAACGGGCTTCCGTTCCGGAATTGATTTAAAGCCAACTTCCCCTTGAACCGGCGGGATAACGCGGGTGAAAAGGTGAAGTGAAGATTGGAGAAAAAGGAATGAAATACGCAATCGTTGAAAGCGGCGGCAAGCAGTACAAAGCCGTTGAAGGTTCAGACATCGTCGTGGACCGCCTGATTGACGCCGAACCCGGCTCTAAGGTCAATCTGAATGATGTTCTGCTCTTCGTGAATGACGACGCTGTCTCCGTTGGCGCTCCCTATGTGAAGGGTGCCACCATCGAAGGTACTGTTGTCGGTGAGGAAAAGGGCCCGAAAATCGTAGTTTTCAAATATCGCCCGAAGAAACACTATCGTGTAAAGACCGGCCATCGCCAGGTTTACACTCGCATTAAGATTGATTCAATTAAGGGGTAATGAGAAATGGCACACAAGAAGGGTGGCGGTTCAAGCCGCAATGGTCGTGATTCGAATTCACAGCGCCTGGGCGTAAAACGCTTCGGCGGTCAGTCTGTTCTTTCCGGAAACATCCTGGTTCGCCAGCATGGAACGAAAATTAAGCCGGGTAAGAATGTCGGTGTTGGCAGTGACTATACACTTTTCGCTACTGCGGAAGGTACAGTGGTTTTTGAAACCCTTCCTACCGGTCAGAAGCGTGTCAATGTTGTCCCTGCAGAGGAAGAATAAGAATAAGCTCGTCCGTTTCTCGATGTGACAGGAGAAACGAATCGCGAAAGGAATAAACGAAATGAAAAAAGATACCCATCCGACTTATTATTACGATGCGAAGGTGACCTGCGCATGCGGTAATACCTGGACCACGGGTTCAATCAAGAAAGAGATCCGCACTGAAGTTTGCTCCAAGTGCCATCCGTTCTTCACTGGCCAGCAGCAGCGTCTGCTTGACATGGAAGGACAGGTCGATCGCTTCTATCGCCGTCTGCAGGCTCGTCAGGATTTCCTGGCTGAAAAGCAGACCCGTGAAGAGAGCAAAGATGTCAACAACACAAAGCTTGCTGATCTGGAACTGAGCGCTGCCAGCGTCAAAGCCTGGGCAAAAGTCGGTTTTGAAAAGGCTTCCGATGTGCTCAACGCTCTCAAGAACGGTGACCAGGCTGTCCTCGACCTCGATGGCATCGGTCAGTCCCGCCTGATCGAAGTCAAGAAAGCCATGCGCTCCAAGGGAATCGAAGTTCCCGGCAGCGAAGACTAAGGTCTAAAAACATTAAACGAAAAAGAACGGCAAAAGCGCCGTTCTTTTTCGTTTAATGGTGTAAAATAGTAAGCAGGAGAGATAGCCATGCCTGATTTTGTACACCTTCATTTGCATACCGAATATTCCCTGCTTGATGGGTTCAGTAAGATCAAGAAAGTGATGCAGCGAGCCAAGGAAATGAACATGCCCGCTGTCGCGATCACCGATCACGGGACGATGTTTGGCGTGGTGGAGTTTTACATGGCAGCACAGGAAGCGGGGATCAAGCCTGTTATCGGGTTGGAGGCCTACATGGCACCCCGGGATATGCGTTCCCGGGATCCGCGCGACAAAGGCGCGAATCATTTGCTGCTGCTGGCGGAAAACCAGAAAGGCTATCAGAACCTTCTTGAAATTGCTTCTGCTTCACAGTTGGAGGGTTTTTACTATCACCCGCGTATTGACCATGAATATCTCGAATCTCACGCGGAAGGTCTGATCTGCACTACTGCCTGTCTGGCCGGTGAGATCCCTTCCATGATCAAGCGGGGTAACATCGATGGGGCACGGAAACGGCTGGAATGGTATCTTGACCTGTTCGGACGGGATAATTTCTTCATTGAACTTCAGGATCATAATATTCCGGAATTAAAAGAAGTCAACAAAACGCTGCTGGAATTTGGCAAAGAGTATAATCTGGGGTTTGTCGCGACCAATGACGCCCATTATGTGGACCCCGGAGACTGGAAATATCAGGATATATTGCTCGCGATCCAGACTGGCGCCAAGCTGACGGATGAAAAACGCTTCCGCATGAGTGACCACAGCTACTATTTCCGTTCACCGGAAGAGATGGAGCGTCTTTTCGGCGATGTGCCGGGTGCGCTTTCCAACACTGTTGCGATCGCGGAAAGATGTTTTGTCGATCTGGAACCTCATGGCTACCATTTGCCGATCTTCCCGCTGCCGGAGGGTGAAAGTGACCAGTCCCAGCTGCGGAAAGAGTGTGAAAAAGGGCTGATCTGGCGGTACGGTGAACATGCGGAAGATAAAGTTGTCCGGGACCGTCTTGAGCATGAGCTGAATATCATCCATACTATGGGGTTTGACTCCTACTTCCTGATCGTTCAGGACCTGGTGAACCATGCCAAGGAGTGCAACTGGTGGTATAACGTCCGTGGTTCCGGGGCCGGTTCCATGGTGGCTTATACGCTGGGGATCACGCCGGTTGAGCCGCTGAAATTCAAACTGATTTTTGAGCGTTTCCTGAACCCGGGCCGTATTTCCATGCCGGATATCGATCTGGATATCCAGGACGATAAACGCTACAAACTGCTGCAATACTGTTCCGACAAATACGGGGAAGATCACGTTTCTCAGATCATCACCTTCAACTGTCTGGGCGCCAAGGGTGCGGTCCGTGACGTCGGACGGGTGATGGACGTGCCGCTTTCGGAAGTGGACCGGGTCTGCAAGCTGATCCCGGCCGGCAACAAGATGCCGGTCAGCGGCAAACCGATCACGCTGAAAAACTGTCTGGAAGAGGTACCTGAATTCAGGCAGGCCGTTGACGAGAGCGGTCAGCTCACAGAGCTGGTCAATACTGCGGCTGAAATGGAAGGTGTCGCCCGTAATGCCGGTACCCATGCGGCGGGGCTGATCATCACCGATATTCCGATCGTCCAGTATGCTCCGCTGCACCGTCCGACGAACGGGGCGGATGACAACCCGATCAAATCCGTCGCACAATTTGAAATGACGATCGTTGACCGCATGGGGCTGCTGAAGGTGGACTTTCTCGGCCTGATCACGCTGACAGTGATGCAGAAATGCTGCGATACGATTTTTGCAAGACACGGCGTCAGGCTGACGCTGCAGAACATCCCGACGGATGATGCGGAAACTTATAAATTCCTTGCTGACGGGAATACCGCCGGGGTCTTCCAATTGGAAAGCACGGGCATGACCCGTTACCTGATGGAGATGGGGCCGAAAAAACTGGAGCACATCATCGCGATGGTTGCCCTTTACCGCCCGGGCCCGATGCAGTTCATTCCGTCTTATATCGAGCGTATGAACGGCCGGGAGGAAGTGAAGTATCTCCATCCGCTGATGGAACCGATTTTTGCGGAGACCTATGGGATCCCGGTTTATCAGGAACAGATCATGTTCGCGGCTATGGACCTTGCCGGTTACACAGCCTCCGAATCCGATGACCTGCGGAAAGCGATTTCCAAGAAGAAAAAGGATAAGGTTGAAAAGCACCGCATCAAGTTCATTGAAGGCGCACAGAAAAACGGTGTCGCCAAAGAAACCGCGGAAGCGATTTTTGCGGAATGGGAACAGTTCGCGAACTATGGGTTTAATAAATCTCATGCGGCTGACTATGGTGTGCTGGCCGTCCAGACCGGATACCTGAAATGTCATTATACGGTCGAATTCATGACCGCCATCCTTTCCGCGAACGCGGGAGATTCAGCCAAGATCGCTTTTTACATCAATGACTGCCGACAA
>CAYWKZ010000051.1:0-19480 GCA_964459115.1 uncultured Leptolinea sp. | reverse complement strand
TTATTAAAACAGGCGCTGAGGATTTCAGCGCCTGTTTTGATTTTTTTATGTGAGCCTGTTACTCAGCTCAGAAAATCCGAAACAACGGCTTCCATCTGTTCTTTCTCAACAGATGAGGAAAAGCGGACTTGTGCGTTCCGCAGCGCGACAAGCGACTGAGGAGCCGGTACACCGGTGAAGGCTTCCAAATCAGCGATCTCGGAGAGCCCGTCGGCATTCCCGGGATGGCCCAGACCTTCCAGAACCGCACCGCAGAATTTATAGGGGCTGGCGGTGGAAACAACCACCACCTGTTCATCCGTCTGTTCCTGTGCACGATACTGGGCGAGGACCTGGTGAGCCACAGCGGTGTGGGTGTCCATCAGGTAATGATGCTGGTGCCACACCTTCCCAATCTGGGCCTTGGTCCCGGCTTCATCACAGCACCCGGCCCAGAACAGACTGTCCAGCTTTTCCCGGATCGCCGGGCTCACGGAATAATTGCCGTCCTGTTTGAGGGCTTCCATCAGGGAAGTGATATAAAGGGGATCCTTCCCGGAAGCCTCAAAGAGCAGACGCTCCAGATTGGATGAGATCAGGATATCCATCGAAGGAGAAACTGTCGTGAAGAACGGACGGTTGCGGTTATAGGTCCCGGTATGGAAGAACTCCGTCAGCACATCGTTGGAGTTGGAAGCACAGATCAGCCGTTTGACCGGCAGTCCCATCTGTTTGGCATAATAACCGGCAAGGATATCGCCGAAGTTCCCGGTTGGAACGCAGAAACTGATCTCCTCGCCCATGCGGATCTTCCCCTCATTCAGAAGGTCACAGTACGCAGAAATGTAATAGACGATCTGCGGGAGCAGCCGGCCCCAGTTGATGGAATTCGCGGAGGACAGGAACCAGCCTCGTTCCGCCAGCTTCGCAGCAAAAACAGGATCTGAGAAGATCTGCTTCACACCGGTCTGTGCGTCATCAAAATTGCCTTCCACACCGCAAACACTGACATTGCCGCCCTGCTGTGACTGCATCTGCAGCTTCTGCACGTCCGAGACACCGTCACGCGGGTAAAACACCAAAATCGCGGTACCATCCACATCTTTGAAGCCCTCCAGAGCCGCCTTCCCGGTATCTCCGGAGGTCGCGACCAGGATGCAGACCTTTTTCTCTTCCTTTGTCTTGCGCAGGGAAGCTGTCAGCAGATAAGGCAGGATCTGCAGCGCGATATCTTTGAACGCGCAGGTCGGACCGTGCCAGAGCTCCATAAAGGAAGTGCTTTCATCCAGCCGATGCAGCGGGGCGGCGCTTTCCGTGTCAAAATTAGCATAAGCTGCTTTTGTATAATCAGCCAGTTCATCTTCCGTGAAATCGGAGAGATATAACTTCATCACGGCAGCGGAACGCTGCGCATAAGGCAGCGCAGTCAGCTTTTCAAGAAATTCCGTGGTGATTTGAGGAATCGACTCCGGGACAAAAAGCCCGCCCTCACGGGAAAGACCGCGGGCAATGGTCTCAGCCGCGGTGAGAGATAAATTTATATCACGAGTGCTTCGATAGTTCATGCTTTTTCTCCTGCGTAACGTCCTCTATTATATCGCAAACCCGATGCAAAAACGCAAAAAAGGGCCGCAGACTGCGGCCCTTTTTTGTGGTTTTTTAAATCCATTATCTGGACAGAACGTTTGAAATTTCCATGTACTGAAGGTTCAGCTGGCGATGCTTGCCGATGACGTCCTTGAGCGGGATCGGGGTCATCTTGTCAGACTGCAGCGCGGTCATCACACCAAACTGGTTGTTGGTGATCCAGTCCACAGCTGTGAAAGCCATGCGGGAGGCCATGATCCGGTCGAAGGCCGAGGGTGAACCGCCGCGCTGCACATAGCTCAGGTTGATGCCGCGGGCAGTGAAACCAAGATCCATCGCGTCAAGCTGGCGGACAACTTCATCCAGTTTGAGCGGATAGCCTTCCGCCATCAGGATGATGCAGTGTTTTTTGCCGCGCTTGTAGGCGCTTTCGATGGTGCTGGCAACTTCCTCAATGGAAATCGGGTTTTCCGGGATCAGGACACATTCCGCACCGGAAACGATCGCTGACTGAACAGCAAGGTAACCGCATTCGCGGCCCATGGTTTCAATGATATAAGCACGGCTGTGGGAGGCCGCGGTATCACGGATCTTGTCGATGGCCTCTGTGATCGTGTTCAGCGCGGTATCAACGCCGACACAGGTCGAGGTTCCCCACACATCGTTGTCGATGGTGCCCGGAATGCCCACCACCGGAAAACCGGCTTCACAGAGCGCATTGCCGCCGGTCATAGTGCCGTCACCGCCGCAGACAATCAGGCCATCAATCCCGACATTGTTCATCATGCGGATGGCTTCACGCTGACCCTTTGCGGTTTTCATCTCTGTGCTGCGGGAAGACCCAAGTACCGTGCCGCCGCGATGCAGGATGTTGGAAACATCCCGTTTGCCGAGCAGTTCGAATTCACCGTTAATCAAACCACTGTAACCGTTTTTTACGCCATACACCTTCAGGCCTTTTGCCGAACCCGCGCGAACGACACCGCGGATAACCGCGTTCATACCGGGGGCATCACCGCCTGAGGTTAAAACTCCTATTGATCGGACCACAACGTTTTCCTGCTGTTCCATAGCCGTAACTCCTTCATCAGTGAGTGAAAATTCTGATTAATCTATTATATCACGATATGTATGATCATTCACACAGAAATAAAAATAATTTAATTATGCCGTCTCTAAAACAAGAACTGCATTTTCCTGATTGACCATATCCAGGTCCTCCCGATAACCTTTTTCCCAATTCAGCCACACTTCCGGAGGAAAGGAAAAATATCGGCCAAGCGTTTCCGCAATCTCAGGCGTAAGCGGAATATCACCTTCCAGTAAATTGCACAATTCAGATTTAGAAATTTCTAATGTAGCTGACATTTCTCCAACAGAAATATTATGGCTGAGCATCAATTCTTTCAGCAATTCTCCCGGAGGTGTCGCAATAAATGATTCACTTTCTTTATATGACATAAATATATTATATTCTTTATTTTTAACGAGTCAACCCTGAATTATCAAAAAAAAAAACCTGATGTAACTGGATAAATCGCATCAGGTCTATTTTTGCTTTATTTAGATAAATAATAATCTAACGCGCGGCCCGTTCCGCTTCGATGGCTTTGAGCAGATCCGGAACCACTTTGAAGAGGTCACCGACGATCCCGTAGTCCGCCACACCGAAAATGGGAGCGGATTCATTCTTGTTGACCGCGATGATCAGTTCCGAATCCTGCATTCCCGCTACG
This sequence comes from uncultured Leptolinea sp., assembly GCA_964459115.1. Classification (GTDB taxonomy): domain Bacteria; phylum Chloroflexota; class Anaerolineae; order Anaerolineales; family Anaerolineaceae; genus Flexilinea. Next base: position 16,178 of record CAYWKZ010000051.1, on the reverse strand, counting down.
TGCTGAATAGCGCCGGAAATGCCGAGAGCCACATAAACCTTCGGATGAACGGTTTTTCCGGTCTGTCCGACCTGATGGTCGGAACTGATCCAGCCGGCATCCACGACCGCACGAGAGGCGCCGACGACACCGCCCATGGCATCCGCCAGCTTTTCCGCCAGAGCAATGCCTTCCTTCACATTTTTGGAGATACCGCGGCCGACCGCGACCACGACATTCGCACCGATCAGGTCAACCATCTTCTTCGCGGCTTTTTCCACGGAAAGAACTTCCACATGGATGTCCTCTTTGGTGACGGAGAATGCCGGCTTGATGACCTGGCAGGCATCCGCTTTCGTCTGGTCAAATTCAGCCTTTCTCATCACGCCGGGACGGACCGTGGACATCTGAGGGCGGAAGCGCGGGCAGATGATCGTCGCCATCATATGACCGCCGAAAGCCGGACGGGTCATCTTCAGGTTGCGGTCATCCTCATCGAGTTTGACACTTTCAACGTCCAGTGTACTGGCTGTGCGCAGAAATTCAATATATTCTTTCGTGTCCACATCCAGATGTGTGGCATCTGCGGTCAGCCCGGTATGCAGACGGGCTGCGCAGCGCGGACCGAGGTCACGGCCGATGTTGGTAGCGCCAATCAGCAATGCTTCCGGTTTATATTCGTTGACCAGGTCACAGAGTACTTTTGTATAGGCATCGGTGGTATAAACCTCCAGCAAAGGGTCCGCACAGACCATCACTTCATCAGCGCCATAACCGCCCAGCTCTTTGACGCCGGCTTCAATGCCTTCACCGCCGAGAACGACACCGGTCACCTTGCAGCCGATTTCCTTCGCAAGGCGGCAGGCTTCGGAGACCAGTTCAAAATCCGTCGGCATCAGTTCGCCGTTTCGCTGCTCGCAGAAAACCCAAATTCCTTTGTATTCTGAAAAGTCAGTCATCTTTCGTTCCTCCTTAGATCAGGTGCTTTTCAGCAAGAATCGACGCGAGTTTCGCGGCCGCATCATCACCGTTCAGCATGGCACCGGCACCCTTTTGCGGCGGGGTGAATGCCTTGAAAACATTGGTCGGGGAACCCTTGAGCCCGATGGTGTCGGTTTCGATCAGCGGGTCATCTTTCAGAGCTTCGTAATCGAAGATCTCGATTTCCTTGTCAAAGCATTCAAAAATGCCGCGTACGTTCATATAGCGGGGCTGGTTCAGCTCTTTGATGCAGGTGATCAGGCAGGGTGTTTCCACACGCAGCATCATGAAACCGTCTTCCAGCATCCGCTTGACGGTCAGACGATTGCCTTCCTTTTTGATTTCAGCAGCATAGGAAACCTGAGGCAGATGGAGCTTTTCAGCGATCTGCGGGCCGACCTGAGCGGTATCGCCGTCGATGGCCTGACGTCCGCAGAAGACAATATCTTCCGGACCGACGCCCACACGGTTCACCGCGGCAGCCAGGATCTGGCTGGTGGCAAAGGTGTCGGAACCGCCGAATTCGCGGCCGCTCACCAGGATCGCCCGGTCCGCACCGCGGGCCAGCAGCTCACGCAGCATACCTTCCGCGGGAGCCGGTCCCATGCTGATCACCACCACTTCACATCCGGTCTCATCCTTCAGCTGCAGCGCAGCCTCCAGGGCATTGAGGTCATCCGGGTTGGTTACAACTTCCATGGCGGCACGGTCAAGTGTGCCGTCTGCTTTATAGGCAACTTTTCCGGCTGTATCCGGTACCTGTTTTACACAAACAATTGCTTTCATTGATCCTGTTCCCCTATCTCAAAATGGCACCGGAAATGACCATCATCTGGACTTCACTGGTTCCTTCATAAATCTCCGTGATCTTGGCATCACGCATCATGCGTTCGATCGGGTAGTCACGGGTATAGCCGTAACCGCCGTAAAGCTGCAGGCAGCGGCGGGTCACATCACTGGCAGTTCGGGAAGCGATCAGTTTTGCTTCGGCAGCTTCCACACTGAAGCGGATCTTTTCACCATTCAGTGCGCGCTGTTTTGTCAGAGCAGCGTTGTACACAAGGTATTTCGCCGCATCGATGCGGGCTTTCATCTCCGCCAACTCAAACTGGGTATTTTGAAAATCAGCGATCGCCCGTCCGAACTGTTTGCGTTCTTTGACATATTGGATGGTCTCCGCCAATGCTCCCTCAGCAATACCCAGTGCCTGGGCAGAAATACCGATTCGTCCGCCATCCAGAGTAGCCATAGCCAGCTGAAAACCCTTGCCTCTGACACCCAAAAGATTTTCTTTGGGAATGCAGCAATCTTCAAAAATCAGTTCGCAGGTGGAGGAGCCGCGGATACCCATCTTGTCTTCCGGTTTGCTGACAGAAAAGCCCGGAGTCGTCCGTTCCACGATGAAAGCGGAAATTTCCTTGGTCATCCGGCCACGCTTGTCCGGAACCATCCCGGTCACCGCGATCACAACAAAAAGATTGGCATAACCGGCATTGGTGATGAAGATCTTTGAACCGTTCAGGACCCAATGATCTCCGGCATCCGTGGCAACCGTCTGCTGCCCCTGGGCATCCGTACCGGCACCGGCTTCCGTCATCGCAAAAGCGCCCAGCCATTCACCGCTCAGCAGTTTCGGCAGATATTTCGCCTTCTGGTCCAGTGTACCGTATTCATAGATCGGGGAAGCACAAAGGCTGGTATGCGCCGAAAGGACCACACCCGTGGTAGCACAGACCTTGCTCATTTCTTCGACAGCCATCACATAGGACAGCACGTCACCGCCGGCACCGCCGAATTCCTTCGGGAAGTAGATGCCCATCATGCCCAGTTTCGCCATCTTTTTGACGGTTTCCATCGGGAACATTTCTTCAGCATCGACCTGTTTTGCCAGCGGTTTGACTTCATTTTCAGCAAATTCGCGGTACATCTTCTGCGCCAATTGCTGTTGTTTGGTCAGGTTAAAATCCATTTTTTTCTCCGTAATAATTTATGCCAACGGGGACAGTCCCCGACGGCTCAATTCCGAGCCTCCGGTGACAGTCCCCTGTTGTCATCGAATATCGATTAACTGCCGGTTACAACTCGTCAACCGGTGTTTTCGTTCCGTCAGCATTATAGACATAAAACCCGCGTCCGGTTTTGCGGCCGAGATTCCCACCGCGGACCATCTTGCGCAGGCTCGGGCAGGCGCGATATTTGCTGTCACCGGTCTCATTGTAGAGAACGTCCATGATCGCCAGGCAGATGTCCAGACCGACAAAGTCGCCCAGTTCCAGCGGTCCCATCGGGTGATTGGCGCCGAGCTTCATAGCGGTATCGATGCCGGCGATGTTGGAAACGCCTTCCATCTTGATGAAAGCGGCTTCATTGATCATCGGGATCAGGATGCGGTTGACGACAAATCCGGCGGCTTCGTTAACCTGTACGGGGTCCTTGCCGAGTTCGACAGCGATTTGCTTGATCTTCGCCACCATTTCCGGCGTAGTGTTTTCACCGGCGATGACTTCCACCAGCTTCATGCGGTCGGCAGGATTGAAGAAATGCATGCCGATCAGCGGGCGGCTCAATCCCTTGCCGATTTCCGTGATGGAAAGGCTGGAGGTATTGGAAGCAAAAATGCATTCCGGTTTGCAGAGCTTGTCCAATTCACCGAAAGTGATCTGTTTGACGGACATGTTCTCAAAAGCGGCTTCCACGATCAGGTCGCAGTCAGCGCAGAGATCTTCCTTGAGTCCGGCTTTGATACGGGCAAGGATGGCGTCCACCTTTTCCTGGTCCAGCTTGCCTTTGGCAACGAGCTTGGCATAACCGGCGGCGATCTTCTTCAGGCCGTTATCGGCAAAAGTCTGGTCGATGTCGCAGAGCGCAACTTCATATCCGTCAACCTGGGCAAACGCTTTGGCAATGCCCTGCCCCATGGTACCGGCACCAATAATTCCAACTTTCATGACTTATTCCTCCTAATTGTTTGTGAAGACCGGTTTCGGCTTCGGTTTTTCCCGGCTCAGGAAGCAGGCCATGCCTTCCACCTGATCATGGGTTTCAAAACAGGAACCAAACAGTTTTTCTTCGATTTCGATTCCTTTTTCAATTGAGACCTGCAGCCCTTCGTTGATGGCCTGTTTGCAGGCACGCACCGCGATGGGAGCATTCTTCGAGATTTTCGTCGCCAGCTTCAGCGCGTTGGGCATCAGTTCTTCCGGGGGATATACCGCGTTCACCAGGCCGATACGCAGCGCTTCTTCAGCGTTGATGTTGAGCGCGGCATAGGTGATCTGTTTGGCCATGCCCGAACCGACCAGACGGGCCAGACGCTGGGTGCCGCCAAAACCGGGGGTGATACCCAGACCGACTTCCGGCTGACCGAACAGCGCATTGTCGGAGCAGATGCGAATGTCGCAGCTCATGGCAAGTTCGTTGCCGCCGCCAAGTGCGAAACCGTTCACCGCGGCAATCACGGGAATCGGGAAGTTTTCGATCATCAGAAAGATATCGTTCCCTAATTTTCCGAAGGCTTCCCCCTCCGCTTTGGTCATGGTGCTCATGGAGGCGATATCCGCACCGGCAACAAAGCTTTTCTCTCCGGCGCCGGTCAGGATGATGCAGCGAACCACATTCTGGTCCACAGCTTCAAAAGCGGCCTTCAGTTCTTCAAGAACTTCGGGATTCAGTGCGTTCAGGGCCTGCTGACGGTCAATGGTGATGACCTCGATGGCATCCTGGGTTTCCGTTTTAATATACATCGCTTACCTGCCTGTTTTTTCAGTCCATTTCAACCACAGCCGCACAGCCCATGCCACCACCGATGCACAGGGTAGCCAGACCTTTCTTTGCGCCGCGGTGCTTCATCGCATAAAGCAGCGTGACCAGAATGCGGGCGCCGGAAGCTCCCACCGGATGACCGAGGGCAATGGCGCCGCCGTTCACATTGACTTTTTCCATGTTGAATTTCAGTTCACGGGCGACCGCCACAGACTGAGCGGCAAACGCTTCATTGGCTTCAATGAGGTCAAAATCATCAATGGTCATGCCGGTCTTGGCAAGAACCTTCTTTGTGGCTTCAACCGGGCCGATACCCATGATGGAAGGATCCACGCCACCCAGCGCACCGCAGACCCAGGTCGCCATCGGGGTGACACCCAGTTCTTTGGCCTTGGATTCGCTCATCAGCACCACAGCGGCAGCGCCGTCATTGATAGCGGAGGAATTGCCGGCGGTGACAATGCCGTCCGGTTTGAATGCCGGCTTGAGTTTGGCAAGCCCTTCCATGGTGGTACCGGGACGGTTGCCTTCATCGGTATCGAAAATGATGTCGCCCTTCTTGTTCTTGATCACGACCGGGACGATCTCATCCTTGAACGCACCGGAAGCCTGGGCCTTTTCGGTCTTTTCCTGGCTTGCCACAGCAAAAGCATCCAGATCTTCGCGGGTCAGGCCCCACTGTTCACAGATGTTTTCAGCGGTGATGCCCATGTGGACATTACTGAAGACATCCCAGAGTGCGTCATTGACCATGGTGTCGACCAGTTCACTCTTCCCCATCGGGTAGCCCATGCGATAGCCATAACGGCCTTTCATCATAGCAAAAGGAGCCAGGTCCATGTTTTCCGTGCCGCCGGCGACGACCACATCCGCTTCGCCCATGGCGATCAGACGTGCACCGGTGTTGACTGCTTCCAGACCGGAACCGCAGACAACGTTCAGCGTAATAGCAGGAGTTTTCACCGGAAGTCCGGCTTTGATGGAGGATTGACGAGCCACATTCTGTCCCAAACCTGCCTGGATCACACAGCCCATATACACCTGGTCAACAGCATCAGGAGCAATTCCTGCACGGTTGATCGCTTCTTTAATGACGATGGCGCCTAATTCAGCCGCGGATGTATTAGCCAGTGTCCCGCCGAATTTGCCGATAGCGGTTCTGCACGCTGATGCAATGATAACCTTTTCCATAAGTTTCTCCTTATATCGATATATTGCGTTTCCGCAATCTACTTCAGATTTTTATAAATTGATTTTATTTGCAAACGTTTACAATGTCAAGTGCTATTGTGACAAAATGCACAAATAAACAGTATCATTATCATTTGATAATTATAAACTATCTTTTACAGAGCAAAATTACATCATGAACCGCCGCATACAAATACTTATTATAACGACAGCTCCCGCGCAAATGAGCACGGGAAGCTGTATTCAGTTCATTTGGATTTCAGATTTATTTCGTCAGGGAGAAGATGATCTGATCAGCCAGGTCTTCCGCGCCTTCACCGTCAAGCCAGAAGCCGATCTCAACCAGGTCATCACCGGCTTCAAAAATCCAGGTCACGCAGGGGTAGGATTGCCCCTCAAATTCTTCTGTGGATTTATATTTCGCTATATCAATGCCGTTGACCTGCCAGTCTTCCACATCATCCGCATTCACGCCATACTCTGCCGCCTGGCTCCTGGCAAAATCCATATAGGTCTGACCTTCAGCCGGGAATTGATAGATGTCAAAGTCCATCGGGTTGGCGTCACTGCGATAATAGGCGATCTGGTCATCAGCGATATCTTCTTCGGTGAGTTCACCGGCTGTATAGCCCTCAGGAATGGTGATGCGGTATCCGGAAGTGCCGATTTCAATTTCATCGCCGGCGGCTTCGCCTTCGGCCATCGCCTGGCTGAGCATGTCCAGCAGGTTCGGACCGGTGCTCAGGTTTTCTTCACGGACAAAAACCAGATTTCCGGCTTCCGTGGAGACAACGATGGAATCGTCGAGGTGATATTGCATGGTCACGGTCTCGGGCTCCTCACCATCCGTGAACACCACGGTCAGGGTGCCGTCCTTGATCTCATAGGCAGCATTTTCCTGTCCCTGGCTCTCCTCCGGGCTCATGAGACTGGTAAGGCTGTAATCGAGGCTGTCCTCACGGATCACCAGTTTCGCCTGCATGCCGAACAAAGAAGCGGGAAAGGTCGCACCTTCAGACATCATGGATTCCAGGAACCACTCGCCCTGAAAATCTTCATAAGCAGCATCGGCTTTGACTTCCGCGGTACCAAAGGGCTTGATCTCATCACGGGTGAGAAGCATGGATGAGGCTTCATCACCCATGGAGAGTTTGCCATCTTCCGTGATGCTCAACGGCAGCCAGGTGCAGTCACTTTCTTCACTGCCGGAGCAGGCATAGGCTACACCGTTTTCGGTGTACCAGGGTATAGCGCCCTGTTCTTCCTCATTGAAAGCAACAATCATGGTCGCGTCATCTTTAAATTCAACGGACATGCCCGACATTCCCCACATAGCAGCATCAATGCACTGTCCTTCGCCGCAGAGTTCGGACATGAACCATGTTCCGAGGAAAGGCTCGGCAGTTGTCATATCCAGCGGAGCACCGACCTGGGCAAAAACGGATCCAAAGGCCGCCAGAGCGGCTAACAGGACAAACATTACGGTTAGTTTTTTCATAATAACTCCTTTCAAAATGAATGAGAATACAGGAATGGTCCATTCTCCATGTGTTCTCATAAACTGCGAAATTTTACCGGGAGAAGCTCACTTTCTGGATCGTGCCGTCATCACGGACAGTAACGCGGATCACAGAACGGTCCAGGACACTGCCGACCCGGTTATCCTTGATATAAGTAATGACAAAGGTGGCATGCTCCGGCAGTGCATGCGCGGTATAACGACCGGTCTTGTTGTAATTGATCTCCTTCTTGACCGTGCACTGTGAATACTCACTGGCCGCGGAATTGATGTTATAAGCTCGCTTGACTTCTTTATAGATATCACTGGACATCTCCGGAGCCAAAACATTCTCGTAATTCGATTCCTCACCCAGGAGTTCATAAGCCCGTGCGGATTTGCTGCGCTGCATGATGTTGTTGATATCGGCATTTTCATCCACCGCATAAAGCGGATCGCCGTAAAACACGAAGGAGAGCAGCGTTTTCTGGATTTCCGAATCAAGACCGCCGTTTTTCTGTTCCATTTCCGTTGCCAGGTTCTTCTTTGCCCGGCGGAAGGCTTCCCCACAGGTGATCCCGGAGGTCAGATGCTTCCAGAACAGGTAGCCCAGCAAATCTGCCGCCACCAGCGTGGCGTTCAAAGCGCCGTAAGCGATGGTGGTGGAACCGATGAAAACCCGGGTCGCCTTCCCCAGAAAATGCAGGCTCATGCAATCATTTTCATAGCGTTTCGGGGTCTCCGCGCCGTAACAACATTCAGCAAAAACAACCTTCGGTGTGTTGGTGATGTTGGTCACGTTGCTGATTTCCAGAGCCGTCGGGATGCGCGGGCCGGAGGACCGGTCATCGTTCCGTTTCTGTCCGTACCAGTTCGGCTGTCCCTTGATCCCGTGCAGGTTGAAATAACCGAAATCACAGGAATCAAAAGCTGAAAGCGGAAAATTGGATGAAGTCGTCGCCGGACACACGGAAAGGCTGTTCGTATCCGCAATGACCTTGTATACGATGGTTGAAGGAGTGAGCCAGGCCGCACAGGTGTAACCGAAGCATTTTCCGGTTTTTTTCGCGGACTTTTTCGTGTTGTTTTTCTGCTTTTCCGTAGTCTTCTGGCTGCTGTAGCGCAGAATGTGATAGTCCTGAATGTTGCGCAGCTGTTCCATCAGCAGTCCAGGATCCTTTGAACCATCCCCCGGCACTCTGCCCACCGGCCACTGCATCTCATAACATTTTGCGCTGTCCAGCGATCCATAGGGAGCATCGGAGGGGACATCTGTGTCACTGTCACCGGTGGGATTTTTCAGGCTGAAGAACGGAACCACGTCATCACCGCCGACGATCAGCAGCGCACCGATCATTTGCCCGTTTTCTTTCAGTTTGTTATCCAGTTTGACCAGCTCCTGGTGCAGCGTTTTCGCATTCGGTCCGGAAGTACCGACAGAGGCATATTCGTCCGGATAAAAGACCTGAGCAGTCCAACCCTTGCGGTTGGAAATGGCATCTGCCACCGCGTTCATTTCTGTATTGATAAAATCCTTGTTGTTGGAACCGTACTTGCGGTTCAGCCCGGCAACGGAGGACATGATGACATAAACCGGTTTCCGGTTGTCCGCATCACCGGCTTTCAGGCGGTAAACATATTCGCCGATGGGGATCGCTTCCTCTTTGCCACGGCGTCCGATCCCGCTGAAGAGACCACCCTTGCCGGTGACAGTTGACCTGCTCAGCTGATGTTTTTCTTCACCGAACAACTGAACTTCCTGCCCGGCCCTTCGGGATGCAGATGAGGACTCAGTCCGCTCGGAGCTGCTGTGGTTTGATGATTTCTCATCCTCATCAAAGGGTTCATCACCGTCAACGATGCTCTCGGGTTTTTGCTGCCCTTCCGCCCGATCAGAGGATGCCGAAACAGAGGTTTCCATGATGTCCACTTTCATGGCAGAGGGATCGTAAAGGAAGGTGAGATTTTCCAGACCTGCCAGCTTCACAATCTCCGGAGAAAGCTTCAGGTCCTCGGCATCAAGCTCCAGCAGAGCCGGGTCCACCCACAGGTTTTTGTAAGGATTGGCATCCTGCCAGATCCGTTTCCCCACCTGTCCGGTGATATCCGCATTGACCGCGCTTTGAATGATCGCCATCCCCTCATCTTCCCGCTGCATCTGGTTGAGGATATGCCCCAGGATCAGCTTGAACTGAATGGTATGCGGCCAGCGGCGGTAATAAATGTTCAGGATACGGCAGCTGGAGAGGCGGTCCTCATCATTCAAAAGCAGCTTGGCATTGTTGACCGCGGTCAGAATGTCGAACTCATCGTTTTCGACAGCAATTTCTTCATCCTTCTGCCGCTTGCCACGGGAAAAGAGCCCTTTGAGGCCTTTTTCCTGCTTTTCATCCGCACCCTGCAGCTTCCGCGCGCGGTATTCGGCCAGCTTCCGGTCCGTGCTCAGATCCGGATAAAGCACCGCAAGCAGGCCCCAGACCTCATAGAATTCAGGATCTTCCGAGACGATCATTTCGCACAGTCGGATCGCTTTTTCAAATTCATTCAATTTGTAAAGAATGATCGCCAACCGGTAGCGGATCCACAAATCATTGGGATATTTGTGCAGCCAGGCAACCAGGATCTTCCTGGATTCCCCGTATTGTTCCATCTGATAAGCAGCGTTCGATAAAGTAATGATTTGTGTCCGATTGATTTGACCCATATGTTACTCCGGAATCAAAAGATATTTCTATAGAGTGCCAGTCCGCCGGCCAGCAGCATGATGCCGACGATGATGAGCGTCAAACCGATGCCGCGTGTCGTCTTCATCAGTTCGGTCATTTCCTTCACCAGAAAGGAGGCGGCCTGCAGCGAACTGCCGACTTCCGTCAACAGCCCCTTGCGCGCAAGCTTTGCGGCTTCGGATGAGACCTCCTCAAGGTCCCTGGAAAGCGCCTTTTTCGCCAGAACGACCAATCCGGTAACGAGACTGATAAAGCCGATGATCACCAATAACGCAGCGCTCAGAACGACGATATTCATAAATTAGCCCTTATCCTTCTTCGCTAAATTAATTATTTCCGGCGATTTCCGGATCAATGTCGCAAAGCTCGATCGTGCTGCCCAGGCAGAGGATGCTGGCACGTTCGATGACATTGCGCAGCTCACGGATGTTCCCCGGCCAGCTGTATTTCTGGAATGCACGCAGCACCTGCGGTGAAATGCCCTGAATGTTCAGCCCGTGCTCCATATTGGTCTTTTTGATAAAATAGGCTGCCAAATCCGGGATATCCTCTGTCCGCTCACGAAGCGGAGGGATGCTGATGTCAACTACACGCAAGCGATAATAGAGGTCATCCCGGAATGTTTTTTCCTCGATCATCTGCTTCAGATTGCGGTTTGAAGCCGCGATGATCTGGACATCCACCGGGATCTCCTTGGTACCGCCGACCCGGCGGATCTTCTTGTCTTCGATCGCGCGCAGGATCTTGGCCTGCATTTCCAGGCTCATGGAGGAAATTTCATCCAGAAACAGGATCCCGCCGTCCGCCTGTTCAAACAGGCCCTGCGTCTTCGCAGTCGCACCGGTAAAGGAACCCGCCTCATGTCCGAACAATTCAGATTCCAAAACTGTCGGGGAAATCGCCGCACAGTTGATGGCCACCATGGGCCTGGAAGCACGCGCCCCGTTTTTGTGGATGAATTTTGAAATGATTTCCTTGCCGCTGCCGGTTTCACCATAAATCAAAACAGAGGCTCCGGCTTTGGCTGCACGGGTCGCATCCTGGAAGAGCCGCTTCATGCGCGGATTTGTGCCTTCGATATACTCAAATTTTTTGTCGGCCGTCGTCCAATACGATTCCATCTCCTTGCGGAAGCGGATGATCACCTCAGCCTGTTTCAAGTTGCTCTCCAGTTCCTGAAGGTTGAGCGGCTTGGACATGAAGTCCAAAGCGCCGTTTTTCATCGCGCTCACGGCAACATCCACCTCGCCGTACGCCGTCAGGAGGATGGTCACCGGTGTCGGCCGGGTCCGGTTGATGTCATCAAGAAAATCCGGACCGTATTCCTTACCGATCTGTACATCCAACAGGACTATGTCGATCTCATTTTCCCGCAGAAGCTTCCGGGCATCCGTCAGGTTCGCGGCGCTGTGAACGGTATAGCCTTTATTGGTAAGGTACTGGTCAAAGCCCTCACGGAAGTTGTCTTCATCGTCTACGATCAATATCGTTGTTGCCATTTTTTATCCCATTTCATCGTTCAGCGGCAGCAGGATCTCAAAGACGGTCCCGCCCCCCTGGAATGATTTCACTTGTATCGTACCCTTGTGTGTGGTGATGATCCGCTTGGAAAGCGCCAGCCCCCAGCCGTTGCCGTTCTTTTTCGTCGTCATAAACGGTTCAAAAATGCTGTCGATTTTATCCTCCGGTATACCGGGACCGTTGTCGGATTCCGAAATCAGGATCTGCTTCCTGCCGGATTCATTTTCCCACAGGCTTAATTTTAATGTGATTATGCCATCCTGTCCATCAAATGCGTCGACAGAGTTGCCAATTAAATTATTAAACACCTGTTCAAGCGAGCGCGGGTCTCCGTAAAACTTCGGGAAATCCTGCGGCGGGTTGAAATAACAGGTGATATTTTTGCGCGCGAAGTTCAGCCGCCATTTTTCAATGATCTCCGAAAGCAGCAGCGAGAGATCGATTTCTTCCTTGTTCAGCGACATCGGCTTGGAAAACGCCAGGATGTTATTGACCAGCTGCGTGATACGCTGGAAGTCACTTTCCACCCGTTTCGCACCGGCAAGGAAAGCTTCATTGCCGTCAGCCATGGTGTAAAGGTTGGCGATCCACATCTGGATGTTGTTGATCGGGTTGCGGATCTCATGAGCTAAAAGCGAAGCAAAATCTCCCAAAAATGCTTTTTGCGTCAGCTGCTCGGTCTTGAGACGGCTTTCTTCCGTTTCGGTCTGGTCGGTCAATACAAAAATGTTGTAGCTCTCATTGCCGGAAATCATCCGGCATACCTTGATCTGGCAAGGAAAAATCTTCCCGCTGCGGCGATGAAGATACTTAATGGAGGAAATATGCCCATCCTGGTCTTCACGCCCCACCAGTCCCTGGATGCCGTCACTGGTCACCAACAGGTCCTCCAGCTTGTGACCGACCACCTGTGCACTGCTGAAACCGAACATGGTCGCAGCCACCGGATTGATGTACATCACATCGAATTGGTCATCCGTGATGATCACACCTTCGGTGATGTTGGCGTTTACGATGTCATTGATCTCATTTTCAAATTTCGTGATGTAATTTTCCCGGCGGAGCGAAAGCGTTGTGTAAAGACCTTTGTACTTTTCGGATAAAATTTCACAAATCAACTGAGCTTCAGACTCCAGATTTGTGTTCAGCCCTTCCAGACAGAAAAATCCGCAGAACTCTTTTTCCGACGTTTCGAAGCCCCAGCCGGTCAGGCTTTCCTGCGGCACATCGGCCGTCACAAAACAATTCTGCCGGTCAGAGGCCTCCAGCCCCAGCCGCTTGATCTGGTCATTGTCCATCCCGTACTTTTCCCGGACAGTCTCAGCCAGGCAGGGATAAAGATCAAAAGACGCAAAAATCTCAGAAGGATAAAATGTGAAAGCTGTCAGGCTGAGTTCATTCATGATCAGCGAGGTCAGATCCGGCAGTTTTGCCCGAAATGCCGCGCTGTTTTCCATCATCCCACTCCACATCACCTCAAGCGATCGGAAGAAAAGACTGGATGCGGCTTTTTTTTCATTGTCCGCAGCCAAATTGCTGATCAGAGACGTCACCCAAATGTTGCGGTCCGGATCCAGCAGAGTGTTCCTCACCTGAAAATTTTTGATGTGGTTCTCCAGGTCATGGAAATCCAGCCAGACAGAATTGTTCTTTTTATTCGGGATCGTGTGCCAGCCGGGGATGGACCTGTCAATGTCGACTTCACCGGTCTCCGGAATTGTCGGATAACGTAAAAAAAAACGCGCCGCGCTGTCATTGGTTTTGATCATGCGGGGACCAACCGCTGACCAGATGAAAGCCGGCGAACTGCATACATATAAAATGCTGTCATAAACACCGCTGATGTCTGAAGGTGTGTTAACAGGATAGCGTTCCATAACTACTGAACAGCACTGATCCCACGCTGATGAGCGGAACCGATCCCTTCCATCAGGCGGTATTTCGCCACAGTCCGGCGGGCAACCTGAAAGCCGCGTTCATTCAGCATAGTCACCAGTTTCGCATCCGAAAGGGGTTTTGTTTCATTCTGGATCAGCTCTTTCAGAACCGTGCGGACGTTCAGACTGCGGTCAAAGAAAGAGGACAGCGGAACGACCTTCCGATTAGGGAGCATCACGGTCTTGTTCGATACAGCCCGGCTGATCGTCGACTCGTGAACGCCCATTTCCGAAGCGATCTGGGCTCTTGTCAGCGGCTGTACATATTCTTCCCCGTTCCGGATATAAGCTTCCTGTTTCCCGATCAGCAGGGACATCATGTCGGAGATGGTGTTGTTGCGCTGGTAAAGGCTTTTCACCAGCAGGTTTGCCTTATCCAGATCATTTTTCCACTCTTCCAGGCGGTCTTCCGGAGCGTTTTTCAACTCCTTGCGGAAATACTGGTTCACCCTCAGATAGCCGGTAATGGGCATGACGATCTCTACCACCAGCTGGTTGTGAGGATCTTCATTCAGATAATAGATCAGGATGTCCGGTTCGTGATAAACTGAGGAATAGTCCTGATTGGATTTTCCTGCCAGGGTATCACCCCAGTGAGCGCGTGCAGGGAACGGGTTCAGGTTATCCCCGATAAATTTTTCAACGTTTTGGACCTGCCGAACAGTCAGTTTGTGCCTTTTCGCGATCTCACGGTATCTTCCGTGTTTCAGGTCGTCAAAAGAATCCTTGATGATTTCTGCCGTTCCTGTCGGAACGATGACCGTTTCAGACATGTGTTTCAGCTGCACCAGCAGCGCTTCATTTAAATTGCGGGAACCGACACCCAGCGGGTCAGCGTGCTGGATCAGGTCAATGACTTCTTCAACGGAAGAGGGCAGCACATGGTAATATTGAGCAACTTCAAAGACGTCTGTCTGGATAAAGCCATCCTCATCCAGGCTGTTCAGCAGATAAGCTGCAATTATTTTCTGGTCATCTTCCAGATCAGGCCCGATCTGCTTGAGCACATAGGTAGCCAGATCTTCTGTCTGAGCGGAGTCATAATCCGGTTCATCGTGATAAGGCTCTACCGCGGAACCATAATTCACTGCGGAAAATTCATCCCGCGGCGAAATAAAGATAATGTTTTCTTTGGAATTTTCCAGCTGGGGCTGTGAGCAAATCGGACATTTCCCGTTTTCAGGAAGCTTCCGTTTGCAGGTCGGGCAAACACGTTCCTCAACCAGTTCCAGAAACGGATTTTTCGCCAGCTCTCCTTCAATTTTCTCCCTGATCTCCTCCGATGACATTCCTAACATGGTCATCGTCTGAGCCAAATGGGCTGAAGTTTGGGTCCGGATCTCGGTTCTTTGACTTTGATTTTGAAACATACCTGCTTTTCCTCTTTCTAAGTAATGCCTTAAAAATAGGTTGCAAGAATTGTACCACTTTTTTAACCAATTTGGATATATAAGTTTTAAAGAGCAGAAATAATGCCAAATCAAAGATAAAATTATTTTTGAATACCATCATGAATACTTATGAAAATAGATAATCATAATTTGAAATATTGACTTAAATGAAATGAAGCGCTAAACTCTTGATTCAGGAAAACATTCGGTCATATTTTTGCAGTTCAAACGGCTGAAAAGGCTTTCAAAAGGCTTTCGCTCCGGGACCGCTGCTTTCTGAAAACTATTACCCTCGTTACGAGGAAAAGGAGAATCCTTATTCAATGAAAAAACTTTTCATCATGCTTCTTTGTGCTTTTGTGACGCTGTGCGCCATCGCCCCGATTTCCGCGGATGATGAATACAGCGTGAAGGTCTCCGCACCGAACGGCGCCCCGGCGCTGGCAGTTGCCACACTGGCTGCCGAAGATCCGGATGACTATACCTTCGTTGCAGCCGACACCATCGCGGCTGAATTTGCCAACAAAACGGCAGATTTCATCATCGCCCCGATCAATGCCGGCGCAAAGCTCTTTAAAGCCGGCAAATCCGACTACAAACTGGCTGCCGTCGTGACCTGGGGCAACCTCTATATCGCCTCGCAAAAGGCCGATTTCAAGCTCGAGGACATCAACGGCACCGCAATCACGCTCTTCGGTGAAAACACCATTAACGCCTCTGTCGTGCTCTTTGCCCTTGCGGAAAACGGCTATGAACCTTCATCCGTTGAATATCTCGCCGGTGCGGCCAACACCCAGACCCTGCTGCTGACCGAGGAAAACGCCATCGTCGTCACCGCTGAACCCGCACTGACCGCCGCAAAGATGAAGAACGATGCCATCACATCTTACTCCGTCAATGATCTGCTGAAGGCTGCCAACGGTTTCGACGGCTATACGCAGGCTGGTCTGTTCGTCAGCGCTGACATCCTGGAAAACCATCCGGAAGCCGCTGCCGCCTATCTGACCAAAGCGGAAGAATCTGTCAGCAAAGCCGAAACCGATACTGCCGCTGTCGCGGAAGCTGCCGTCGCTCTGGAGATTTTGCCGAATGCCAAAGTTGCGAACACTGCCATCCCGAACTGCGCACTCCGCTGGATGAGCGCAACTGAGGCGAAGGAACAGGTGGAAGCCACCGCGAACATTGACCTGAG
>CAYWKZ010000050.1:5099-19556 GCA_964459115.1 uncultured Leptolinea sp. | reverse complement strand
ACTACCCGCGACGGGACTTTCACCCGTTAGAATCGTGCCATGCCCGGCACACTTACAAAAAGGACTGTCTCATTTTGAACAGTCCTTTTTGTATGATTTCCTAAAGTTTCAGAGATTCGCCAGCTGCTCTTCCAGGTTGGCAGCGGTTTCCTTGAACTGGGCCAGACGGCCGCGTTCCTTCTCCACCACAGCCGCCGGAGCCTTTTGCGCGAACGGAGAGGCCAGCAGCTTCTCAAGACGGTCGACCTGCCCCTTGATCTCGTTCAGTTCCGCGCTCAGGCGGGCCTTTTCGGCAGCGGTGTCGATCTGCTCGTGCAGCTTCAGATAGATCGCCACACCGGAAACAGCGGTAGAGACCATGTCGGCCGGTTTTTCAGCGACCGCATCCACGATCTGCAGTTTCTCTTCATCCAGCGCAGCCAGCGAAGCAAGGATGTGCTTCATGTCCGCGAAGGTTCCCTTGTTCTCCCCGGCAGCCACGATGGCTTCGATGCGCTTGCCCGGGACGACCTTCCGCTCCGTGCGCAGGTTGCGAATGGTGCGGATCAGCTCGCGGGTCTTTTCCATGTGAGCCACCGCATCGTCATCATTGACGTCTTCGGCTTCCGGCCAGTGCGCGATGATCAGCGCATCTTCCCACCCGCCCGCAGGCGCGAAGGCTTCGCCCTTTTCCATGGCGGCTTCCTTCACGTGACCCCAGAGCGCTTCCGTCACGAACGGTGTGAAGGGGTGCAGCAGGCGCAGGCAGGTGTCGAGGATGCGGATCAGCATGCGGGCCGTGTTGAAAGCGACATTACCGCCTTCCGCCAGCTGAATCTTGGCGATCTCAATGTACCAGTCCGCATAATCGCCCCAGAAGAAATCGAAGATCTGACGCCCGGCTTCCCCATACTGATGGGAACCAAAGAGACGCTCCACGTCGCGGATGACATCCTGCATGCGGGACCAGATCCAGCGGTCGGCAACTGTCGGCTGGACTTCACCCTCGGCTGCCGCGGGAGCCTTGTCCAAAGCACCGATCACAAAGCGTCCGGCGTTCCAGAGCTTGTTGGCAAAGTTACGGTTGGCCTCCACCTTCTTGACGGAAAGGTTGGTGTCATTACCGGGTGTGGAGCCCACCAGCAGCGTGAAGCGCAGCGCATCCGTGCCGAGCTCATCCATCACGATGAGCGGATCCACCACGTTGCCCTTGGTCTTGGACATCTTGTCACCGTGTTCATCGCGGACCAGACCGTGCAGATAGATCTCCGTAAACGGGACTTTGCCGGTGAAGTGGATGCCGTCCATGATCATGCGGGCGACCCAGAAGAACAGGATGTCATAGCCGGTCTCCAGCATGGATGTCGGGTAGAAATATTCATAGTCCGGGGTCTTTTCCGGCCAGCCAAGGGTCGAAAACGGCCAGAGACCGGAGGAGAACCAGGTATCCAGCACGTCCGGATCCTGCTCAATGTTGTGGCTGTGGCACTTCGGACATTCATGGACATCCGTGCGGGAGACGATCATTTCTCCACAGTCCTGGCAGTACCACACCGGGATGCGGTGACCCCACCACAGCTGACGGCTGACGCACCAGTCCTGGATGTTTTCCAGCCAGTTGTAGTAAACCTTGGTGAAGTGATCCGGGATGATCCTGATCTCACCGCTGCGGACCGCTTCGAGAGCCGGTTTTGCCAGGGATTCCATCTTCACGAACCACTGCTGGGAGATCATCGGTTCAATGACTTCGCCGGAACGCTGGGAATGCGGAATGGACATCTGGTAGGGTTCTTCCTTGATGACCAGACCGGCTTCCTTCATGTCCGCCCAGATCGCCTTGCGGCATTCGAAGCGGTCCATGCCGGCATACTTCCCGGCCTGCTCGTTCATGTGAGCATCCTTGGTCATGATGTTGATCTCTTCCAGGTGATGCGCCTTGCCAATGGCATAGTCATGCGGGTCATGGGCCGGGGTGATCTTCAGCGCACCGGTACCGAATTCGCGGTCCACATATTCATCCGCGATCACGGGGATCTCACGGCCGATCATCGGGACACGGACGGTCTTGCCGATGTACTTCTGATAGCGCGGGTCTTCCGGATGGACAGCCACCGCGGAGTCACCCGGGATGGTTTCCGGACGGGTCGTGGAGACCGGCAAAAAGTCGCCGCTGTCATCAGCCAGCATATAGCGGAAGTAATAGAGCACACCGGGCTCATCCTTGTATTCCACTTCCAGGTCGGAAACGGCTGTCTGCAGCTTCGGAGACCAGTTGACGATGCGGGAGCCGCGGTACATCAGCCCTTCTTCATAGAGGCGCACAAAAGCTTCGCGGACAGCTTTGGACAAGCCTTCGTCCAGTGTGAAGCGTTCGCGGTCCCAGTCACAGGAAGCGCCCAGGCGCTGGATCTGTGCCACGATGCGGTCATGATATTTGTCTTTCCATTCCCAGACCTTTTCCAGGAACTTTTCCCGGCCCAGATCCTGACGGTGAATGCCTTCTTTCGCCAGGGCACGCTCCACCAGCATCTGGGTGGCGATGCCCGCGTGGTCGGTACCCGGGACCCACAGGGTCGGGATGCCCTTCATGCGGTGATAGCGAATCATCAGGTCTTCCATGGAAACGAACATGGCATGACCCAGGTGAAGCTCGCCGGTAACGTTCGGGGGCGGGATGGAGATCACGTAAGGTTTGTGATCCGGGTCATGGTCGACGGAATTGGGGTCATTGATGGGTTTGAAATAGCCCTGATCCCACCACCACTGATACATCGCAGTCTCAGTGTTCTTGAAATCATAGGTTTTTGGCAGCTCTTTGCTCATAACACTCCTGTATTAGGTTTCAGGTGTCAGGTTTCAGGTGTCAGAAACATATCTCCGGAATCTTATCAGCCATCGATAAAAAAATTCACCGGATTTTTATCAGAAAACCGGGAATCTGATACCTGATACCCGAAACCTGAAACCGCTATTTAAAATAAAAACTTTCGCCCAACTTGAGGACGAAAGCGTTGGTTCTTCCGCGGTACCACCTCAGTTCGCGGGACTTCCCGCGCACTCATTGCAGCCTGGTAACGGACTGTGCCGGACCGTTCTACTCGTATTTTCGATTGGTCAGATAAACTCCGGAGCACCGGGAATCTGCCTGCATTGAAAGGCGCAATACGCCATCCAATTTCTCACTATTCCCTATATCCTGAATCCTGACCCCTAAAAACACTTTCTTCGGTCATCTTGCGGCAGGCGACTTCCGCTATCCATCACCGCCGGGGTTCTCAGCCTCTCCCCTTCTCTGTCCGGTCGGAATAACGTACTACTCCTGCGGGATTGATTATACCTGCAATCAACCCATTTAACGAAAAAAAGGGACACCAGAAATCGAGCCGATAATTGATTTATTCAGCATCCTCCCAACCAAATTGATCCGTTATACAAACCTTGCAAAGACAAATCATTCATGATAAAATTTCGATTAAACAGGGAGTCGGCTCCCGTTTTAATCGGGAATTTTTGAGGGGAGGGACAAAAGATGTATATCCGTCGGGAAATTGAAGGAATGATCCGGAAAACTGCTGAATCTTTTCCATGCATCGTAATTTACGGTCCGCGTCAGGTAGGAAAATCCACTACCGTTTTCCACTTATTCGGTGACAGCATACCTTCCGTGACATTGGATGACACTGATGACCTGAGTTTAGCTTTGAACAATCCCAAACTGTTTTTAGATAACTACCCATGGCCGGTTGTTATTGATGAAATCCAAAAAGCCCCGGGATTACTGAATGAAATCAAAAAAAGAATCGATCAGCAAAGGCTGATTTGGATGAAAAATGATGAACCACGACAGCTAATGTATGTACTGACCGGCTCTAATCGTTTTGAATTACAGGAAGGTATCTCCGAATCACTGGCCGGACGATGCGGATTAATCGAGATGAATTCCTTTTCACAGATGGAAAAGCTCGAGCGTCCCGGACATTTATTCAGCCCGGATATCAAAATTCTGAAAGAATCGGAACGGGTAGAAAGTGTTCCCTATCAGACAAGAGAAGAAATCTTTAAAGGGATCTTTGATGGAGGAATGCCGGATATTTATACAGGAAACTCGGAACGGGAAATATATTTTAAATCCTATATGGACACCTACATTGAAAAAGATGTACGGAAACTGATTTCAGCTTCCAGCGAAATGCTGTTTCGCAATTTTGTTTCGCTGGCCGCTTTGAGAACCGGGGCAGAACTTCACTATGAAGAATTGGCAGCGGGTGCAGGAATCGACGTAAAAACCTGTAAACGATGGCTGTCGATCTTGCAAACATCCGGATTAATTTACCTGTTACATCCATACCTCACAAATCTCTCAAAACGAGTTGTCAAAGCGCCTAAAATGTATTTTATGGATACCGGTTTATGTTCATATCTTTGCAAGTGGCCTAACTCAGAAATGCTGCAGAACGGCGCAATGGGCGGGGCTTTTTTTGAGACGTTCGTTATCAGTGAGATGATAAAGAATCTACAGTCATTTGGAAAGGATCCGAGGGAACATCTTTATTATTACCGGGATATTGATCAGAAAGAGATTGACGTCATTTTTTCCGATGTTGATAAGATTTATCCGATTGAGATAAAAAAGGGTATTTCTCCCAAAAATCCCGGAAAGAATTTCAAGGTGTTGGAAAAATATCAATTGAACCAGGGGAATGCTCTTGTGATCGACTGTTGCGATCGGATTCGCCCGTTAACGGAAAAAGTTTTCATGTATCCGGTCTTTTTGCTCGGAGCGTAAAACGGTTCTTATGAGCATACAAACTGAAAGAAATGTGCCGGATCGACCGGCACATTTCTGATTTCTTATTTCTGATTTCTTATTTCGCTCAGAACAGCTGCCGCTTGGCACGTTCCTTTTCAGCTTCCTCGTCGTCCATCGGGTACCACATCGGATCGACGAAGCGCACGGCACAGGCGTCTCCCTGGGCAAAGCGCACGCGGTGCGGCGTCTGGATCTTGAGAAGCTGCTCGCCCACCGGCACCAGGTACTCCGTGCGGTCGGTGAGGAAAATACGCTTATCGATGCGGGTCTTGAAGCCCTCTTCCGTCTCCGGCAGCAGCTCGATCTCGTTCGGACGGGTGGCGACCACCATCTGCGGGGCAGCGTCCTTCGGGATCTCCAGTTTGATCGCCTGGGAACCATCACCCTTCGGGTAGACCTTGCCCTCGCGCACATCCACATTGATGAAGGTGGATTCACCGAGGAAGTTGTGAACGAAGCGGTTTACCGGTTTGTTATAGAGGTTTTCCGGTGTGTCGATCTGCATGATCTTCCCCATGTCACAGACCATCATGCGGTCGGAGATCGCCATAGCTTCGGACTGGTCATGGGTCACGAAGATGATCGTGAAGCCGAACTCACGCTGCAGCTCCTTGATCTCGAAACGCATGGTCTCACGCAGCTTCGGGTCCAGGTTGGAAAGCGGTTCATCCAGCAGCATCACCTTCGGGTTCGTCACGATGGCACGGGCCAGCGCGATACGCTGCTGCTGCCCGCCGGAAAGGTCACCCGGATAGGTTTCGGCCAGGTCGGTCAGGCTGGTGTGTTTCAGCGCCTTGTTGACCCGGTCTTTGATCTCCGCATTTCCCAGCTTCTGAATGCGCAGCGGGAAGGCCACGTTTTCAAACACGTTCATGTGCGGCCAGACCGCGAAAGCCTGGAACACCATGCCGAGGCCCCGCTCTTCCGGCGGAATATAAAGGTTCTTTGCCGAGCTGGAGACCAGCCTGCCGCACAGTTCGATCTCCCCTTCTGTCAGGTCTTCGAACCCGGCGATCATGCGCAGGGTGGTCGATTTTCCGCAGCCGGACGGGCCGAGGAAGGAGAAGCACTCTCCCTCATGCACGGCAAGGTTGAAATTGTCAACAGCCACGATGTCGCCGAGTGTTTTGGTGGCAAAGCGTTTGGTTACATTGCGAAGGATAACCTGATCAGCCATGTTACACCCCCTTCCGTTCTTTGGTGATCTCGGTCACGATCGTGTTCAGGATGATGATGATCACGATCGCCACAGAGGCCAAAGCCGCCGCCTGCGGGATCATACCCGCGTCACGCAGGCTGTAGATCTTCACTCCCAGCGTCATGGTCTTCGGACCGTAAAGCAAGATGGATGTCGTCACTTCACGCATGGCCGGCAGGAAGATCAGGAAGAAGCCTGAAACCATCGCCGGGCGGATCAGCGGGAGCGTGATATCCGACAGGGACTCCGTGTGAGAGGCGCCGCAGACCCGGGCCGCTTCTTCCAGCGAAGAGTGGACCTGCAGCAGTGCCGCGGAGCTTGTCTTCATGGAGAAGGAGAGGTAACGGGCGATGTAGGCAATCAGGATGATCCACAGCGTGTTATACAGGGTAATGCCGAAGATGGCGCCGGACCAGGCCAAAATCACACCGATGGAAAGCACGGTACCCGGGATCGAGTAAGGCAGCACGGAGATGATTTCCAGGACTTCCTTGCCCTTCGGCTTGATCTTCTGCACCACATAAGCCACCAGCGTCCCGAGGAACATGGAGATGATGCCGGCGCTGATGGAAAGGATCAGGGAATTCTTGATGGAATCCACCGTGCCATTCATGTTGAAGACCTTCTGGTACTGGGCAAAGGTGAAGTTTTCAAACTTCAGCGGCAGACCATAGGCCTTGATAAAGGAGATGAGGAAAATCATCACCAGCGGGACCAGCACGATCAGGACCAGGGTGAAGATAGCCAGGATCAGAAGCGGGATCTTTGCGCCGCGCAGCTTGATGAGCGTCGGACGCATGGACTTGCCCTTGATGATGTCATAAGACCCCGTGGAAAGGATCTTGTTCTGCAAAATCAGCGCCAGGGCGACCACGACCACCAGCATCACGGAGAGGGCCGCACCCTGACGGATGCCCTCAAAGGAACCCGTCGAGTTATAAATGACCGCGTAAATTCGCGTCGGCAGTGTGTAGATGCCCTGCGCATATCCCAAAATAGAAGGAACACCGAAGTGAGCCAGGGAGGTGGTCAGGATCAGCAGCGCACCGGCGGAGATGGAGGGTTTCATCAGCGGGAGCGTGATCTTCCAGATGACGGTACCCTGTTTGGCGCCGGCGATGCGGGCAGACTCTTCCAGTGTCGGGTCCATGCGCTCCAGTGCGGAAACCACCTGCATGAACACGAACGGGAAGTAATAACTGACCTCAACGAAGACGATGCCCCAGACCGAATTGATGTTGAAGGGCATTTTGGCCAGGCCGAAGGTCGTGCGCAGCCACTTGTTCAGATAGCCGGAACGGCCGTTCAGCAGCAGATCCCAGGCCATGGCGCCCAGGAAGGGCGGGAACATGTAAGGGATGTTGAACAGCGCCCGCATCAGCCCCTTGGCCGGGATGTCGGAACGTCCCAGCAGCCAGGCATAAAACACGCCCATGATGGTGCCGATGATGGTGGTCAGGATGGCGATCTGGACCGTGTTCCACATGGCGGAAAGGTTCTTGGGGTCTGTCATCTGGGTGGTGAACAGCTCAGTGGAGAATTTCCCGTCACTGAAGAAGGCGTTGTAGATGATCATGAAGATCGGGATCACGACGATGATCAGCAGCAGGACGAAACATACCCCTGTCAGGATTGCGTCCATGTTCAGTTTGCGGCCGTTCTCATTGGCGGTGCTTGTGTTGGTGTTTTCCATCGCTTACGCTCCTTTTCCGAAGAGAGAGAACTTCTTCTTTTTCACGACCGCATCAGCCGCAGTGCTCTTCACCTGTGGTTTGGGGTCATAGAAATGCGGGTTGATGAAGGTGATCCCGGTCTCTGCCCCTTCTTCCGGTGTGCCATACAGACGGGCAGCCAGCATGTCCTGCTGAACGCGGATCTCCTTCTGTCCGAGCCTGAGGAAGTAGTTATATTCACTGCCGAGGAACACCCGGCTTTTGACCGTCGCGCGCAGCGGGGATTTCGGCTCAAAGACCACGTCATTCAGGCGGACGCCCATCTCCTTGCCGCTGACATTTTCACCGGCAGGGACCAGTTCCTTCGGCAGCGGGATCTTTTCACCGCAGTCCAGGCAGAGCTTCCCGCCATCCGAGGTCACCGGGATGAAGTTGGAAACACCAATGAATTCAAACACGAA
The DNA here is from genome assembly GCA_964459115.1 of uncultured Leptolinea sp. Lineage (GTDB taxonomy): Bacteria > Chloroflexota > Anaerolineae > Anaerolineales > Anaerolineaceae > Flexilinea. The sequence goes on along the minus strand of CAYWKZ010000050.1, from coordinate 11,435 downwards.
GCGGTTGGCTGGATTCAGGATGATGTCCTCATCCGAACCGAACTGGCACAGGCTGCCGTCCGGCTGCATGATCGCCATCTTGTCGCACAGCTGCAGGGCGGACTGCTGGTCATGGGTGATGTAAAGGATGGTCGCGCCAAGGCGGTTCTGGATCATGCGGATCTCCAGCAGCATTTCTTCGCGGAGCTTCGCGTCCAGGTTGGTGATCGGCTCATCCATCACCACCACGTCGGAATCGGTCACCAGCGCACGGGCGATCGCCACACGCTGCTGCTGGCCGCCGGAAAGCTGGCTGGGCAGATGGTTGGCATATTCCGTCATGCGGACCTGTTCCAGCGCGTGCATGGCGCGCTGCTTGATTTCATCTTTGGGACGGCGCTGTTTTTTCAATGGGTACGATACATTTTCAATCACGGTCATATGCGGCCAGACCGCGTAATCCTGAAAGACGATACCGATGTTCCGCTTTTCCGCCGGGACATTGATGCGTTTTTTTGCGTCAAACAGCACCCTGTCCCCGACAGTGATGGAACCGGTCTCCGGCTTGTTCAGGCCGAGCAGGGCGCGGACCAGGGTGGTTTTCCCGCAGCCGCTGGGCCCGACCAGACAGACGATCTGTCCGCTTTCGACCTCAAGCGAAAAGTCTTTCAGAACCATGTGGTCGCCGTACCCGACCGTTATGTTCTCAAAGCGTACATTTGCCATAAAAGTTCACCTTTTTAAATAATAAGGAGTAAGGAGTAAGGAGTAAGGACTGTGAGTGGTACTTCTTTGCCCACACCCTGTTCTCCTTTGATCCTCACCCCTAACATTTTTTAGGGATTCAGCTGCCGGTTGATCCACCGGTAAAGCCGCAGATAACCGGCAACCAGCAACCAGCAACTATTTATTGAAGATCTGGTTGAACTGATCCAGATAAGCGCCGGTGTTTTCAGCCAGGTCGTTGAAGTCAACGGGCAGGTTGATGGCAGCGATGGAGGAGGTGTCCACATTCATTTCAACGTCATCGCGGACGGAAACCAGGTTGTTGGCGACCAGCAGTTCCTGACCTTCCTTGGAAAGGATGAAGTCATAAAGCTTCTGAGCGTTTTCAACGTTCTGGCTGTCTTTGAAGATGCCCAGCGGGCTGGTCATGGTGATGACATCTTCGGAAGTGTAGTGGAAGGCCATCGGGGAACCTTCGGCGATCAGGTTGGCGGAAACATAGTCCAGGCAGATACCGACTTCGTAGGAACCGGCAGCGACGGTGTTGTGGGTCGCGGTGGTACCGGATTCGAGTTCAATGCCGTTGTCACGCAGGGCTTCGAAGTAGGCCGGGCCGTACTTTTCGTTCTGCATCATGGCAGCCATCCAATATTTGGTGGTGGAAGCCTGAGCCGGGTCGGTCATGACGATCTGGCCGTTCCACTTCGGGTCGAGCAGGTCATTCCAGGTCTTCGGGGCGTCAGCCTCATCGACGATCAGGGTGGACCAGGCAATACCCATGGTCACCAGACGGGCAGCGGTGTAGTAACCGTCAACGTCGATATAGGAAGCATCAATGTGGTCGGCTTCCGGTGAAGAGTAGGTCTGCAGCCAGCCGGCAGCTTTGAATTCTTCATAGTCGGAGGGGTCGCCGGTCCAGATGATGTCAGCTTCGATCTTGCCGGCCTGGGCTTCGGTGGTGACTTTGGTGATCACTTTACCGCCGGAAGCATAGTAGTATTCCATGTCGATGTCGGGGTATTTGGCTTCGAAAGCCTTTTCAATGGCCATCAGCTGGTCTTCCTGCATGGAGGAATAGAGCATCACTTTGCCATCCGCGGAAACAGCAGCAGTGCAGAACAGCACGCACAGCGCTAAAACAAGAACAAGCATTTTTTTCATAAGTTTTCTCCTTTTTGTTTCGCTTGCCGAAACGACAGTCTTATTTCATTATCTTATCATGCCCCGCCTGATTCGTCAAGAAAGTTTTTTCCCGAAAATCTTCATTAGAGGGGGACGGTACCCATAGGGGCCTGTACCCCACGGAAGACATAACTTCCATTCTTCATCGCCGATTCCCTGAGGTACGGGCCCCTTCGGGTACCGTCCCTCTACCACAAATCAGAACATTTGTCAACCGACAACATTGTCGGTTGCAATTTATTTTTTCTTTTGCTAAACTCTTAGAAAATCAATTCTACGGAGAATTGAAAACCAAAACCAAAAGGAGTTTATATGAAGACCAATCAAACCAATTCAACCCAAACCGCGCTGTCGGAAGAGCAGCGCCAGCCCTTTCCCATGGAAGGGACCCCGGACGGGAACAGCGGCGGATTCGAGATCCTCTGCATCACGGCCGGAACCGGCAACGGCTGGGAATTCAGCCCGGAGGTTCTGCGTGCGGCTGTACCTCTGTTCGATGGTGTACAGTGTTTTATTGACCACCTTCCTCTTGATTCCGAAGATGGTCATTCTGTCCGCGATGTGGCGGGTCTGATCTCCGAACCGGTCTACGATGAGACCGCTCAGGGCATCAAAGCCAAGCTCACTCCTTTCGGGCCTTCCGCCGACCTGCTGCGTGAGACCTGTGCCGAGGTCCTGGCGCATGAAGGAACCGACACCAAGATCGGTTTCAGCGCGGACCTGAGCTTCAATTGTGAGGGTTCAGTCGTCATCGAGATCCTCAAGATCTACTCTGTGGACCTGGTGGTGGATCCTGCCCGGGGCGGGGCAGTCCTGCGCGCCCTTTACAACCTGCGCTCCCGCGCCATTCCGGGAAGCAAACGTTCCCGCATGAACGAAAAACTCACCCTTTCTTCTCTCCAGAGCGAGCTTTCCAAAACCGAAGCCGTCCACAAGGAAATGTGCCGCCAGCTGATGGAAAACGCCCTCTCGGGCTCCGGGCTGCCCGCACCGCTGCGGGACCGCATCCGCTCTCAGTTCGCGAACCGCTCCTTCGACCCCGCAGAACTCAACCGCGCCATCGATGACGGCAAGCGGCTGCTCTCCCAACTGACCGCGTCCCAGTCCGTTTCCGGCATCAGCGGACAGTTTTCCGGCATGGTCTCCTCCGAAGACCAGCTCACCGCAGCCGTTCACGATCTGCTGGGCGCTGAACGTCCGGCCAGCCTCAAAAACGTCCGCACCGCAAAACTCAGCGGCATCCGCGAACTTTACTGCATGATGACCGGTGATGTGGACTTTCACGGCGGGTTCCATGCCGAAAGGGCCCGCTTCGCCACCACCGCCGACCTGCCCGGCATCCTCAAGAACGCGCTCAACAAGCTGATCGCGCAGAAATGGGAAGAGCTCGGCGCCTCCGGCTATCGCTGGTGGGAAAAGATCGTCACCGTCGAGCATTTCGATTCCCTGCAGGACATCACCGGCATCCTGGTCGGCGAACTGAACCTGCTCCCCACTGTCGCGGAAGGGGCCGCCTACCAGCCGCTGAGCGTCACCGACAGCCCGGAAGTGGGTTCCTGGAACAAGTATGGCGCCTACCTCCCGCTCACCATCGAGATGTTTGAACGGGACGACACCAAACGCCTGCGCCAGTACCCCTTCAAGCTGGCGACCGCCGGACTGCGCCGCATCTCCGCCCTGGTGGCCTCCGTGTTCACCGCCAATTCCGGTGTCGGACCGGCCATGGCCGACAGCAAAGCCGTCTTCCATGCAGACCATCACAACCTGGGATCAGCGGCGCTTTCCGTGGACTCCTGGGAGGAAGCCTCCCGCGCCATCTGGGAGCAGGACATGCTGGTGGCTTCCGGCGGCACTGCACCGAAGCTGGCCGTGGATGCCCGTTACCTCATCGTGCCGCGTTCCCTGCGCCTGACCGCTCAGCGCATCATCTATCCTTCACTGGCCTATGAGCTGAACATCACTTCCGAAAACATGCAGCGCGGACAGTTCGGGGATGTCATCACCTGTCCGGAGTTCACGGACGCCAACAGCTGGGCAGCCGCTGCCGACCCTGCCCTGGCTCCGGCCATCTATATCGGCGAGCGCTTCGGGCTGATGCCGGAGATCTACATCGCCGACAACCAGACCTCCGGGGCACTTTTTGAACGGGACGAGATCCGCATCAAAGCCCGCCATTTTCTCAGCGTACTGGTGGCGGACCACCGCCCGCTGTATAAGGCAAATGTCGCCGATGTCTGATTTAGACATCAGACCTTAGACCTTAGACGTTAGGAAATGAAGAAAGAAGAAGGAAGAAAGATGAAGAACATTGGTTATAACCTTTTGAAGAGCCGCAAATTCTGGGCGGCAGTCGTCGGCATCATCTACTCGATGATCTACCTGGTCTGGCCGGATTTCCCGATCCCGGAGGAATCTGTGATCGGTGTGGTCGGCACCATCGTCAGCTACATTCTCGGCGTTGCGCTGGAGGACGGACTGAAAGGGTAATAAATAATAAAAAGGAGTGAACATGGCAAACACAAAACGTGAAACTATGCGCGAGATAGCGTGCGGACAACGGATCAGGATGCAGTCCGGTCCGGCTCTCAGGACGGGGAAATCATCCCGCAGAGGCGTGATGACGGAGGTCGAACCGCCAGCGCCGGAGGTTATCGAAATACCTGCTGAGATCGCCACGGAGATCCCGCCGCTGGAGGATGAAGACGACCCCATTGTCGCCGCTATCGCGGAAGGAGAGGCCGAAGTCGTGATCGACGGGGAGGAGATCGGGGAAGAAACGCAGGGGCCGGAGATCCCCGTACAGGAATCGAACCCGGCAGAGGGCACGCTGGAATGGAATCCGGTGACGGGCGGCGTGGACTGTGAACCGCGCATCGTGGTCTATGACCCGGGTGACGGGATCCCCCGTGCCATCCCCGACCCGCTGGGCGTGCTTTGAGATGGGAATCGTTTCCGGCTGCCGGTAACCGGCAGCCGGAAAGAAAGGATCAGGTGTCAGGTATCAGGTTTTGGGTTTCAGGTATCAGGTGTCAGGGGTCAGATTTCAGGGGTCCGGTGTCTAATGTCTAAAGTCTAATGTCTAAAGTCCAATGTCTAATGTCTAACGTCTAATGTCTAATGTCTAAGGAGTGAAACATGCAAAAATATGATCTGGTGTGTCAGAAGGGGGCGACGTTCCGGAAGGTGCTGCGGCTGAAGCAGAACGGCGCATATATCGATTTGACCGGATGGACAGCAAAATCACAGGTGAGGGACGAACCGGACGGCGGGAAGCTGCTCTGTGAGATCGACGTGACGGTGGACGCAGAAAACAGCAGGATCGTCATGCTCATCGATCCTGCTGTGACAGCCGGATTTCCGGTCAATAATTACAGCTGGGATATCCGAATCACGGATTCCGACGGGATAAGCAGCTACTATCTCGGCGGAGCTTTCAAGGTGATTCCGAGCGTCACGGAGTGACAGAATGACGCTGCGCGTCATTCTGTCGAAGGTTTTAGGTTTTAGGTGTCGAGTTTCAGGTTTCAGGTTTCAGGTGTCAGGATGTAGAAAATAGGATGTAGGAAGTAGGATGTAGGTGTTAGAAACCAGCAACTGACAACCAGCAACCAGTAACCAGTAACTAACAACTATCAACTAACAGCTAAAAAAGGTCAACGCTATGGAATGTAATTTTGATGATGATGAGATCACCGTTGAGGTGGTGTGGGATGTGACGGAACTGGATGTCACCGAGGAGCCGGAGATCGTTGTAGAGATCGGGGATGGCGGGGCGTCATGGGGCTCGATCACGGGGATCCTCGCGAATCAGACAGATCTGGCCGGAGCCCTCGCGGGGAAATCCGACGCCGGTCATGACCATGACGGACGGTATTATACGGAGCAGGAGATCGATGAGGCATTGGCCATCATCAACACGGCGCTGAACCGGAAATCCAACATCGGCCACACTCATGATGACCGGTATTACACAGAAACCGAAGTCGATACAGCGCTGGCGGGAAAGTCAGACGTCGGGCACACGCATGATGACCGGTATTACACGGAATCTGAAGTTGATACCGCCCTGGCCGAGAAATCCGACACCGGTCACACGCATGATGACCGGTATTACACCGAATCGGAGATCGATACCGCTCTCGCCGGGAAGTCGGACACGGGTCATGACCATGATGACCGATATTATACGGAAACCGAAATCGATGCCGCGCTCCAGGTGATCAATACGGCGGTTGCAGGGAAGTCGGACACGGGACACACCCATGATACCCTCATTGATCGGAATAATACGAGCTATAAATTGGGTCTGCGATGGGTCGGTGTTCCCAGCAGTTTCGATTATGTCTGTGTCTGGGATGATACAGATGGATATACGAAGGTTGTCCGCGGAATATCCAATGCAGATTTCAAGAAAAAGGTTTCGTCGTCATTACCGACGATCATACGGAA
>CAYWKZ010000050.1:0-4999 GCA_964459115.1 uncultured Leptolinea sp. | reverse complement strand
CCAATGCAGATTTCAAGAAAAAGGTTTCGTCGTCATTACCGACGATCATACGGAAGTCAGTCAGCATACCCGGTCCGATAAGTATCGGCACGCAAGCCTGGTTGGATATCAGTTCATATATACCTGCGGCTCCCTCCGGATACACGCTGCTGTTTGTAACGTTTGTCGACTGGACTGCTTCCACGAATTGGTGGACAGTCAGTGGTGATGGGAAATATCTGAGAGGAGCGGCGGGAACGTCGCTCGGGCGTTTAGACCTGCGCTATTACTATATTCTGACAGAAAATTACAAAACCAACTGACGATTCCTCGGAGTCAGGTTTCAGGGGTCTAACGTCTAATGCCTAACGTCCAATGTCTAACGTCTAATGTCTAACGTCTAATGTCTAATAAGGAGGAATGATGAGAACGATTGATGATTATCGGGCGGGATGCCTGGTGATGTTGGGGGACGCCGCGGGGCGTCGGTATACGAACAGTATGCTGGATATGGGACTGCGTGAGGCGCTGCCGGTTTACCGGAGCTTCTGCCCACGCCGGGAGACGATCACCCAGACGGTGAAGGAGGTGGAAGGAAATTCGCTGCTGCTGCCGCCAATGCCGCCGGGTATGGAAATTCAGACCGTGCGGGTCGCGGGCGGTGAGTGGTTTGATTTTTCGGTTTATCAAACAGATCGCTGGCTGTATGTGTTAAAAACATCTACATATGGGGCGCTGCCGCCAGCGGGTACGCAGCTGCAGCTGACGCTGAGCGTGCCGCACTATATCCGCGATTTGGACGGCGCCACACAAACCACCATTCCGGAGCCTCATGCCGGTACCGTCATCAAAGGGGCTGCGGGTTATGCAATGCGGATCCGTGCACGCAGCGTGACGGAGGTCTTCGGCAAACGTCCGGAGGATCGTGCCGCACTGATGGAGCAGGCTGAAGGTCTTTTGAATGAATTCCGAAAGGATCTGAATGAAATCGCCCTCGCGGAATCTTTCCGCCAATACCCCTGGGGGAAGTAAAAAGCACACGCGTAGCACGGGGGACGGTTCTCTGTGCCGTCATAACATTTACCAACCTGGGTCTCGTTCGGCACTGAGAACTGTCCCCCGTGCAAAGGAAGCTTCCCCTGTACAAAGGATATACTCTCCATCCACACAGGGGACAGATCTGTGTGCCGTTACAGACTCCGATTAATCGATGTCATGACGGCACGCAGACCCGTCCCCTGTATAGGTTGATTATCAATAGCAGCGGGTGTTGTTGTGGTCGGAATAGACCTTGCCGCTGATGTAGAGGCCGAAATCGGTGAAGTTGATCGTGCCGGGTATGGCGTTATCCGCGTTCATCTGGTACGGATAATCGGTGATCTTCGCCCGTCCGATGAGGATCACGTCCTCGCCGGCATCCAGGTAGATCCTGTTGTTCCAGTCAGCGCTGATGGTGGTCATGACCCAGGCCCACTTCATCGGGGAGCCGCCGTTGATGGAAACACTTACATGGTTCAGGTCGATGATCTCTTCCTTCACGCCGTCATTCTTGAGGCGGACAGCCATATAAGCGTTCTTACCGCACTTCTGGTACATACCCCACAGACCGCCCTCATAGGCGCCGTAGGCGCCGGATGGGCTGATGGGATCGTCTGCATCCATCTTGTAGAAGCTCATGAAGGGTTTGAGCGGATCCATCACCTGCATGCGGGTGACCGGCGGGCAGGGAGCTTCAACCGGTTTGAATTGGCCCGAAACTTCTTTCATTTTTCCGCTGATTCCGCCCAGGCGCAGAGAAAAGGCAATATCACTTCCATCGGCCTTGCGGACGACAGCGCCGGAGAGATGGTCAATGGTGATGTCGATGCGCAGCATACCGTTATCCGGAATGGCAATGCCCTCACCGAACTTGCAGTAATCGGTACGCGGAGCCGCGTTGCTCACATTATAGACAGTGTACTGGCAGGTATAGTCCGTGACCCGGTCTGATTCGACAAAGGCCTGGTAAGTAATTCCGTCTTCGTTTACATCATTGGTTCCGTTATAGGCAAAAACCTCGCCCGGGATCACATAATTCTGCTGTTTGTCCGTCGGCTGATAGTTGCGGATTACCGCCTGCAGACGGGCTTCGCCGGTGTTTTCGTCATACACGGCGCGATAGGCTGCTCCCGAACCGAACAAACCGTCATAGGCCTCCAGGCTGGACTGGCAGTAATTCCTCTTGGTGTTTGCTTCGACTTGTGCTTCAGCCTTTACTGTACCGGAATCCCATCCGGTTTTCTCTACCGGCCACAGAGCGGTCATATAGGTCGAGAAATCAATGAACATCTGCAGCTTGTATGTCTTATCGGCAGTCATGACGATCCCGTTGGGAACGGTCAGGTAGCCCTTCAGATGCGCTTCATTATTCCGGAAGGTAACGGAATGACATCCATCGCCGCCGGTAGAGCTGCATTTCTTGATGTCCAGTTTAAAATATTTGCCATCAATATTGAGATAGGCTCTGATATCGCGGATATAGGTGGTGTTCTTGTCACCGGCATAGCCAGTGGAACCCCAGTTAGTATCTTTCTTGATGGTGACGTCATATTCGATCATCCCGTCACCGCAGGGGTCATAGCTGGCTTCCACGGTCGGCGAGGCAGCGATCGCGGCTTTGGCGGCCACATCATCTTCCCCAAGGCCCTTGGAGTATGTCGGGAAGTCTTTGTCATAACTCCCGAAGCCATCGTCTGCCCAAAGGTAATCGGAATCCTCATCGGCGAACATATCCGGGAAGTACATATCCAGGTCATTGAAGACGGTGAGGACAGTGGCTTCGTCCCAGGTGTCATTCTGGGCAAAGACCCCGGCGGTCATGCACAGGACCATCGCCAGAGCGAACAATATACTAAAGGTTTTCGTTTTCATGCTTTTCCCTCATTTCACAACGAAGTTTCTTGATTTTCCTGCTGCGCTGCCTCCCTTTGCAGGAATACAGCTTAACCCTTAATTTGTACAATTTTTATGCCATTCTGATAATTTTTTCTGAGCACAACGGGGACGGGTTTCCTGATGCAGCGAAGCCTGCACAGGAGAACTGTCACCTTGTGCGCCTGCTTCACTGCAATTATACGCACATGGGGACAGTTCTTGCGTGTCGGCTGCCCGACACCGCAATAACCGTCCCCATGTGCTTCATTCTATTTTATTGATCAATAACAGCGGGTGTTGTTATGGTCGGAATATACACTTCCGCTGATGTAAAGCCCGTAATCCAGGAAGTTCACCGCCCCGGTCATGGCGGTATCCGCATTGAGCTGGTAGGGATACTCGGTGACCTTCGCGCGGCCGATGAGGATCACGTCCTCGCCTGCCTGAAGGTAGACCCGGTTCTTCTTGTCAGCATCCACCGAAGTCAGGACCCAGCTCCACTTCATCGGGGTGCCGCCGTTGATGGAAACAGCGGTGTGATTCAGGTCGAGCACTTCTTCCCTGACGCCGTCATTCTTGAGGCGGACAGCCATATAAGCCAGCTTGCCGCACTTCTGGTACAGGCCCCAGAGACCGCCCTGGTAGACATTGTAGATGCCCGAGGGGCTGATGGGGGCGTCGGCATCCATCTTATAGAAGGTCATGAAAGGTCTGAGCGGGTTCATCACCTGCATGCGGGTGACCGGCGGACAGGGGAAATCGACGGGTTCGAAGATTCCGCGGATCGGTTTGGTCATGCCGCCGAGACGCAGCGTGAAATTGATGTTATCCGCATCAGCCTTGCGGATGACCGCGCCGGAGAGATGATCGATGGTAATGTCGATCTGCACCACAGCACGATCCGGGACGGGGATGCCTTCACCATATTTGCAGTCGGTGGTGACAGGAACCGCGTTTTTCGCACTGTAAACGGTATATTTGCATGTATAGTCCGTGATGCGGTCCGATTCAACATAATTTTTGAAGATATAAGCAGTGGTAGCGCTGTCACCGTAGCTGTCCGAATAGTAACCGTTCCAGGCGAAAACTTCACCCGGGATCACATAATTGGGTTTCGTAACATCCGGCTTATCATTGCGGATGACCGCCTGCAAACGCGCCTCACCGCTGTTCTGGTCATATTTCGCCCGGACCGTTGTTCCCGGGCCGAACAGGCCGTCAAATGGCTGCAGGCTTGGCTGGCAGTAATCCTTCCTGGTGTTCACTTTGAACGAGCATCCCGGTTGGTTGGAACCGTTCGTGGAGGCATAGGTGGAAACAAAGAAGGTATCTGTCCATGAATCTACCGGCCAGAGAGCGGTCTGGTAGGTCGAGAAAGGAATGCGCATATAAATTTCATAATGATGCTCAGGAGACATAACCAGGCCTTCGGGAACCGTCAGGAAACCCTTCATTTGAGCCTGGCTTTTTCCTCCGCTCTTGCGGAAGCTGATCTCGTGGCACTCATCGCCGCCGGTGGAATCACATTTTTTTACGTCAAGTTTATAGGATCTTGAACCGTCTTCTCTCACATAGGCGATGATATCACGGACATAAGCCGTGTCCTCTTCGCCGTAATAACCGTAATTTGCTTCCCAATAGATATCATCTCTGGTGATAGTGACATCATACTGGATCATCCCATCACCGCAGGGGTCATAGCTGGCTTCCATCGTGGGATAGTAAGCCATGGGGGCTTTGGCTTCAAGGTCAACTTCCTCAAGTCCCTTGGGTTCTGTTTCGGGGAAATATCGTTCGAAGTCCGCAGGACCGCTGTCAGTCCAGATGTAGTCGGAGTCTTCGTCGGCGAACATGTCCGGGATGGCCATCCCGAAATCATTGAAGATGGTGAGGACGGTGGTTTCGTCCCAGGTCTGGCTGAAGTCCTGTGCAGGGACGCCAACCGTTATGCTCAGGGCTAATGCCAAAGCAAACAATATAAATATACTTTTCTCCTTCATATCCTTGACCTCTTTCTCAACGAAGTTTTTCATTGTCACAAAACTTTCGTCGCTCTCTCCTCTCAGGGATATAGCTTAAAGAATATTATGTGCAATATCCGTGCCAA
>CAYWKZ010000049.1:0-19615 GCA_964459115.1 uncultured Leptolinea sp. | reverse complement strand
GTGAATGATCCGGTATTTATCTTTTATTTTGTACCGATAGGCTACGTTATATTCCGTGTCTTCTGCAGCAAAAAGGAATACGGCATCTGCAGCACGCGCTTTATCATCAGGATGGATGTCCCGATACATATTGTTGTTCATGAGATCATATGCCTCTTCGGGTTTCAATCCGAACAGTTGGCAAAATCCTTCAGAAAGGATGACCGTGACAACTCGTTTATCGATCAGTTGGTAAATGGCATATGGAACAGGAGATTTCTCCAGCAGCGCCTTTTCGATCGGGTTGTATTGGTACTTCTCCATGATGTCACACCTTGTACTAATAAAGCTAATGAAAAACTATGAACTTACAAAGTCTGTACAATAAATATGATTGATCCATAATTAAATCAGTTGTAATTACATCTGACTGACGTATAAAAATCATATGTTAAAAAAATTATATCCGATAATTCAGGTTTATTCATTGAAATATCGTAATTCTATGTGGGTACTCAATTTGATGTTCGTCTTTACCCAATCGAAAACGGAGCATGAGACTGTCCGGATCAATTCGAATATCTTCTGCTTCCCGAAGTTTTGCGAGTTGCCTGTATAACGAAATTTTTTTTTCATCATAGCTGTTCAGATTATCGGATGTAAGCCAAACAGATCCCAATAATGCGTTCACAGCTGCCAGGTAATTCTTTTCTTTTTCTGACATCCGCAGATTATGATCCCGAAGGAAAAATACATCAGGATCGTTTCCGAACGCCCGTCCGTTCAGCTGACGCCGGAATATCGTATTGCAAATAGATTGGCGGGTAGATACTCTTTCCCTGTGAAGGCTGCGCATAAAAAATTTATCGTCCCAGTCCAGGCTCATATCCGATCCGACACGGCAGTAGTCAACAAGACCAAAGGCGGGCATCAGCGGTACTCCGCAGCCAAGAATCAATTTGTCACTGCAGCATTTTCGCAGAAACTCCAGCGCCCGTGTCATACGTTCTGCCCGGGATTCTTTGAAGGGAGCGTCATCTTTCCTGCCATGATCCCCTGTGTGGAGCGGGGCAGCTGCGTATAGAAAGTCAAGCTTTACCAAATCAAAATTCCATGATTCGAAGACTTGTTCAAAAACACGTTTGAGCCAGGTGATAAAGTTTTCGTTATCGATGTCCAGAGAATACGAGCCGCCCCAGTTTGGCCCGTTTTTCCAGTATTCATTTTTGTATCGCAGCAGCCAATCCGGGTGTTCACGGAAGAGGCGTGATTTCTTTTCACAGACAAATGGAGCCAGCCACAGACCTGCTTTGAATCCGGAATCGTGTATTTTTTGAACCACAGGGTGCATTCCATTCGGAAATTTTCTTGAGTTCACATCTTCCCAATCCCCGACAAATGTCTCCCAGCCATCATCGATCTGAAAAAGATCTCCCGGATCAAAGAGTTTTTTCGCTCCTTCAAGATCATCGAAAATTTCCTGCTCGCTGATATTCTGGTAGCAGTTATACCAGCTGGAATAACCTTTGATATGGGGAGCATGATTATGGATTCCCAGACAATTAAACCATCCGTTAAAAACTTCTTTCTCGCTGCCTTGCGCATAGAATATTTCAAACGCAGCAAAATTATCTCCTTGAACGGAGACCCCTTTGCAGTCACGTTCAATTTCCAGAAAGTTCTTTTCACAATCATATGTGAAAAGGGTATATCCGGGTCGCTCGTTGAGTGAGGCAATCAGCGTATAAAGGTCATCCTCTCTGAAATAGCAATAAGATACACCATGAAGAATACCTTTACGGTGTGGATAATGAATAAAATGATAGTCTGCAAAGTGATCCAGAGCCAGCTTTTTTGAAAGCGGCCCCGGGATCCCATGAGTGCCACGAATCTTGTTTTTTGATGTAAATTCCGGAGAGTATGTCCAGGATTGGAAACCATTAAAAAACATTTTGGGAGTGGGATGAATAATCAGCGACGCTTTTGCCTGCGAAACAGTTTGCCCCGGATCCAATTTGACAATGACCGTGTTCCTTCCCGGCTGAAACTGCTGACTGCCTTTTTGTTCATTTACCTGCCATTTCAATTCCATTTTTAGCCTCTCCATAGCGATTATAAAACAGAATGACATTAAAAGCCATTCTGTTAAAAAATTGGATGTATCTGTTTAGAACCCGGGGTGACGCACATGATGCCAGTCCCTGTGTGCTCTTTGCTGAATAGTTACAATCGGATCGCTATAGAAGGCAGAGTCGTTTATGATATTACCTGAATAATTCGTTCCAATGTCTGCAAATTGGTAATCGAAAAAGCTTTCGAAACATGAGGGGCTTCTCCGTTCAGAATGCATCGGCCCAGCTGTTCCACCTCCAATTTGTAGTTATGAGGAGTATTCACTTGTTTTTCTTCACAGAATCCGTCTTTTAGAATCGTATAACTGAGATTTCCGCAGCCGTTGAATTCAGCTGTAGAACGGATCGAACCCTTTGTCCCTTCAATACGCAGCTGATCAAGTCTTTTATCGGCCTCGGTTGCTAACACCATTCCGCAATTCATGAAGGCTTTCATGCCGGATTGATAGGTGAAAATCGCGCTTGTCAGGATGTCGACCCCTTCCGGAGAAAAAGCCGCGATCGCTTTGATCTCAGCCGGAGTTTGACCGGTCATCCATTGGATCATGCTTGTGGTATAACATCCCAGGTCATAAAGGCATCCGCCTTTTGTTTCCCTGCGCATGCGAATGTTGCTGAGATCATGATCTGAGGTAACAAACTGAGATTCAATATATCGTATTTCGCCGATCGTGCCTTGGTCGATTTCATTTTTGACAGCGGCGATATACGGTGAGTGCAGATAAGCGAAGGCCTCCATTAAAAATACATTATGCTTTTCAGCGGTTTTGAACAATTCTTCCGCTTCATTTACGGTTGGTGTCAGTGGCTTTTCGCATAGAACGTGCTTGCCATGCTCCAATGCCTTTTTTGTCCATTCATAGTGCAGTGTATTGGGCAGCGGAATATAAACAGCCTGAATTTCCGGGTCTGAAAGAAGTTCGTCATAATCGGTATAAATCTTTTCAAAACCGAATTGTTCCTGATATGTCTTTGCTTTATCCGGATTCCTCCCCGCAATGGCATATAATGCACAATTTTCAGCCTGCTGCATTCCGGGAATCGTCTGTCCTCTTGCGATTCCCGCTGTTCCCAAAACACCCCAGTTCACTTTTTTCATAATAAAAGCTCCTTTATTTTGAAATCTATTATAATGATTATAATACATAAGTGCTTATCATAAATTCTTCTTTTTGCAGGAATAAATCTCAGAAATAAGCTTTATGTTATGATAGATTATAGTACTTCAGTAATAAGGAAGGGGTATCTTTCAATATGAATAATTTCACGTTTTATTCTCCAACCTGTTTCGTTTTTGGAAAAGATTCTGAAAGTCAGGCCGGCAGTCTTGTCAAACGCTTCGCTGGGTCAAAAGTATTGATCCACTATGGCGGAGGCAATGTCGTTCGCTCCGGACTTCTCGCTCGTGTGAAAGCCTCACTGGAAGCTGAGAACATTCCGTATTTTGAGTTGGGCGGTGTGCAGCCGAATCCCCGCAGCGGATTGGTTTACAAGGGGATTGAACTCTGCCGAAAGGAGAACATTGACTTTGTTTTGGCTGTCGGTGGCGGCAGCACCATTGACTCTTCCAAAGCGATCGCCGCAGGTACGATCTATTCCGGTGACTTCTGGGATTTCTATAGTGGAAAATATATCGAAGAAGCCCTTCCGGTCGGGACTGTGCTTACCATCGCGGCTGCCGGTTCTGAAGGCAGTCCGGACAGCGTCATCACGAAGGAAGAAGGCATGTTCAAACGCGGAGCGACCGGAGACGCGATCCGTCCGAAGTTCTCCATTTTGAACCCGGCTTTAACCCAGACACTGCCTCCTTATCAGACGGCAGCCGGTATCACTGACATTATGGCTCATCTTTATGAACGTTATCTCACCAATACCAAAGAAGTGGAAGTTACCGACCGCATGATTGAAGCGCTGCTGCTGACAATGGTTCATGAAGGCCCGCGCGTTATTGCAGATCCGAACAATTATGATGCACGTGCCAACATCATGTGGGCGGGAATGATGGCCCACAACAATTCCTGCGGTGTCGGCCGTTCCCAGGACTGGAACAGCCATGATATCGAGCATGAGCTTTCCGCAACCTATGACTGTGCCCATGGCGCCGGACTTGCTGTCACTATGCCGGCTGTGTTCACCTATGTGATGAATCATGATGTGATGCGCTTTACCCAGGTTGCTGTCCGTGTATGGGGCTGTCAAATGGACTTTGCTCATCCGGAAGTGACTGCCAAGGCAGGTATTGAAGCATTGAGAAGCTTCCTGATTTCCATCGGTATGCCGAAGAATTTTGCCGAATTAGGTGCCAAAGAAGAAGATATCCCGCAAATGGTTAAATCTCTCTGCTACGGTAACGGACGCGATGGAAAACTTCATGGTTTCGTTGAACTGGATGAAGCTGACTGCACAAATATTTATAAACTGATGATGTAATCCATCAGAAAATTGAAAATCAAAACAGCTGCCTGTAGTATCTGATTTCCGGCAGCTGTTTTGATTGAATGATTTATTTACTGAAGAGGTTTTATCAGGCTGGTCTGATGCCGCGGTAATTCCTGGAAGTCAGAGTTTTCAAAATTGTGTTGGCGTTTTTGTTGAGTAATTCGCCCAATTCAGCAGAGCTCATCGGCTGGTTATTCCGGGAGAGAAATACTCGGAAAATACAATCTGTCAACGGTCCGTTTTCAGGAACAAATCCGTTCTGTCTGGCACAATGTGAAAACAGGTAATCAATCAGAACATCCTTTTGTTCGACTTCTCCGGTAGCAGGGTCAACAACATCGATCAACTCTGAACTGTCTTCCGTTTCTTTGAATTGCTGGTAATGTTCCTCACACAGATATCCGCTCAAAAGTGTCCGCCAATTCGCTTCTTTGGACTTCCAATAATCGAAATCAATGAATAAAGGTGTATCAACCGTCAATTTCATGTAAGCAGGTTTTTTGTCTGTTTCAGCCATTTTCTAATCCTCATCTTTTTCGATCAGTTTGAAATACATCCGGTCGATTTGTGCGATTGTATCTTCATGGAGCAGAATTGTATAAAGCAGATGCGGTGGGATTCTGCGCAGCATGTTGATTCCTGCATAAATTTCATTGAAATGGAGTATTCCCTGTGGATTGTCTTTTGCCAGTTCGCGGAACACCAGCTCGATCTGTCTTGTAATGTTCGATTCCTTCCTGTTATTTGATTCCCAGAAGGTGTCCAGCTGCGGGGAATTTTCGACATAAATTGCCATCCGCTCATCGAAGTCAGTGGTGACTTTGTGCTGGTTCGTTACAAATGAAAAATGATTCTTGTCGTCCAGGTTAAATGTGCGGATCCAGTCTTTTGAGGAGCGGGGCGGGATCAGTTCCAGTTCAACCAAACCGGTGTCATCAGTACGGTTGACTTTGAATATGCTTCCCGGGATAATGCTATTTTCCCGGTACCAGGGTTTTAAACCACAGACATAATTCTTCGACAAAATCACCCAGCCGATGAATGTTTCACCTGTTTTTTTGTCTCTGAAATTGAAAACCACACTGTCGGTTTCATTTGCGGTCGGGAAGATGGATTGCAGCGATCCGACCAGGGGCAGCGTACCGGCTTTCCAGTGGGGATAGGATAGGCAGACACGGAAGGAATCAACCGATTCCACCGGCTCAATGAGCTGGTTTTCTTCAAGTTCATCCTGAATTACATCGGTTGAAAATTCAGATGAGTTTTCATCTTCGCCGTATTCTCTCAGATTCTCGTTAAATTTCAATGTCATTGGTGTCTTGCGGACGTCTTCCGGTTGCATTTCCTTCAGTGTCCAAAGAACCACATTGACCGGACCCACTTCCCCGAAACGGGGATCGTTTTGCATGGCATAGTTGAACGAGAAAACAGTCAGTTCCGGATTGCTGTCCATCGGATATTCAAGCTGTTCCAAAATTTCTTCTGTATGCAGCGGACGGCCTTCTTCCATTTCAAGTACAGCTTCAGCCAAATTCAGGTAACCCGGGTTCACCTCAGTGAGCAGTGCCTGTGGAAACCAGAAACTACCGATCCGGACCAGGTCTTCATTTTTTGCCAAAACCGCTGCGATTTTTTTACTGATAGGACGACCGAATTTTCGGATCACATAACGGGGATCCTGCATGTTTTCGTCCGGATTCTCATAATCATATTTATTTAATTTATGTGTTTCAAGTTCAGATGCGAATTCTTTTTTGCTGCCGTCTTCAAATACAACTGTGATGACTGAAAATTTACCCAGGGATGGATTGACACCTTCACGAACTGATTCTACGATCCCTTTTGCCTTTTCCATCAGCGGGAATTCAATCTCATCTCCTTCAGCGTATTTTTTTACAGGCCGATAGTACTGATCGTTTTTTTTCTCTTCCGCTTCGTTTGATTTTTTATATGCCTTGATGCGGCTCTCGATGAGCGCTTCTGCCAGCTGCAGCGGCGTCATCGGTGTTTCCTTTTCCAAAAGCCGGTTATAAATCAGGTCAAGGTCATTGTCATCTATTGTTATTTCAGACCAATTCAGTGTGTTCATAAATTAATTCCTTTTCGAAATATTACGGGAATTGTGTATTTAACCAGGTAAGCGGGTTCACGTAGACAGAATTAATGATCACTTCCCAGTGAAGGTGCGGACCGACAGAGCGGCCGGTCGTTCCGATCAGGCCTATCGTATCTCCGCGTTTCACTTCCTGACCGATGGAGACCAGCAGCTGGGATTGATGAGAATAGGAAGTGTAAACACCCCAGCCATGGTCTATCACTGTGAAATTCCCGTGAATAGGAAGCTCACCCGCAAACAGAACTTTTCCGTCAGCCGCGGCATAAATGTTGATGTTGTTTGCCGTATAGACACCGAAATCGACACCGGAATGGTAATTATGGAATACACCATTATTATAGGTTCTGCGGTTTCCAAAACCGGAAACGATATATGGTTCATCGACAGGGTAGGACATGGCTGTTCCCCAGGTACGGACGTCAGAGGTTTGTGTGAGACTTTTAACAGTCTGTGTGTCCAATGACTGGTTTTCCTCTTCCAATGTTGAAGCGTCAACCCCTTCAACCACTTCACTGGTGAAAATACCGGCAGCGACGATGATTGGCTGGTTAAGGTCAAAATGTTCCTGCTCTTTGTTGTTTCCTGAGATGTTCAGACGGCTTAGCCCGACAGTTTCCATGGCATCAATTCCGAGCATGGCAAACCAATCATCCGACTCACCATCCCGAAAGAAACGCAGTGGATAATTACCGACGCTTCCGGAAAGGTTTTCTATCTCTTTTGCCCTGATGTGTACAACATGGGTCTCACCCTGAGTGAGCGGGAGCTGTTTGATTTCGATTTCATCAACAAACGGGGCAACGGAATGTGTTTCATATTTCCCGCTGTTTGATGCTGTTTTACCGAAAAGAATTTGCGAATCTGCAAAATCCCACACTCCTTCGGCCCGGTTGATTTTTTGCAGAGTGACCGGAGACATACCTAATTCAGCACTTTTTATCAAAAGGTTTTCACCGGGATCATAGTTAGAGACTGCAGATAACGACTCTGCGCTGTCATTGCTGATTGTTGTCAGAAGGCTGCCGATATAAAGCTCTGTCGGAGAAACAAGGGTGTTGATTTCACCGAGTTTCTCAGGCATCATGCCGGACATAATGCTCAACGTATCCAGAGTATCGCCAATATTGATATAACGGGTCGCAATTGATCCCTCAACTCCGGCAAGCGTAGGAATTTTAATGCGGGTACCGATTGAAATGGCATTTACATCCGGGATATTGTTGATGGAAAGGATGTCATCTACAGTTGTGTTAAACATACCTGCAACGATCGAGAGAAAGTCACCTTCCTCGATCGTGTATTCTGCATAAATTTCTTCGTCTTCAGCTTTTACAGGTAATATAGAATTCACAAAATAAATGATCGTGACCAGTAAAACCGTCAGGCAGCGGCAAAAAGCATTTTTTCTCATAAATGTTAATAAATATTTTATCATGTTTTATTTCAGGATATAGTGAAAGTAACGATGAAATATGTATATTTCCGTATTTCAAAACAAACAGACCGTCCGAAACTCAGCGGACGGTCCGGAGTAACTTTTCAGAATCTGTTCCTGTCTAATTCTTCTTTACTTCAGTCAGCGCATCTTCTTTCGGTTCATTCTCAGCTGTATTTTTGTTTATCTTTCCTGCTTTGATAAGTTTTTTGATGATAAAAACCAACAGGATGATCGGAATGGCTATCAGGATCAGGACCGGGATGACAACAATAATAAAATTGATAATGAATTCGATGATCGTTTTTCCGATATCCAGCAGGTTTTCAAATGCATCGCTGAAAACTTCGCCCAGGCTCCAGGTCTGAACGGTATGGATCGGTGCAGGCTTTATCGAATTGATCTGGATGTCAATGGAAGACAGTGCGACACTTTCTTCCATATATTTAATCTGCCCTTTATAAACCTCGATATCCGTTTCAACCTCTGAAATGCGGTTATAAACTTCCAGCGCTTCTTCAGCATTTTCTGCCGTATCCATGATTTCATAGAGTTTATTCAGGGTTTTTTCCAGGCTGGTGAGGCGTGAATTTGTATCGACATACTCTGATGTAATGTCGACACCATATACACGTTTGTTCGAAACATATTTTGCTGAATCACTGGTTAATCCTTCGATGAATTCCAGCATTTCGTTCAGTCGTTCAGCAGGGACGCGGATGGTGAGATTTGCTCTGGGAAGATAGATGTCTCCGTTATAATAATCCTGTCCGTTGGAAGATGAAACTACAAATCCACCCATTTGATCCGTCAGCACGGTGATTTTTTCAGCCGAATCCAGCGGATCCATCACCTGAATATTGATGTTGGCGGATTTTTGAATCATGCGTTTTTGTTCCGGACCTTCAGCTGAATTGGTGGAAGCATCTGAAACTGTCTTGGAATAAGCGGCGGATTCTCCAGCCGCATATGCCATTTCTATCATGCGGTCAGCGAAATAATCATCATATGCATATTCTTCTGCATAATAATTGCCTGTATCATGAGATACCTCCGCAGATTTATTTTTACTGCATCCGCTTGCGAGAATTGAAATAATAAGAATGAACAAAACTGCGATTCGAAATTCTTTTTTCATCGATCCCTCCAAATTCTTTGTCTGTATGTAACGATTCAGAAAGGAGTATACGGAGACTGGCGCCATATTGTCGCGAAGTCGTCACTTGAGGCCTGTCACCATGTGCGTTGCCCCTGGTTCTGAACAGATACATCTGTATTTGCAATTATAACGAAAAAATCCCGCGGAATGTTCCACGGGACTAAATAATTTTTTATGAACAACTTAGAAGAGATGCCAAACGGCGATCACAGGAGCGAAAGTGGAGGCCACCAGAGACATGACCGTGATCAATGTGTTCAGAGATGGACCGGCGGTGTCTTTGAATGGATCACCGACAGTATCACCGATGACAGCAGCCTTGTGAGCTTCGGAACCCTTGCCGCCAAAGTGACCTGATTCAACATACTTCTTAGCGTTATCCCACAGACCGCCCGCATTGGACATGAACAGCGCAAACAGAACACCGGTGATGATGGCACCGCCCAGGAAACCGGTCAGGCCTTTAGGACCAAGCAGAAAACCGACGGCAAGCGGGAAAACGATAGCGATAACAGCCGGCAGAACCAGAGATTTCAAAGCGCCGTCAGCAGCCAGGGAAACACATTCGCTGTAATCCGGAGTAGCTTTCCCTTCCAGAATTTTCGGGTTCTTCTTGAATACGCCCCGGATATATTCGATCATCTTGAAAGCGTTTTCAGTAACGGAAAGCATGGTTAAAGCTGAGAACAGCGGAGGACACATGGAACCGAGGAAAATACCGGCCAATACGATCGGATCCATCAGAGAAATGTCACTGAATGAAAAACCTACAACGTTACCCTCAGAGGAAAATGCCACAATAGTTGCGGTGTTGATTTCACTGACAAATGCCACAAACAAGCCAAGTACCGTCAAAGCTGCAGCAGCGATAGAAAAGCCTTTTGTGATGGCTTTTGCAGTGTTCCCTGCGGAGTCAAGAACATCAGCGCGATCAATGACTTCTTCATCCATACCGGACATTTCTGCGATTCCGCGGGCATTGTCCACGATCGGGCCGTAGGCATCAGAGGAAACGATCATACCGGATGTTGCCAGCATGCCGACTGCGGAAATTGCAATGCCGTAGAGTCCCATGTCGCCGCCGCCGACAACGAAGTAGGCAACCAACATGGCAACAACAATACCAATGATGGACGGAACGATGGAGATCAAACCATAGCTCATACCGGAAATGATCGTAATGGCAGCTCCGGAACCGGAATATTCAGCTGTGACCTGAACCGGTTTGTATTCATCGGAGGTGAAGAACTCGGTTGTCTGCCCGATCACCACACCGACAGCCGTACCGGCAAGAATTGCCCAAATCAGACTGTTGTTGATCGTGGGGATGATAAGAATAATGATCGCCATCAAAACAGCGAAAACGCCGCAGGTGATGTAAGTACCCATGTTCAAAGCCTTACCCGGTTTGCCGTTTTCACCGACACGAACAAAATAAACTCCGACCAGTGAAGCAACGATACCGAGCGCACAGAGGATCAGCGGCAGGATTGTATACATAGGAGCATTGGCTGCAATTACGGGATCTGTGGAAGTACCGAAAGCAGCACCAAGCAGCATAGCGGCAACTGCAGAGGCGACGTAGGAGTCGAAAATGTCAGCGCCCATACCGGCAACATCACCGACATTGTCACCGACGTTATCAGCTACAACAGCCGGATTCCGGGGATCATCTTCCGGGATGCCGACTTCAACTTTACCGACAAGGTCAGCAGCGATATCCGCGGTTTTGGTGTAAATACCACCGCCGGCTTTCGCAAGCAGAGCCAGAGAAGAACAGCCAAGGGAATAAGCCAGAACGAGCTGCGCATCACCGCTGATCAGGTAAATTGAACACATGCCGATTGTAGCTACACCGACGACGGCAAAACCCATAACTGCACCGGCTTTAAAAGCCACGTTAAAAGCAGTGTTTAAATCTTTGCTGGCTGCAACAGCTGAACGAACGTTTGCTAAAACAGCTACTTCCATTCCCAGATACCCTGCGACCGCGGAGCAGAGAGCACCAAACAGGAAACATAGAGCTGTTGGGAATCCACGTTGGCCTTCGATGGAATAAACAACAGCCAAAATGACCGCCATGATACCGGCAACAATGATCAGCGCCATATACAGCTTTTTCAGATAAGCACGGGCACCATCACGAATCCATCCGGCAACTTCCCGTGAACGGGCATTGCCGTCATCCTGCTTCTTCACCCAGAAGAAGTAATAAAGGCCAACGCAAAGAGATGCGATACCGCAAATCAAACCGATGACCAGCCACATAGTAGTATTACTCATCACCATCCTCCTACATAAGGTATTAAATGAGTTCAGAAAAACTGAATAATATTAAAGCGGAATTTAATTTGAATTTTGATTTGCAATGCATCAAAAACAAAATAACAATTCCTACCTAAATACATTATAATTGATTTTCACAAATTTGTATAGAGTCAGGATAAATCTCATTATATTAGCATGAAATGATGAAATGAAAAAGCTGCCGAATATGGCAGCTTGTAACGTTCTGATTTATAAAATTTCGTTAGTTATTCTCCGGTTTCCTCTGCCTCAGAGCTAACTTCTGCCGCTTCATCCGGCATCAGGATCTCTTCTGTTTCTTTTTCTTCCGGCGCTTCAGCAGCTTTTTTGAAATTGCCGATATGCTCTTCAAGGATCACCTGACCGCGACGGGTGATGTCTTCAGCACGCTGGCGGGTGGTGTTGGCGAGTGTTTCAAATCGGTCTCTGGCTTCACGAGCAGCTGTTTCAGCCTGCTTATAGGCATCATCAACAGAAACGTTTGCTTTCCCGAGAATTTCTTCAGTCTTTCCTTTGAGTGTATTGCGGGTCTCTTCTCCGGAATTGGGAGCATAAAGGACTGTCGCAATAGCACCGGCAACTGCACCGGCTAAAAAGCCAACGAAAAATGAACCAAATCCACTTCTTTCAGACATTTCTTCTCTCCTTTTTTGACGGGTATCTTTTCTCCGTCTATACTTTATTTTTTGAAAAACGATAACACAGTGTTTGCTGCATTCATGAATCCTGATACAGAGGAAGCCGTATTGACTACAGGCTCGACTGCATTTTCGCTGAGGAAGGAAACAGTTCCGGAAATCTTTTTGACAGTTTTATCCGTCGTTTTCAGTATAGGCGCCACTTCGTATTTCAAAAAGTTGACCAGTCTCGCTATCTGAATGATCAAAATGACCAAAGCGGTTACTGTTACGACACTTTCCAGAACATAAATGATCAGACTGATGTCCCTGATTTTCCCGGTAGTTTCGGGGCTGAGACGAATGAAAAGATAGATCAAACCTGCAAGAACCAAAATAACGGCCGCAGCGATCAGAGGAATGTTTACTCCGGACCCTTTTTGATCTGTTTTTGTCACGGTTGTATCGGATGTTTCAGAAGGTCTGACAGTCTGGTTGTTATTTTCTTCCATTTTCTTCCTCAAACTATTATTATATTCGAAATCAGGCTGTCTGACAATATGCTTTCATTAAATTTGTTATCAAAATCGCTAAAGAATGGATAATTCATAACAATTTGAAATAAATAAATCAGACGGTCCGAACTTCGAACCATCTGTGGAAATGACTTTTATTATTCTTTTCGGAACACGATACCGTCTTCATCCGCCTTTTCAATGATAGCCAGTGAATGAAGCTTGTAACCGGCATCGCGAAGTTTTTGACCGCCGGGCTGGAAGCCCTTTTCTACAGCCACACCGACACCGACAACTTCCGCGTTTGCCTGATGAGCGATATCGATCACACCACGAAGTGCTTCCCCGTTTGCCAAAAAATCATCGATCACCAAAACACGGTCACCGGCGCCAAGCCACTCAGCGGAAACGATCAGGTTCACAGCTTTTTTATAGGTGTATGAGAAAATTTCACTCTTGTACAAGCCACCTTCAATGTTATCGGATTTTGCCTTCTTGGCGAAAAGCATAGGTAATCCAAAACGTTCGGCTGTGATCGTTGCCAGGGCAATGCCGGAGGCCTCAACTGTCAGGATCACGGTTGGTTTGTCATCAGCAAAGGTTTGGTAGAATTCTTCAGCCAGTTCCTTGAGCAAAGAGATGTCTACACGGTGATTCAAAAAACCATCTACTTTGATAATGTTTCCTGGCAAAACCTTGCCATCCCGGATGATACGATCTTGAAGCAATTTCACAACACACTCCTTTTCAGTATCCGGCAGAACGTATCCTCATAGTTCCGATTGCCGGTGGAACAGAGATGCCGCTTTGCGGCTCCCTACAGGTCGGAAACAAGACCATTCAAAATCAAGAAGGGTTTTGTTTTGGTTTTTTGATTTTAACATAAATACCTGACTTAAGTCATATGATTTATGTTATTTCTGACATTTTTATGTGTGTGATCAGTCCCGGTTGCTGATCCCAGCTGAGTCAAACGTTGCCATATCGCGCAAAATGTTATTGGCCGCATCAATGAGGTTGAAGGCCAAAGCAGCTCCGGTACCCTCTCCGACGCGCATATCCAGCTGAAGCAGCGGATATTTTCCCAGGCTCTCAAGCAGAAAATGATGACCGGCTTCCGGTGAAAGATGACCGGCTATCAGGTAATTCCTTACTCCGGGGACCAGTTTATCCGCTAGTGCAGCCGCGGCAGTTGAGATCAAACCATCCATTACCAGCGGGATCCTTCGTGCGGCTGCGGCAATCGTAACACCGGTCATACCGGCTATTTCCAATCCGCCGACTTTACATAGGATGTCCATCGGGTCTTCCGGGTCCGGCTTCCTTGATGTCAGAACCTGCTCGATGATGGAAATTTTCCGTCTGAGGCCTTCATCATCCAACCCTGTTCCGCGTCCGGTTACTTCTGACGGCTTTCTCCCGCAAAGCAGAGCGGTGATCGCAGCTGAAGCGGTGGTGTTTCCAATGCCCATTTCACCGGTAGCTGCCAGCTCCAACCCTTTGTCAGCTGCTTCGTTCAGGACATCCATCCCAACCTGAATGGCTTCTTCCGCCTGTGCTTTTGTCATTGCGGGTTCATGAAGCATGTTTGCCGTCCCGTAAGCTACTTTCCGTTTGACCAGTCCCGGAAGGTCGGGAAAGTCGTAATTCACACCTACATCAACGATCAGCACATCACTTTTTGCCTGACGGGTAAGCACATTGATCGCTGCACCGTGATTCAGGAAATTCATGACCATTTGCGGCGTAACTTCCGCAGGATACGGGCTGACGCCTTCTTTGGTGATGCCATGGTCGGCAGCCATCAGAAAGACCGAACGTTTTTTTAATTCCGGCGCGATCCTGCCGGTCATTCCGGCGATATCAATTGATAATGCTTCAAGCCTTCCCATGGCTCCCGTCGGCTTGGTCAGCGAATCCTGCCGTTCAGCAGCTGATTTACGGGCGGAATGATCAATTTCCGGTATTTGTGGATAATTCATTTGTTTATTCCTTCTATTCGTATAAGATGACCTGCTTGTTATATTTCACGGTATAATTTTATTCGGAAACTTATTATAATATGTCAGATTTGTGATGAAGAGAAGAACGCGTACGATCACGATAGTCTTGATTTTGGGACTGAGCGCCGCAGTAATTTTGGGTGTGCTGCTTGGAAGTGTTTCTATTTCAGTACAAGACATGCTGGCAGTTATCGGCTGCCGTTTGAAAGGCGCTGAAGTGCCGGCTGAACTGCGCTCGACCGGGACGATCCTCTTCATGCTGCGAATTCCCCGTACACTCATGATGATTCTCGCCGGTGCTGCTTTGGGCAGCAGCGGTGCTTCCTATCAGGGGCTTTTTCGCAATCCTCTGGCTGATCCTTACCTGATCGGTGTATCTTCCGGTGCCGGGCTGGGGGCAATCATTGCCATGTCGGTTCCCTGGCAATACAGCAAAGTATCCGCTTTCATGATTCCGCTATTTGCATTTTCTTTCGCTCTTATTACTGTATTTGCAGTGTTTAACCTGGGAAGAATGGGCGGCTATCTGAATATTACCGGGCTGCTGCTGGCAGGTGTTGCGGTGAATGCGTTTACTTCTGCGCTGAGTTCTGTCTGGATACTTTTCAGCGGACTTGAAATCAAGCGTTCCTTTTCCTGGATGCTTGGCGGCAGCGGTATCACCGGATGGGACCGGATCCTGTTTACAGCTCCGTTGATCCTCATTGGGATCATTGGACAGCTTCGGTATGCTTATCCGCTCAATATTTTACAGTTCGGCGAAGATCAGGCTGTACAATTGGGGATACCGGTCGGCAAAGTTCGAATCAGGCTGATCATCTTTTCAACGCTGTCAACTTCGGCCGCCATTGCCTGTACCGGTGTTATCGGTTTTGTCGGGCTCATCGTCCCGCACCTGCTGCGAATCCTGATCGGCAGTGATTATCGCAGGCTCGTCTCTCTTTCCGCAGTTGGCGGCGCTTTGATGCTTACGCTGTCTGATATTCTCGCCCGGATCCTGCTTGCTCCGCAGGAAATCCCTGTCGGTGTCATCACAGCCGTGACGGGAGCGCCGTTTTTTCTCTGGATCCTCAATCGGTCAAATCAGGCAAAGGTGTGAACATGCTGCGTCTTGAGAATGTTTCAATCGGTTACGGTTCGGCACCCGATATTCTGCAGAATATCACGCTCGATATTTGCCCCTCGGAGATGCTCGCGCTGATCGGGAAAAACGGTGCGGGAAAAACCACACTCATCCGAGGAATTACTGGCCTTTTGCCGCTGCGTTCCGGCGACATTCGTTTTGATGGGCAGGATCTAACTGAAATAGATATAAGGGAAAGAGCACGTCTCATTTCTGTAGTGCCGCAGGCTGCCTCATTGCCGCCGGGCTACACAGTTTTCGAGACAGTGTCTCACGGCAGAACGCCCTATCTGAATTGGTATGGGAAACTCAGCGAAGCGGACCGGAAAATTATCGACCGTGCTGTTTCAATAACCGGGTTGGATAAATTCAGAGATAAAGATGTCTCTTCCCTTTCAGGCGGTGAGCAGCAGCGGGTTATCCTTGCCCGGGCGCTGGCACAAAATGCGCCCGTGATGATTTTGGATGAACCGACCAGTTCACTCGATATTCATTTTCAGGTCGCTTTGCTTTCTCTTGAGAAAGAAATATGCAGAAAAGAGGGTATTGCAGCAGTTTTTATCATTCATGACCTGAACCTTGCAGCCCGTTTTGCCGACCGGATCGCTGTCCTTCACGAAGGCACGCTTGCAGCTGTCGGGACACCTGAAGAAGTCATGAATGAGGATCTGCTTTCAAAAGTCTACGATATTCCGGTACGCGTATTAAAAGAAACAGAGGAAGGACTCATCATCCTTCCCCTCATTCAAGAAATATAACAAAACAAATTATGTATATAAGGAAATTGGTTTAATCCTTATTCCTGTTCAATACTCATTATTCACTATTCATTATTCACTATAAATTATTTAAAAAGTTCCGGATGGATCATCTGAGCGATCAGTTCAAATCCTTCAACCAGCCGAGGCCCCGGTCGAGTGACAAGATTGTCGTCAAATTCGTATAGATTTCCTTCCTTTACTGCGGAAATATCGCTCCAACCGGTGCGCTGTGAGGCGGCCTCTGCGGTTGAACCGTACATGGAATCGCCCAACAGGATGATCTGCGGATCAGCTTTCAAAAGCGCTTCCAGGCTGATTTGGATCCACTCTCCTTCCAGCTCATCACCCAGGTTTACACCACCGGCCATCTGTATCAGCTTTGATATAAAAGTGCCTTTCCCGGCAGTCCAAGGTTTGGCAGGATCTGTTGCATCGATCTCATAAAAAACCAGCGGTGTGCTTTCAGCTTTGGCTGCAATAGCTTCAATTTCAGCTGCCCGGTCTGACAATTTTGCTGTCAATTCCTCAGCTTCCGGTGTTTTGTCGATCAGCTCACCGATCAACAGAATCGATTCAAATAGTTCCGGGAAATCTGCCGGATTTTTTATACAAAATACATTCAAGCCCAGATCTTCCATGCTGCTGATGGCTTCTAAAGAGGTCATTTCTGAGGCCAGGATCAGGTCCGGTTCCAGTGCGGTCAGTGCTTCATAATTGATTGACATGTCCCAGCCGGTGATGCGGGGAAGCTCATTGATAGATTCCGGGTAATCTGAATTGATATCAACAGCAGTGATCAGGTCTTCAGCGCCAAGATAAACCAGAGTCTCGGTCAGCGAAGGTGCGAGTGTGACCACGGAAGTCAGCGGTATCGGAATACTCACTTCCCGTTCCAGGTCATCGGTGAATGCAGCTGACTCGATGGTGATCGTCTCCTGAGCGGAAGCACCACTAACAAAGATCAATAAAAGAGAGAGTGTAAAGAGTAAATACATCCAATTCTTGTTCACGAAAATATCCTCCGTTTTTCTTAAAGTATATCCCTGAATGATAACATCTTTTTCAAAATGATTGTAAATTTCCATTTTATTATGTTTAAATAGCCTGATTTATGCGGAATCCTCCACAGAATAGAGTAAAATTAAAAAAAATATTTGAGGGATTTTCGTGGAGAAGAAAAAGTTCACTGTTTCCGTGTTTATGATCATGCTGTGCGGTATTGTGCTGCTTCCGTTCGTCGGCAGCGGCTTCTATCAGATACCGACAGTGAATATCCCGACCGTGACCGGAACAGATCCCGGTGTGATTGTACGCGTAAAGAATGATGACTCAAACCCGCAAATCAATGTACGCTCCGGTCCCGGGACAGAATATGACCGCGTAGGAACATTGCTGGCCAATCAGCAGGTTATCGGAAAAGGACGGACAGAAGGCGGCAGCTGGATCCTGATTGAATATATGGGCGGTCCGGACAACTATGCCTGGGTCTACAGTTCCTATGTCGATTATACGGGGGACCTGCCGATCGTGGTCGTTCCGAATACGCCGACCCCGCGCATCACAAACACCATCGACCCAACCCTCGCGGCTCAATTTATTATCACCATTGAACCGACCCGGCTTCCCACATTCACGGAACCCGCTCCGCTGCAGATCCCGACATTTCAGACGGTAACCGGTGTAAATGTCACCGGCGGAGTACCGATGGGATTGGTTATTTTGGTTTGCGGGATATTAGGAATAATTATCGGTTTGTTTGCCCTGTCGCAGCGCCGATAAAAGAAGGATCAAATGACAGAGATTTATGAAAAAGTTGTTAGTGTCCGGTTTGCTGCGGTAAACAAGGCATATTATTTTGACGCGAATGGTTTTGACCTGGATATTGACGATTATGTTATTGTTGAATCAATTCGCGGCAAACAGATCGGGAAAGTTGTACAGGTGATGACGGACTATGTCAATGAAAGCGATTCATTGAAAACAGTGATCCGCCCAGCTTCATCAAAAGATCTGGTTGCAAAAGAATTATTCAACCAACGAAAAGAAGAAGTCATTGCATATGCGCGAAAACGTCTTGAGGAGCTGAATCTGAAAGGAGTCAAGATCCTTGATGCGGATTTCAGCTTTGACGGGACCCGTCTTCAGGTGAGTTATGCCAGTGATAATGACGAGAAAGTCGATCTGAAATCACTCAAGTTTGACATCATGCGGAACTTTTCCGGTGTGAACGCGGTTGATTTGCGTCAATTGGGCCCGAGAGACGTTGCAAAAGCTATTCCCGGCATGGGCGCCTGCGGACTATCCTGCCGCTGTTGCTGCCGATACCTGACAGAATTCAGTTCCATTTCAATCAAGATGGCCAAAGAGCAGGGCATTTCTCTGACTCCAGCTGAAATCACCGGCATGTGCGGACGGCTTCGCTGCTGCCTTGTTTTTGAAAATGATCATTATGTCGAATGTCGGAAACGGCTGCCAAAGAAAAATAAACGGGTGATGACACCACAGGGGGAAGGAAAAGTCCTCGAGGTGTTTCCGCTCCGGGATGCCGTTCTGGTTGATATACCTGAAGTCGGCAGGAGAGAGTTTAAGCGAGAACAGATCAATGTGGAAACAGCCGTGCCGGAAATAAAGGTTCAGGAAGAATCTGAACAGGACTCGGATGGAAATATTGCTTCCAACGATTTGTTAGCTCTGGTAGGCGGCAGTGACAAATATGCCGAACCGGAAAGAAAAGAAAGGGTGCCAAGACAGAGCAAACCCGATCGTAAGGGACGTCCGGAACGGAAAGACCGCTCAGACCGTGAGAGATCAGAGCGGTCGGAAAAGCAGGAGCGACGGGAACGCAGTGGAAAAACAGCCCGTTCGTCACGCGGCAGTTCCGGCGAAAATGTTCAACAGCAGACCGCTGCGGCCGAAAATTGAAAGCAACTAATATATCAAAACAACAAACCCGGCTCAAACGAACCGGGTCTGTTTTTTTGAGTGTGCCGGGCATGGCACGATTCTAACGGGTGAAAGTCCCGTCGCGG
>CAYWKZ010000048.1:0-19634 GCA_964459115.1 uncultured Leptolinea sp. | reverse complement strand
GAAAACAGGTCACTTTGACTCATTTGCCATGAAATCTACATTATTCAGCGTTTTCCTAAAAAAAGAAGGGACACTGAACAGTGTCCCTTCCGGAAAGGTCAAACTATGCAGATCTTATTTCTTCTTCAGGATGATGCGGGCATCGACGACCTTCAGGCCCTTGCCCTGTTCGTAGAGCATGACCGGGTTGGCGTCGGATTCCTTGACCTCGTCGCGCAGGTCCCAGATCATCTGGGAGTATTTCGCGATGGTTTCAGCCATGGCTTCGCGGTCGCGCGGAGCTTCACCACGGGCACCGGCAAGGATCTTCGCAGCGCGGATCTCTTCCTGCATCTTCATACCCTGAGCCTTGGAGACCGGGGCGACGCGGAAGGTGACGTCCTTCAGAACTTCGACGAAGATACCACCCAGACCGAACATGACGGTCGGACCGAAGGCAGCGTCATTGATGGAACCGAGGATGATTTCGGTACCCAGCGGAGCCATTTCCTGGATGGCGATACCGTGGATATTGGCATCAGCCTTGTAGTTCTTCGCATTTTCCATGATCTTGCGGAACCATTCGCGGACCATTTCCTCGTCCTTGACGTTGACTTTCACACCGCCGGCATCGGATTTGTGGAGGATGTCGGGGGAGACGATCTTCATCACGACAGGATAGCCGGCCTGGTGAGCCAGTTCAACAGCTTCATCTTCGGTGCGGGCCAGGAGCGTGGTGGTGGCATCCAGACCGTAAGCCTGGAAGACCTGCTTGGCTTCGACTTCGGTCAGAGCGTCACGGCCATCGGCGCGGGCAGCGTTGATGATGGAGAGGGCCTTTTCGCGGTCAACTTCATAGGTTTCAGCGCTGTCAGCAGCTTTGGCGGCCTGCAGGCGGGCATACTGACGCAGGGCGGCAATGGCGCTGATGGCGCGGGCCGGGTCGTCATAAGCCGGAATGCCGTGATCGGAAAGCCAGCGCATGGCTGTCGCGCAGCGTTCGCCGCCGACGAAGGAAACGACGATCGGTTTGTGAGCCAGGACCTCTTCACCGGCTTCTTCGATCGCGCCGTAAATGCCTTCAGCGATTTCCTGCGGGTTGGTCACAGCGGTTTCGCAGTAAAGAACGGCCATACCGTCAGTCCACTGATGCTGCAGACCGAAGGCGATGCACTTCTTGTAGCCTTCGAGGCCGGCACCGCCGGTGATATCGACCGGGTTCTTCGCGGAACCGAATTCCGGCATGTAGTGCTTCATTTCTTCCTGCATTTCCTTGGGCAGGAACTGGAGCGGAACACCGAACTTTTCAGCAGAGTCAGTCGCCAAAACACCGACACCGCCGCCGTTGGTGACGATCACGAGATTGTCGCCTTCCATCGGAGGCTGCAGTTCAAACGCCTGGGTGACATCGAAGAGGTTATCCAGATCGGTAGCCTGGATCACACCGGCCTGTTCAAATGCGGAACCGTAAACTTTTGCGGCACCGGCAAGGGAACCGGTATGGGAAGCGGCAGCAGCTGCACCGTGAGCGGAAACACCGGACTTCAGCGCGATAACCGGTTTCTTGGAGTTCTTGCAGACTTCCATGAAGCGGCGGCCGTCCTTCAGACCTTCAATGTAAAGGGCTGTGCAGCGGGTAGCCGGATCGTCTTCCAGCCATTCGATGATGTCAGCAAAGTCGACATCAGCCATGTTGCCGAGGGAGAACAGTTTATCGAAGCCCACACCGCGCAGGTAGGTGCCGGCATCCAGAGCGATCAGCAGAGCGCCGGACTGAGAGATCAGGGCACCGTTGCCGGGGAGCGGAAGGACCGGGGCAAAGGATGCGTTCAATTTATCGGAGTTTGACAGAGAACCGATGATGTTCGGACCGAGCAGGCGCATGCCGTATTTGCGGCAGGTTTCAACCAGTTTGTTTTCAGTGTCATGGTCACCGACTTCACCGAAACCGGAGGTAATGACAGAAACACCCTTCACGCCGGCTTCACCGCACTGTTCAAGAGCGCCAGGAACGAGGTGAGCGGGAACGGTAACAACTGCCAGATCGATCTTGCCCTTGAGCTCAAGGACGCTGGTATAGGCCTTCAGTCCCTGGATTTCGGGTTCCTTCGGGTTGATCGGGAAGATTTCGCCCTCATACTGGCCGTTTTTCAATGCTTCAACTACAGAATAACCAATTTTACCGGCTTTGTTGGAAGCGCCGATAACTGCAACGCCCTTCGGTCGGAAAAGACCGTTTAAAGCTTCTTTGTTCACGTTTGACTCCTCTAAATTTATCTTTTTGGATAAACAGGGATTCCCATTTATCCCTTTCTACATACTTTTCAATTTTAGCACCGATTTTGAAATTAAAGAAGAATACTTATCACCTTTAATCAAAAATAACTCCATTTTTTATATGACGAACATCATAAAGTACATGATTCTTTATCCCCGGGATCTTTCAGGAACACAGTGAACATCGTTATGAGCGCAAACCAGGTAACCGCCAAAATTCTGTACACGAAATAATTATGTTCCAGACAGTGATTTTTCATTACGCTCATCCAGATAAACGGATAAAGAGCCACAAACAGATAGGGCGGGCAGGCTGACAGCCTTTTCAGCGTAAATGTAAAACCCGTTCTCACAGCGAGCCAGCCAAGATAAAAACAAACACCCGCACAAATGATCGCAGGCAGGGTCTTCGTAGGTCTGTTCAGGACAGTGCTGAACACCAACGCAGGAGAAATCGCTGTCAAGCCACCGGTGACGCCAAGCCGTGTCTGAATTTGAAACAGAACATCCTCAACAATTTCCCGGGAATTCAGGAAATAGTCAAGCACCCATTTTCCGGACCACATGACAGCGTATCCCAATACCCAATAAACAGAAAAACGCACAAGCGTTTTTATCGCAGTCCATACCCCGGTATTCCTGTGAAACACCAGCCAGAAAACCAGCGGAACACCCAATGTCACAAGAGGGTAGGTCAAAAAGTCAAGATAAGCCACAATAATGCCGCTGAACAAAAAGAAAAAGTC
This sequence comes from uncultured Leptolinea sp., assembly GCA_964459115.1. Lineage (GTDB taxonomy): Bacteria > Chloroflexota > Anaerolineae > Anaerolineales > Anaerolineaceae > Flexilinea. The sequence continues at coordinate 16,632 of CAYWKZ010000048.1, read as the reverse complement.
ATAGAAACTGTTCGTTTTTCTGCCATCTTCGACAAAAAGAATGACATTTAACTGTGCCAAAAGAACAAAAAGAATCGTAGAAAACTGCAGGTTCAGCGAAAGATATGGAGCCTGGATCCAGAAAAAAACTACCGCGGTCGGGAACAGATAAACGTCCATTTTCCTTTTCCCCATCTGCACACAAGCCAGCATCAGCAAAAACAACTGTACAAACATGTTGACCCACTGAATTTGCGGATAGGTCAGAAAGAACAAAAAGGACTTCAGCGTAACCAGATATCCATGCCAATAACGACCGTACGAGACCTTTTCAAGTTCCTCACCATCAATAATTTTTATGATCGAATCACGCGGCGATGGGGCGTTTTGGTAATAATAGTTCGACAAAGCTGCTTTCGAGGCAGACTGATTTGTCTCATTCGCGGAAATGAGAGCTTCCTGAAGCATGATCGATTCCGCATAGGTATCTAATTTGCTGATTTGGTAGGAATCGATCAGGTGGGGGCTGACCATTTTTGTAATGTACCCTTTGTAGGGCTTGACATGCTCAAAAATGCGGGCCGTCGGTATTGTGTAAACAATCACCAGCAGTAAATATCCGATGAGTATCGAAGCAAGACAACAAACACTCACCCGAATCGTTTTTTTCATCTAAAACCTCTCTGCGCTTATTTCAACTCAATTATATCAGTTTCTCTTTTATTCAAAGATTTTCTTTACAGTAAAAATACCGAAAAGATTATAACAAAATCAGGCATAATCATACTGTATTGTTTCATTATTGACAGTTTTTTTGATATAATTTCCGGCATGATTATTGAACTTGGCGTTGCAAAACAGGGACGGATCAACAACCCTGACAATGATGAGACCACGGAGATCATTGAACGGCCCTCCGGCGGTGAATCCATCATCTATTGCAACGGGAAGCGCAATGACCAGCCCAACAAGACCATTTCCTCCATCATCGTGAACCGCGTGCTGGAAAAGGTTGCTGAAAACTTCCGTGACAGCACTGCGCTGAAAAGTGTATCCGACCAGATCTACCGCGAACATACCGGGCACATCTGCGGTGACCTGTGCATGATCTCCACTGATTTTGAATCCAGGACCATCGTTGTGAGCCGCTGCGCGGATTTTCCCGTTTACTTTTACCAGCGCGGCGTCCTCGATTCGTGGCACTCACCCGCCGAAAAAATCGGCTCCTCCAAAAACATGCACCCCTCTATCACAGAACTCCCTATGGAGCCCGGCACCACGATCCTGATGCTTTCGGAAGGCGCTTTGAACGCGGGGAAAAACACGCTCGAAGAAGATGAGGTGGAAGACCTGCTCCTCAGCACCATTGAAGAAAGCGCAGAGCTCTCGGCAGATTTGATGGCAGATTTCTTTCTGAAGCGTTCCATCACGCTTGACGGCTACAAACCAAAACAGGATATGACCGTGATCGTGCTGAGGATCTGCAGTGATTCTCCGTCTTTTTCCAGGAGAATACTGCTCACCTGCCCCGTTCCCAAATACCGGTCAATTTTTGAATAAACGTCACTGTTCAGACAATACCTGCCTGTATTCAAAATCAGTTTAAAAAATTCATTAATTTTCAATCTTCGTTGGCACACATATTGCAACATATAGAGATAAATTGACAATTGTTGTGGAGGGAGAAAATGGATATTCTGAATCTTGTGAACAAGCTTGAGGAGCTTTTCAGTCAGGGACGTTCGCTGCCATTTACTCACAACGTTGTCATTAACGAAGACCAGATGATCGACCTCATCGATCAAATGCGCATCTCCATCCCGGAAGAAATCAAGCGCGCTCAGCAGATCCTTGCCCAGCGTGACCGGATTCTGGCCCAGGCCAAGGATGAACATGACCGCATGATCGAAATTGCCAACGAGAAACGGGAGCAGCTGATTTCCTCTCATGAGATTTCGATCGAAGCTCAGAATCGGGCAAAGCAGATCATTTCCCAGGCACAAACAGAAGCGGAAGTGATCAAACAGGAGGCCGATAAATATGCACTGGAGAGCCTGAAAAAGCTGGAAATTGAAATGGAGCGCTCCATAGCTCAGGTTCGGAACGGCATCAAAGCATTGGATTATAACAATTCGGAGGGTTCCGATAACCAAAACAGCAACGAATAAACTTTCTTCATATTTCTCTTGAGTTTTCCTATCTTCCAAACCGCGGCCGAAACAGCCGCGGTTTTGGATTATCAGCAGGAAAAACAGATTCTTTCAATACTGAGTCCACACAAACTGATCTTCAGCTGAGCTCTTCGAGAACGCTGTTCAATTCTTCCGGCAGCGGAGCCTCAAAAGTCATCGGTTCCTCATGTCCCGGTAGCAAAATCGTGAGCTTGTATGCATGCAGAAAATGACGGCCCAAAGCGATACTCTGCTTGCGCCGCCCATAAAGGACATCCCCAACGATCGGGCATTTCAGAAATGCCATGTGCACGCGGATCTGATGGGTACGTCCGGTCAGTGGATGTGCTTCAATCAGCGTATGTTTTGAGAAGCTCTTCACGGTCCGATACTCCGTGACCGCTTCCCGGCCTTTGTCCGGTGTCAGAATAGCCATCTGCTGCCGCCGGATCGGGTCCCGTCCGATAGGCGCTTCCACCCGTCCGGCCGCTGTCGGGGGCGCACCATCCACCAGTGCCAGGTAGCGTTTGTTGATCGTGCGATCCTTAAACTGCTGCTGCAGAAAGATGTGGGCTTTTTCATTCTTGGCCATCACAATGATGCCGGATGTATCCCGATCAAGACGATGGACCACACCGGGACGTATCTCACCGCCGAAACCTTTCAAGTCATCACAATGGGCCAGGACCGCGTTCACCAATGTACCGGTCTCATGCCCGGCAGCCGGGTGTACCACCATCCCGGCCGGTTTGTTGATCACGATGCTCTGTTCGTCCTCATAGATTATGTCCAGCGGGATATTTTCAGGGATCAGACCGGAAGCCTTGTCTTCGGGGATCAGCACAGTTATCATCTGACCGGGGACAAGCATTTGACCATATTTTTTTGCCGGTTCTCCATCTATGCGTACCCGACCGTCTTTGATAAAGCTCTGAAGCCGGGAACGTGAATAATCCGTCAATTCTTCCGTGAGGTAATGATCCAGCCGAACCGGTTCATTTTCATCAAATTCCAGTGTCAATATTTCTTCACTCATCTTTCCTCACTTCCGTTTCTTCCGGCTTGGGTTCCTGGTTTTCTCTTTCCTGTCTCCACATTCCGATCACCAAAACAAAAGCTCCGATCACAATTGCGGAATCCGCCAGGTTGAAAACCGGGAAATTCCCGATCCAGATAAAATCCACCACATAACCAAGCGCCGGATTGAGACGGTCAGCGAGGTTCCCTAAGGCTCCGCCCAGCTCCAGTCCCAGCGCGACTCTCCAGAATGCCGGCCCCTCCGTGATCTGGGATGAATAGATGATGATGCCGATGACAACAATGATCCCGACGACAGTCAGGACCCAGCCGCTCCCCTGAAACAACCCAAAAGCGACCCCGGTGTTTTTCCAGTGAATGATCCGGAACCAGCTGCCGATGGCGGGGATCGGTGTGATCGTCTCCCGCAGCACCAGGTGAGTCCGTATCCAGAATTTCGACGCCTGGTCTAAAACAAAAACGATCGCTGCGATGATCAGCATTTCCGTATAGGCTTTTATTTTGCCGGTTTTCTTTTCCATAACAGAGCTATTATACCGTTTTTCCGCAAAAATCAGGAAATCGCTGCGCACACTTCACACTTTGTATTAGCGTTTTGTTAGAATCCATTGAAAAAAGACGAAAAAAACTATAATTAAATATATAGAAAAAATCGGAGTTATTCCGTTACTTTCAGGAGAAGAAAATGGCTGAAAACATCAAGAAAACAAAACCGATCGCCTTCAAGGCGGAAACCCAGCAGCTGCTGGACATCCTGATCAACTCGATCTACTCAGACAAGGATGTCTTCCTGCGGGAACTGATCTCCAATGCCTCTGACGCGATCACCAAAATGAACTTCACCATGCTCACTGAACATGATGTGCTGGATGCCGATGTCACGCCGGAGATCCGCGTAAAAGTAAACAAGGATGAGAAAACACTGACCGTCAGCGACAACGGCATCGGCATGACCGCAGACGAACTGAAGGAATATCTCGGCACTATCGCTCATTCCGGCGCGAAAGCTCTGCTGGAGAACGCAGGCAAAGACGGCGCAAAATCCATCACCGACCTCATCGGCCAATTCGGCGTCGGTTTCTATGCAGCTTTCATGGTCGCACAAAGCATTGATGTCATCTCGCGTTCATACAAAAAGGATGAACCTGCCGCAGTCTGGCATTCTGACGGCGCCGGCACATTCACTGTCGGTCCGGCTGAAAAGAGCGGCCGCGGGACAGACATCGTGATCAAGCTCAAAGAGGATGCCGAAGAATATGCCGATGATTACAAGATCCGGGAGATCATCCGCAAACACAGCAATTACATTCCGTACCCGATCTATCTGAATGAAGAGACGGAACAGATCAACGCCACCACTGTCATCTGGCGTTCGTCCGCCTCTGAACTGAAGGATGAAGACTACAAAACCTTCTACCAAAACTTCACCATGGATTTCAATGAACCGCTCAAGCGCCTGCACCTTTCCATTGACGCACCGGTTCAGATGTATGCCCTGCTCTTTGTCCCTGCGACCCCGGAACGGAACATGTTCTCCCTGCGCCGCGAAGACGGCCTGCAGCTTTATGCCCGCAAGGTCCTGATCCAGGATTACTGCACCGACCTGCTGCCGCGTTACTACCGCTTTATTCAGGGTGTGATCGACTCGGAAGATATCCCGCTGAATGTCTCCCGTGAGACCATGCAGGCGAACCGGGTGATCCTGACGCTGAAAAAAATCCTCACCGGAAAAGTCACGGACATGCTCAAGAAGTGGGGCACAGACGCACCGGAAGAATATGCGAAATTCTGGAAAGCATTCGGTGACTTCATCTGTGAAGGCATCATCACCGAACCGGATGCCAAAGACAGCCTGACACCGCTGCTGCGCTTCCGCACCATGAACCACGGGACCGAATGGCGTTCTCTCTCTGATTATTTCCAGGAGATGAAACCCGAACAGAAAAAGATTTATTATGTCCTTGGCGACAATCTTGAGACCCTGCGCAACAGCCCGCACACGGAAAAACTTCGCAAAGAAGGCATTGATGTGCTGCTTCTCGACAAGGTCTATGATCCCTTCGTGATGACCGCGCTGCAAAAGTATCAGGACTGCGAAATCGTGAACGCAGCTTCAGAAGGGGAATCAAAAGAAGAACCGAAACCGGAAGACGGTGAGGATAAAGAGAAGAATACTGACGAAAAGAAAGAAGAAACAACGGAAAACAAAGCGCTGACCGAACTCTTCAAAACAGCTCTCGGCGATCAGGTGTCGGATGTCCGCACCACCGACCGGCTGGTCTCCTCACCGGCTCGTCTGGTCGAATCCGAAGGAGCGATCCCGCAGGAGATGCAGCGTATCTATAAAGCCATGCAGCAGGAATACACCGCTCCAAAGAAGGTGCTGGAACTGAACCCGGATCATGCCTTGATCAAAAAGGTCGCTGACTGCGACGATGAAGAACTCCGTTCCCAGATCATCGCACAAATCTACGATGACGCCCTCATCATGGACGGAGAAGCGCCGGACCAGGTCGCCATGCTGGAACGTTTACAAAACCTGATGCTGAAATTGCTTGGATAATTGAATATATGAAGCTCTAAAGGGAACAGTTCTGTTAGCAGAATGAGAGCCGACAGAACTGTTTTGATCTTCTGATATTTTATTTTCGGAATTTCTTCAGAAATCTGCGCAGTTTTTTTCTGAAATGCCTCACAGTCCACTCAAAAAAACCCGGTTCCTGCGGTGGTTCCGCAGCTGCCGGCAGCGGTTCATACCATGCGGCGTTGGACATTTGCTGCGAGACCGGTGATTGAGAACCCTGATTGAGAAACGAATTCGGATAGGAGTAAGCCTGAGGAAAGGCTATATTTTGCGGCGCCGCCTGCCAAACCGGAGGATTCCACACCGGGTAAGAAGGAAACTGCGGTTGCTGATCGGAATAAACAGTCGCTTTCTTTTCATCAGAGGCGGCGTGTTCGATATCCTGCTCAAAAAGGCGCATTGAAACGTAACGCTCCTCCGGTTTCATGTTCATGGCATGCATGATCGCCTTATCCGCAGGCTCCGGAATGTTCACTCCCAGTTCTCTCGGAGTTTGCAGCGCCCGTCCCATGGCACGGTCCGCAGCGGCTGTCGGAACTTTCCCGGTCAGCGCCCGGTAAAAAGTGGCGCCCATGGCATAAACATCTGTCCAGGATCCCTGCTCGATCCCGCTGCCGGAATATTGTTCCAGAGGAGCATAGCCCGGTTTAATCACCGAAGCCGCATTCTGCGTCTCTTCACCGATGCTGAAACGTGCCGCACCGAAGTCGAGCAGCTTTGCATGTCCATCGACCGTCAGGTAAATATTATCCGGAGAGATATCCCTGTGCAGCAGCCCGGTGTGATGCAGGTCATCCAAAGCCAGCATGATGGGACAAAGGATCTGCATCGTTTCCGTAAATGAGATGCTGCCGCCCCTGGCCTGAAGATAATCTTTCAGGGATTTCCCGTTGATATATTCCATCACAATATAGGCCGTGTTATTCTGGCGGAAAAAGTGCAGGACATTGACGATGTTGGGATGAGAATTGAAGTTTCCGAGGATCAGCGCTTCCTTGAAAAACTGGTTTACGCCTTTTTTCAGCTTGATACGGGCATCCTCATCCACAGGCGCGACATAAAGCCCCCGCTCACGGGTCACGAGACCGGAAGGATAATATTCTTTGACAGCCACGATGCGCCAGGCGTTCAGGTCCCAGCCGATATAAGTGATACCGAAACCGCCCTGGCCCAGGGCTTTCCCGATCAGATAATTCTGGTTCAAGACGGTACCCGGAGCTATATGCTGGGGGCTGACCTGGATATGGGCAGCATCAGCCCCACAGTGCGGACAGGGATTCAATCCGCCTGTGTGTTGAAAACATGAAAAACATATCCCGGCCGTGTTCATCATCAGCTTATTCTCTATTTATCATTTTACATGAAATCAAGCGGATGATAAAGGAAAAGTCACACAACAGATTATTCAATAAAACCTCATAAATTGTCTTCCTTTTTGAGGCAAATACCAAATCAACGGTAAAATTGGATAATTAGGGAATTAACAAGGAAGAGAGGTAATTATTATGTCATTTAAGAAAAGCCCCGTTTATTTTATTTTATGCCTGATACTGGCTGCCGTTATGGCAGGCTGCGGCGGTCAGAGCGTCGCACCGACTGCTACCGTCGCACCGACAGCCGCAGAGCCTACCGCGGTACCGGCAGAGCCTACCGCTGAAGAAGCAGAAGCACCTGTGGCTGAAGTGACCGAAGAAACCGCCGAACAGTCCACGGAAGAAGCAGAAACGTCTGTGGTTGAAGTGACCGAAGAAACCGCCGAACAGCCCGCTGAAGAAACGGAAGCGTCTGTGGCTGAGACGACCGAAGAAATTGCCGAACAGCCCGCTGAAGAAGCGGAGGCTCCTGTGGCTGAAGCGACCGAAGAAACCGCTGAACAGCCCGCTGAAGAAACGGAAGCGTCTGTGGTTGAAGCAACTGAAGAAACCGCTGAACAGCCCGCTGAAGAAACGGAAGCGCCTGTGGCTGAGACGACCGAGGAAACCGCAGAACAGCCCGCTGAAGAAGCGGAAGCTCCTGTGGCTGAAGTGACTGAGGTACAAACGGAAACCATAGCTGCCGACTCCATCGCCGCCACTGTTGACGGAGAACCGATATCACTCGAAACCTTCATTCAGGCTGTCACCTTCAATCGCTACCAGTACCTGAACATGTACAACCAATATGCTCAGATGTACAGCATGTACGGTCTGCCGCTGGATTCTCTGGATGAACAGATGGTCGGGATCCTTGGCGAAGACGGCAAGGAAAGACTCGGTTCTGAAGTTATCGACCAGCTGACTTATGACAAAGTTCTGGAAATGGAAGCCAAAGAAGCCGGTTTGGAAATCACTGAAGATGAAGTTTACGGTCAGCTCAAGACCATGTTCGGTTACGAAGATCCCGAACCCGAAGAGGAAGGTCTTGCCGGTATGGACTCCTTCAATGTCACACTGAACGCCACCGACAGCGAAGAAGACAAAAACAGCATCTTCCGCAGCTACGCCCAGACCATTCTGGACAGTGCTTACGGCAGTGCGGTTTCCTTTGACTATCTCAAAAATTATGCGAAAAACATTCTGACTGATAACAAACTGTTTGAACAGGAACTGGAAGATCGTGTCTTTGAAGCCGAGATGGTCAGTGCCCGTCATATTCTCGTCGAGGATGAAGAAACGGCGAAAGAGATCCTTGCCAAATTGGATGCCGGTGAAGATTGGGCTGCACTTGCCAGTGAACATTCTCTTGACACATCCAACAAAGACAACAGCGGTGATCTTGGTTGGTTCGGCCGCGGTGAAATGGTTGCGGAATTCGAAGAAGCAGCCTTTGGTCTGGAACCGGGCGAGATCAGTGAACCGGTACAAACCAGCTTTGGTTATCACATCATTGCCAGTGACGGCAAGGAAGTCCGTCCGCTGAGCGGTTCCGCTTTACAAAATGCTCAAAACGCCGCCTATGATGAATGGACAATGTCACTGCGGGCAAAACACGATATTCAATCCAATCCCGATGTCTGGATGGACGCCGTTCCGATGATTCCGGCTTTCGTCCCCTCCGTAACGACAGCCCCGGCAGAAGAACCCGTGGAAGCTGAACTTGTTGCTGAAGAAACTGCCGAGCCCGAAACTCCGGCTGAAGAACCCATAGAAGCTGAGCCCGCTGCTGAAGAAACAGCCGAGACCGAAACGGCTGAAGAAACTGTAGAAGTTGAGCCCGTCGTTGAAGAAACTGCCGAGGCCGAAACCCCGGCTGAAGAACCCGTAGAAGCTGAGCCCGCTGCTGAAGAAACAGCCGAGACCGAAACCCCGGCTGAAGACCCCATGGAAGCAGAACCTGCTGCCGAAGAAACAACCGAGACCGAAACTCTGGCTGAAGAACCTGCGAAAGCAGAACCTGCAGCTGAAGAAACAGCCGAGACCGAAACCCCGGCTGAAGAACCTGTGAAAGCAGAGCCCACTGCCAAAGAAGCAGCCGAGACCGAAATCCCGGCTGAAGAACCTACGGAAGCAGAACCCGCTGCCGAAGAAACAACCGAGACCGAAGAGTCGGTATTAACAGAAGTCATTCCCGCTGCTGAAGCAGAAGCTGAAGTTCTCGAATCAGCTGCGCCGGAACAGAAAGAAGAATCAGCCCCAAAAGAGGTTATCGTCGCCATGGTTGATGGAGAAACACCCATTTATGCCGATGATTTCGTGAACATGGCAACCTATAACCGCTACCAGATCCTTGCTACCTATAACCAGTACGCTCAGTATTACTCCATGTTCGGACTTTCTCTTGATGATGTCAACGCATATTACGAAAACTATCTCGGTGAAGGCGGCAGACAGGAGTTGGGTGAATCCACAATTCAAATGCTCACCTATCTCAAGATGTTGGAAGAAGAAGCTGAAGCCATGGGCATTCAGGTCAGCAGCAAAGAAGTCACAACACAAATGAAACAGACCTTTGGTTATGAAGAAGACACCGCTCAGGCAGAGTCTTCCCTGGGTCTGGATTCGTTCAACCTCATGGCTGATGAAGGCTTTGATGAAGACTACGATGCTGATTTCCATGCTTACATGGACATGAATCTTGACATGGCTTTCGATGGAAACATCACTTACGACTTCTTTTACGATACCATTTATCACAGCATGCTGGAAAATGCCGTGATCGACAAGATCCTTGAAGGCCGTGTTTTTGAAGATGAAATGGTCAATGCCCGTCACATCCTGGTTGAAGAAGAAGAAACTGCCAAAGATATTCTGTCCAAACTGGATGCCGGAGAAGATTGGGACGCACTGGCTGCCGAATATTCCCTGGACACCGGAAATAAGGATAACGGCGGAAGCCTTGGCTGGTTTGGCCATGATGTCATGGTCTCTGAATTTGAAGATGCAGCCTTTGCCCTGGAGCCCGGTGAGATCAGCGAACCCGTGAAGACAAGCTTTGGCTGGCACATCATTGCCTCCGACGGGAAAGAAATGCGCCCGCTGGAAGACGACGCCCTGGAAAGCGCACAAAGTGCGGTATATCAGGAATGGTATGATGGTGTTGTTGCGAAGCATCAGGTAGAATCCTATCCGGAAATCTGGCTGCCGCTGGTTCCGATGGAACCGGTCTTTATGCCTATCGTGATCGACACCGAAAATTCCGATATCCCTACCTTCCACATCCTTCCTGACGGTGAAGAGAACGCTGAAGCGGAAGAGGACGACCTCCTTTCCATCGTCAACACCGAGCAGGAAGAAGCGCTGACCATCAGCAATACCGAACAGGAAAATGTTGCCTACACGCTCAATAACGATGCTGAAATGGAACGCGGAGAAACCTCCGAAGGGGAAGCTCAAGTTCAGGCCGAAAACCAGCCGGAACAGAGTTCCGAGCAGGAGGAAGGCGCCTTTTCCCTTTCCAACACAGCGGAAAATAAATAATATTTCCGGAATAAAATGATTTCGTGGAAAAATGCCGGATCAAAACTTCCGGCATTTTTCTTCTTTAATGCACTGCATTTCGCAGCAGAAAGGCGAAAAATCCACAAATGATGATAAGATAGAAGAGGTATGGTCTTTAGTTCTTTCATTTTTCTCTGGATCTTTCTACCGATCGTCCTGGTCGGAGCTTTCCTCACGAAAAAAATAGGCGGCAACCTTTTCCTGCTGGCCATGAGCCTGTTGTTTTATGCCTGGGGCGAGCCAAAATATATCGTTCTGCTGCTTTTTTCCATCACCCTGAATTATTGCAGCGGACTGCTGATGAGCAAAATTCAGGAGCGGCCATCAAGAAAATTGCTGACAGGCCTTACGGTCACGGCCAATCTCCTGATGCTCGGCTATTTCAAATATTATAATTTCTGCGCAGGAAATATCAACGGACTGTTCCACGCGGAGCTGATCCCACTGCGGAGGATCGCGCTTCCGATCGGTATCTCGTTTTATACCTTTCAGTCGATTTCCTATCTCGTTGACCTGTACCGCGGGACGATCGAAGTACAGCGCTCCTGGATCGACCTGGCGCTGTATATTTCATTCTTTCCTCAGCTGGTCGCCGGACCGATCGTCAAATATAAAGATATTGCCGCTTCACTACGCTCCCGCTCGCTCAGCGTATCACAGGCAATTCCGGGACTGCGGCGATTTTGTTTTGGGCTGGCAAAAAAGGTACTCCTCGCGAATACCCTGGGATACACGGTTGACGAAATCCTTAGCCACCCGATCCAAGATTTATCCTGGCTCCTCTGTTGGACCGCTGCCATTTTCTATACGCTTCAAATTTATTTCGACTTTTCCGGCTACTCGGATATGGCGATCGGTCTTGCAGAAACACTCGGTTTTCACTTCCGGGAAAACTTTGAACTGCCCTATATTTCGACTTCCATCCGTGAATTCTGGCGGCGCTGGCACATTTCCCTTTCGACCTGGTTCAGGGACTACCTCTATATCCCGCTGGGAGGGAACCGGAAAGGGACCGCCCGGACATATCTCAACCTGATCATTGTCTTTTTTGCCACCGGACTCTGGCACGGAGCACAGTGGAATTTCGTCATTTGGGGACTTTATCACGGTTTCTTCCTGATCCTCGAGAGGCTTTTCCCGTCAAAAAAAGGCAAAAGCCGCATCATCGATCACCTTTTTACCATGCTCGTCGTCTGCATCGGGTGGGTTTTCTTCCGGGCCGATGATTTAGCCATGGCAGGAGCCCAACTACGTCAGATGGTTGATTTTTCTGCCGCGGGATTCTGGAACTTCAGCGAAATCGTCGATCCGCTGACACTGGCAGTTTTCGTTATCAGCCTGCTGCTTTCGCTTGGTTTCGGGTCCAAAATTCAAATAAAACTACAGAGAAAAAATGAGACTGCCGCTGAAGCGCTCAGCAGCCTGCTCGCTGTGATCCTGCTGTTTCTCTCCATCGTGATGCTCGCCAATGCCGCGCACAACCCGTTCATCTACTTCAGGTTTTAGGAAAGCCTATGAAAAAACATGATTTGATCTTTCTGCTCTTTTTCATACTTCTGACCTTTGCTCCCCTTCCGGTGTTCAGCCTGTTTCGTGAGCAGATCGGTTATAAGAACACGGAAAACAAGGCTGAGAGTGATTTCCCGGAAATGAACAACCAAAATTTTTCCACCTGGCCCAAACGTTTTGAGGAATATCTCTCCGACACCCTTCCCTTCAAGACTCAGTTCATCGAATTGTTCCGTGGCTTTCAGCTCCATTCCGGGTTGGATTTTACCCAGTCAGACGTGATCCGCGGGAAAGACGATGTTCTTTTTTACCGGAAAACCGTTGAAAATTATAAAGGGCTCACCCGCTTCACGGACGAGGAACTCAGGACAATCAAAGATAATCTGAACACCTTTTTTGAAATCATGGAGAAGCGGGGCGCCCGCTGTATGATTTTCATCGCACCTGACAAGGAACAGGTATATCCGGGCCTGATGCCGGGAAGGATCCGCAGAATATCAACTGAAAGCCGGGGAGACCAGCTCGCCGCTTATCTTGAAGAAGAACAGGTATCGTTTCCCGTTCTTTACCCCAAAGAGCAGCTTCAGAACTATGCCGAGTCGCTCCCGGTATATTACAACACAGACACCCATTGGAACGACCTTGGCGGCTGGACAGCGGCGAAATTGATCAAATCCGCTTTCACCGGTGAACCGGTCGAGAGCGGCACGCCATCCTTTCACCGCTACGACAATGAAGGGAAAGACCTGGCAGGGATGCTGGGACTTTCCGAACTGATGCCAGAGGGAAATGCAGTCCGGATCGATTACACAGACGGAGTGGAAACTTATAAAACACAGACCATCAATTATGGCCATATACAACGCTATACCAGCGATGCGGTGGATAGCGTCAGCCAAAAGAAGCTGATGATCATCGGAGATTCATTCTCCGAATATTATGTCCGGGCAGCCCTGCACGACATCAAAGATGTCCTTTTCGTGACTTATGGAGACCTCAGCCTGATCGACCTGGATGCGGAAACCCCGGACTATCTCGTTGTCATGCTGGTGGAAAGGAACCTGCCCTTTCTGCTGAGCTATTTCTATTGATGGAAACAGCTAAATCAGAAAAGGATCGAATAAGGAAGACCGGAAAAATTTTTTCCCGGTCTTCTTTTCGTTTATGCTCAAAACAGTGATGCCTGCTCAGGAGCGGCTCCCCCTTCATTTCGTTCCGGGGGATCACTTAGTGGTTTCTCTGTGGCCTTCGGTTCACTCTTCTTCGCGGCAGCAGCCTGGGCAGGTTCTTCCTGAGCCTTCCCCATCGGCAGCCATGTGACACCGGTAGCTTCATGCAGCAGGTTCTGCGTCACCGGTTCCAGCGAGCGGGCCCGTCTTCCGGTTTTGGCTGCGGAGATCTTCAGTGAGCGGAAACGTCCGCTCCCGTAACGCACATAAAGCAGCGCATTTGCGGAATCGACCGTGAAGAACCCGACGACCCGGGTATTTTCTTTCAGCCGCAATGCGATCACACCCTGTCCATAACGTCCCTGCTTCGGGAAATCAGATGCGGAGATCTGACCGAGTGACCAGTCATTGAGTACAAAGCAGCAGTTGTCTGTCTCACTGACCAGCGAAGCACCGACAACCACATCATTGCCCTTGAATTTGATACCGTTTACGCCCGCCGCGATCAGCCCCATGGGACGCAGGTCATCCTGACCGAAGCGAATACCCATGCCGTTCCCGGTGACAAGCATAATGTCCAGGGTGTCCGCAGGACTGACCAGTACACACAGCAGCCGATCTCCGGAATTGATCTTACAGAGTGTGAAAGACTGTGACGATGCAAAGGGGACGTCTCCCACCAGGGAACGCTTCATCATTCCCTTTTCTGTGACCGTTATTACGGAAGCGCTTTCTTCCATTTTATCCCGTGAAGGCATGGCAAAGATGGTCACAGGTTTTTCATCAGCAGACCAGCCGGAAACAGCCGAGAAATCAATGCCGGCAGAGAAATCGTCCACCTTCGGCAGCGTTTCTACATAGATCCCGCAGGTCTTTCCAGTCTCGCTCACAACATAGACTGTCTGCTGGGTATCGGAGCGGACGATCCATTCCGGAATGACAAAACCGCGCTGTTTCACCGCTTCGAGCGCCACACGACCGATCTTGCCATCCCTGGTCAAACCGACAAAACAATCTTCAGCCTGAATGAGCGCGTTGGCCGTCAGCATCTCTTTAGAAGAGATTCCCTCCCCCAACAGAGCGATCTGTGTACGGCGCGCATCGCCGTAAGTCAGGACCAGATCCCGCAGTTTGGAAGCCAGCAGTTCGCGCATTTTCACAGGTGAGGCAAGCAGTTCTTCCATCTCCTGAATAGATTGACGCAGCCCTTCCAACTCTGCCTGCAGCTTATCATATTCCAAATGGGTCAGACGCTTCAGCGGCATATCCAGGATCGCCTGGGTCTGTTCCCGATCCAAATCAAAACGGGCCATGATGGCGTCCCGGGCAGCCGCTTCGTTTTCTGAAGAGCGAATGATATGAATGATCTCTTCCAGGTTGTCGATCGCAGTCAGCAGCCCTTCCAGGATGTGCGCGCGTTTTTTCGCTTTTGCCAATTCAAATTCCGTCTTGCGGCGGATGACCTCCAGCTGGTGGTCCGCATAGACTTTGAGCGCTTCTTTGAGGCTCAGCACCCGCGGTTTGTTATCCACCAGGGCCAAAAGGATGATCCCGAAAGTGGTCTGCAGCGGGGTATGTTTATAAAGCGCTCGCAAGATCGAGTCAGAATCACCGGTCTTGGAGAGTTCGATCACAATGCGCATTCCCTGCCGGTCAGACTCATCCCTCAGGTCAACGATCCCTTCGATCACACCATCCCGCACCAGCTGCGCGATCCGTTCGATCAGCCCGGTTTTGTTGATCTGGTATGGGATCTCAGTGATGATCAAGCGGCTGCGTCCGCGGCCCATATCTTCCAGATGGACCCGACCGCGAACCATCAAACGTCCGCGTCCGGTGGCGTATGCGGAAACAAGCTCATTTCTGGCATCTTCGAGGACCACAATGCCGCCAGTCGGGAAATCCGGACCCTTGACATATTTCATCAGGTCCTCGACAGTGATCTCATCATAGCGCTCCCATTCCTGAAGCATGAAGATGACCGCATCACAGATCTCACCGAGGTTGTGCGGCGGGATATTGGTCGCCATGCCGACCGCGATACCGCTTGCGCCGTTCACCAGCAGGTTCGGGACGATCGCCGGCAGGACTTCCGGTTCCTTCAGTGTATCGTCAAAGTTACCGACATATCCAACAGTCTCTTCATCGATATCCTTCAGGATTTCCATGGAAATCTTGTCGAGACGCGCTTCGGTATAACGCATGGCAGCCGGAGGATCACCATCCACAGAACCGAAGTTCCCCTGTCCGTCCACAAGCGGATAGCGGATCGTGAAATCCTGGGCCAGCCTTGCCATGGCGTCATAGACCGCAGCGTCACCATGGGGATGATATTTACCGAGAACTTCACCGACGATACGGGCAGATTTCTTGTAAGGCAGCTCCGGACGGATCCCCATGTCGTACATCGCGTAAAGGATACGGCGCTGGACCGGCTTCAGCCCGTCCCGGGCATCCGGCAATGCTCGTGAGATAATCACGCTCATCGCATAGTCCAGATAGGACTGCTGCATCTCCTTATCAATGTCGACTTGTCTGATTCCCCGTTCCGTATTTGCCATAGGCCCTCCGATTGATCTTCCAAAGAAAGCATTATAGCATATTTTTACTATTTAATGCAACAAAATCTTCAGGATGTGAAGATGTCAGAGATTGCTTCTACCGCTGAAAGACCGGATAATTTCCAATCGCGATGTCAATGCCAAGCTTTTCCAGGTTCCGGAAATCTTCTTCCTCATTCACGGTCCAGGTATTGATCTCCAGTCCGTATTGTTTGATCTCAGCCGTGATCTCCGGAGTCAGGTTCCGAAAAGCGGGATGATAACAGGGAATGCCCAGATCATGCACATATTTTCCGGCATTGATGATCCAGCAATCCGTCAGCAGCCCGCATTTCAGCTCCGGAGCCAGCTTTCTCATCCGCAGGATCGAATAATGATTGAAACTGGAGATAATGACTTTATCTGCGAGGTTATATTTCCTGACGCAGCTCGCCACAGCCTCTTCTATGCCTTCATATTCATAAACACCGGTCTTCAGTTCGATGTTGGTGCAGGCGTCTTTGTCTGCCATATAAGAGAGCACTTCACAAAGGGTCGGGATCGGGTTGAAACCGTACTGTCCCGCAAACTTGAAAGAAGCGTCAAACGTACGGAGTTCTTCCAGTGTATAATCCTTCACCAGGCCTTTTCCGGTCGTAGTACGGTCCAGTGTCTCATCATGGATCACGACCAGTTTTCCGTCTTTGCTGAACTGGACATCCAGTT
>CAYWKZ010000047.1:0-19661 GCA_964459115.1 uncultured Leptolinea sp. | reverse complement strand
GCGTTATCTGCCTGTTTGTCGGTCGGGAAAGATTCCATAGTCAGCGGCCAGAGGATCAGGTCGGGGTCATAGTCCATGGCCCGGTTCAGCAGCAGATAGTCTTTGGTCAGTGAGAGCGTTGGATAGGCAAGGTTATAACATTCAATTATCCTGCCGCGGGTAGATCTGCGGCTGTTTAACTGCCCGCAAAGTGTTTCTTCCGGACGGAGCAGCGTACCCCAGCTGGAAGAATCACCGATGGTGATGACCCGAACAGTACCGTCTTCCTTTTCACCGGCTCCGCTGATTTTGTGGGAGGCGAATGCCGCATCCAGGTTGCCGATGCTGAAGTTATAGGCAGTCTGGGGATTTTCTCCGAATGGCAGACGATCCCGTCCGGGAAAGATGTGATTATATAGACTTATACGGTTCAGCCTGTCCAGCGGCTGGGTGTACCGCCACAGCAGTGCAAACATCAGCAGGAAGCCAACCGTCAGGAGTGCGATTTTCAGTATCCGTTTCATCCGAACAGCCTCCCGAAAAAGCCTACAGCTGCGGAAAATTCAGGAATGACGAACCAGATCCAGCCTAGGGCAACGTAAAGAACTGTCAGCCCGGTGGAGGCAGCTGTATATGCTTTTAAAAAGTGGGGCGGTCTTGAACGCAGCCATGCTCCCGTTTTCCGTGAATAAAGCTGGTGGATGAACAGCCCGAATCCGTGCCACAGCCCCCAAATCACAAAATTCACGCTGACCCCGTGCCATAACCCGATCAGCAGCATGGTGGTTAGCTGTGTGATCAGAACGATCAGCCATTGGGGAAGCGGGCGTTCCCTGTTGGCGCGTAATGCACGGGTGAGCGGATTGAAAACGTAGGAGCGGATCCACTGTGTCAGTGTCATGTGCCAGGAACTCCAGAATTTTGTCAGATCCGGTTTCAGGTAAGGGTGGTCAAAATTCTTAGGAAGATGGATCCCGAACAACATCCCGAGACCGATAGCGATCTCACTGTAACCGGAGAAATCGAAGAAAATCTGCAGCCCGTAAGCGAACAGCGCGACCCAGGCCCAGCCTGTACTGATGAATTGCCCAGCATTTTGTGCGGAAAGCGCCATTTTTGCCAGTGCGTCAGCAAGGATGAATTTATGAAAAAGACCGTATGCAATTTGGATGAGACCGGCATAAAGGTCATCAGTCAATGCTTTTCCCGGTCCTGCACTGTATTCTTTGCAAAAGCGATCCCAGCGGTCGATCGGTCCTGCGGAAAGTGCCGGAGGGAAGCAGACATAAACAAAGAAATCACCCAGGCTGAGGTCTGCTTTCCGTCCTTTGAGACTGTCGATTAGGATCGACAGGAGCCGAAAAGCGATGTAAGAAAACCCGAACCAGCGGATGTCTGTACTGAGTGCGAGCTCAGCAGATTGTCTGTTGAGAGAGCGCAGTATTTTACTGAGCTCTAAAGACAGACGGGGCGTTTTCAGGATCACCAATGCGAGCAGGATCATGACGACACAGAACCGTGCCGGCCATTTTTGTCCTTTTTTGGCAAAGAGATTGAACAGGAATGCGACACCTGCTCCGCATACTACAGCTGCCAAAACTTTCCAAAATTGAGGCGGGCGGGATGCTGTGATGATGCCGTCGTAGCTGATAAAGCGAGTCGCCCCGATCAAAAGCAGCGTCCCCAAAATCACGGCTAAATCGATGAGATTCTGAGGGGAGTTTAATGCATTCAGTTTACTGAATGCAGCATATACACAAATCGTCAGCAAGACGGTCAGCAGGGGAAAACGGAAATCCAGTTCACGAACCGGAAGAACCGGCTGGAACATAAAAACAAATACGCATCCGGCAATGATCATCAGCAAACGGCGGATCTGATGTACGGGAATGATGCGGATCAGGACCAGCAAGCCGGCCAGGAGAAAAATATCCTGCAGCCCCATGGATCAAAATCCCTGGTAGATCCATTGCGGTGCTTCATCGGCTGTCATGATGACCAGCGCAATGATCAGCAGCGCTATCAGGAACGCAGTCAGAACATCTTTTGAAGAAAAAGAGCGCATAGGATCAATAACCGCAGATGTGCCACTCGCCCTGTTCTTTGATTACTTTGTGACTGCGGTTTTCCAGCGGAAAGTTGGTGATTTCCGTTCCGTAGGAAGCGGCAATCGAACCCTTACAGGTCACAACGGCTTCATTGTCAGCAAGTTCACTCACGGAACAGGAAAAATCCTTGAGTTCTGATTTCACGCCCATGAAGGCATCCACTTCCCGTAAAGCGTCCTTTTCCCAATCTGCACAGGTGATGGAACTGACTTTATTGCGGTTCTGGGTAACGATGGCATTATAAAAGGCTTCCACCGGTTTGGCAGCTTCTTCGCTGTCTGATTTTTTTGAGCAGCCGGCAGCGGCAGTGATAAGCAGCAATGCCATCAGGATCAAAACAACGTTCTTTTTCATGATCTCTCTCCAAATATTTAGATGAAATAAGCCTGAACGAAACCGATCTCTCCGTTCATTTCAATGTTCAGGCTTCGGGAACCGTACCAGTTTGCTGTGGAAAGGATCCGCACGCAATTTTTGAATTTTGCCGGTACGCTGATAAATTCTTCTGTCCGGTCGACACTGTCGGTGAAAAAGGCCGTGTCAATATCTTCGGTTTTGTCCGCATTGGTTATGATGGAATAAATTCCGGATTCCAAGAGGGACTGGAAGAAACGTGTGCCGCAAAACGGATCTGAGATCGTCTTATCATTCGTGCCGCTCAGCTCTATCAGTGCTTTGGCGTTGGAGATTTGACGATACTCGGTCGGTATCCCGTGATTTTCCATTGCACCCCAGCGGGAGGCGGCAACGAAAATAAAGTTTTCATCAGCCAGTTTCTGGTTGATTTCATTCAGAAGTTCGCAAAATTCGATTTTTGCCGTACCGTAAAGCTTTTGGTAATAAACCGGGTCCACATAAACCACATAACGGATATTCGTGATGGCTCCGTTGCCTACGAACAGATCTGAGGTGAGCAGTACGCGGCGGTCCTGCGTATCGGAAAGGCTGATTTTTCCGGTCATATTTTCATGGAGCAAAGCGGGGCGGCAATTGTGGATCTGGATCCTGAAATCAATATCCCGGGAATCGGTCAGGTCCAGCATTGCGGTAAATTCGACCAGCACCGATTTGCCATAGGCACGTTCCAGCGTATGGAAGATGTCCCGAATCAGCCGGGTAAAGTTTGTTTTTCGGATCAGCCCGTCACAGGTAACATTATAATAATCTGTCTCTTCTCCACGCTGCAATGACTGGAACTCTTCGCCGTTTGATTTTTGTGCTACCAGATAAAGCGGAGGATAATTGAGGCTGAGGACATCCTGAACATCCAGAATTTCAGGCTGATTTGTTTTGAAATTCAAAACCAGCATAGACTGCTGTGTATGATATTTTTCATTGGCGGTATAAGTCGTATGCCGCCGGTTCGGTTCGGAAAGTTCGATGATGTTGGAATAATCATCACCGTTTCTGTTCGTGGCATGATTCCCAAGCCCGACAACAAAGCGGAGAAAGCCTTCATCCTTCGGGCTGTCCTGTTTCCATTTGTACGGACTTTGAGACCCTCCGATACCGGAAATGTCCGGGAAGAAATAAGGACCGGAACTTCTTCCCGGAACCTTTTGGATCAGGATCGCCATTTCTTCCGTATAGTCCACCAATCCGTTCTTTTTCCGATAAATCAGTGCGTTGGGGTTGAAAGCGCTGGCATAAATTTTCCGTATCGCATCCAGCAAAGCTTTCAGGTTTTCTTCCGCAGTGCCCTGATTGGCCAGAGAGATACTCCTGTACATGCTGTTGAAGGGATGCGTGAAACTGTCTTCAAGTTTACTGGATGAACGAACAATATATGGCGAGCCATTGAAATCAGAAAGTACATCTCGAAGGCTTTTGACGATTTCCTGAGGGATTTCACCCTTCAGGAATTCCTCTTCCAAACGGGGAAAGTCCTGCCAAAGCTCGTTTTCGTCTTTATATTTCTGATCATACCAGTCCATCAGGTTGTTGATAATCAGAAAATTATAAAAGACATCGGATCCAATGAAAATAGATTCGATCTCACCTACAGCATCGCGGATATCTTCGTCTTCTGAATTATGAAGAATGCGGTTGGCAAGCACCAGTTCGGCGGCTTTGCTGCCGATCAAGCCCTGACCGATGCGGTGCCGGTTGATTTCCAGCAGGTCGTGTATCGAAAACACTTCTTTGGCAACAGTGATGTAAGGAATACGATTGCTCAGCATTTTTCGGATTAGGGCTACTTTTGCCGACATCAGCTGTGCTTCATATTGTTTTCTTTCCGTTACCGGCAGATGCTCGATCGTCAAAGCCTGTTCAATGATCGTTTCGATCGTTGCATGCTGGATATTGTGCCACATGAAGGTAGGTCTGGCATTGAGCGAAGGCACCTTCACTACGCCATCCACGATGGAATTGAATACATCTAGCGGGTAGCGTTGGGCGAACTCCTGACAAACCATCATGGACTGTACTCGATCCAGACGCTTTTCCCAAACCAGCGATGGTTCCTGGAAAAACGGATCCTCCAAGCCTTCCCGTTTTTGTGTCAGGAGGGCAAAATCGCGAATCTTTTCAGAAAACGAAGCTACAGAAATATAGCCGTCCAATAACAGACGGTTATACATTTCGTTTTCTATTTTCTCAGTAAGGATCGGATACTGCGATAGAGTTGTTTGTATGGTCAATAAGACGTTTTGATTGTAATCCTGCTGTGTCATAATCCTAAAGCAAAAACAATCTTATAATTTGAACCTTTATTATTCGCCGGAACATCATGTTTTTATTGTCAGTTCCGGCGATCTCTTTCCGCCAATTATGCAAAATGCATCGGCATGATCACATACTTATAATCCACCTTGTCGTCCATAGGTGTGATCATGGCGGGGGCCATCGTTGCATTCGTCCGCAGAGAAACGTTTGGTGAATCAATGACATCCAAAACATCCTTCAGGTAACGGACATTGAAAGCGATTTGAATGTCTTCGCCCTGTGCATTGGCTTCCACGATGTTTTCCTGAGAGCCGCCGCTCTGTTCTGCCTGGGTATTGATGATGATTTTTGCGATGTCGTTATCCGTCACATGGATGTTCATTTTGATCAGGTTTTTATTTTCCCGGGCAATCACACCGGCCTGGTTGCAGGCGCTTTGCAGGGCCGAAGTGGAAACCACAGTCGTGGTCTTGAAAGAAGTCGGGACGATCGCTTCATAATTGATGAATTCACCGGCGATCAAAGAAGAAATCAGCTCTGCATTTTCCAGATGGAAAATCACCTGGCTTTTTTCACCGCAAAAAGCCATATGTACGATTTTATCATTCGCATTGGTGATGCGGGCCAGTTCGCGCAGGGCACTGGCAGGGATGATGGCTGAAACCGGATTCGGCAGACCTTCCTTGAGAATGATTTTCTTGATGGCGATCCGATAGCCATCTGTCGCGGCCATCGCCAGAACGTTGTCGTTGACGCTCATTTTCACGCCATGCAGGACGGGACGGTTATCATCAACAGCTGCCGCGTAAGCTACCTGCTGGATCATTTTCTTCATTTCCGGCATTTCAAAGGGAACGCCTTCCGACTCATCATATTCAGGCATCGGGGGAAATTCTGAGGCTTCAATGCCGCGTATCTCAGTCACCAGTTTCTGGCAGCGAACCGTTACAGATTGGTTGATCTCATTCAGCTGCAGGTTGACCATATCTGCCGGCATGGTGTTGACCAAATCGGTAAACATCCTGGCAGGAACGGTGATGGATCCTTCCTGCTCGATTTGAGCCGGGATCCAATATCGCAGACCCAATTCAAGATTTGTCGCGGCCAGACAAATTCGGTCTTGTTCGGTCGTGATCAGAATATTTTCGAGAATTGTCAGTGTACTACGGCTTGAAACAGCGTGAGAGACGATGCTGAGTGCCTGTGCCAGATTCGGTTGAGATACGGAAACGTTCATAATGCCCCCAAAAGCTTGTTTTTTAACATTGATATTATAGCCGAAAATAGCCATTCAATAAACAAAAAGCATTATTCTCCTTAATTTCATAAAAAACCGAACCAAACAAGCGTATAATTTTTATTATGGAAACAACTGGATATCGTTTATCGACCGGGTTGGAGATCAGCTTATTCACGATTCCCTGTGAATCGGTTTCCAACCGTTGGGCTGAATGGCAGGAGTATGACAGCGGACCGGGAATCTTCACGATCCCATCCGATGTTTATTTGGGCGTCAGGGCTCAGGGACTGCATGATCCGGGGATCCGGACATTAGTGAACGATTTGAAAGATGTTGGGAATCTACGCTATCTGCATCTGGCGGAAAACCGCGGTATAACCAATGACGGAATGGCTTCTGTCGGTGCACTGCGCCAGCTTTGTTACCTGAACATCGGGGCCTGTGACATCAATAATCAGGGAATGGGATTTCTGCCGAATCTTGTCAATTTGGAGTATTTGAACCTGAGTTACTGTAACCGCATTACTGAAAAGGCAGCTCCGTATGTCCAAAAACTGAATAAACTGAAATATCTGGACCTTCAGGGGTGTATCAAGATCAATACCGGCGGTTTGAAAAAGTTTGAGAAAAAAGGATTGACCATCTATAAACCATAAATAAAGTGTCGGATTATAAACGGTCAGGAATATGCGGTATCCCTTTGAGGGAAACCGGAAATAAAGACAGTTGTTGGAAAACAACCGGAAAACAGAGATGACAGAAAACCAGAAAGACAGCCAGCAGCGAAAAACCAACAGCACCCGTCGTTTTGATGCTGTTTTGGCGGTGATTATTGACTCTCTGACCAGTCTGTTCAACAATAACACCCCTCAGGCTGCAGCCAGTATTGGCTATTACTTTTTGTTTTCCATCTTCCCGTTATTCCTTTTTACCGTTATTGTTCTCAGCTACTTTCTGGACATTGAATATGTTCAGAATATCATGGTGAATTTTGTTCAGAAACTGATTCCCGGCGCGGAAGTGCTGGTCAAGGAAAATATTCAGAATTTTCTTACAAACCGCGGCTCTACATCCATTTTAGCTTCTGTCTCTCTGCTCTGGTCCGGGTCCGGGGTGATCAACGGCATCATCTCCAATGTTCAAAAGGCTTTTCCGGAAAGCAACGCCAGGGGATATTTCATCAACCGTGGTTTGGCGATTTTTATGATCCTGTTCTCTGTCCTGTTGATCGCCGGTCTGTTGATTTTTTCCGTCGTGTTCAACATTTCAGATGCCCTGGCATACTTTAACATCAAGCTGACCAAACCGATTTCCATAGCGATCAACATCTTTTCAACATATATCCTGCCGATCCTGTTTCTTTATATCATCGGTTTCATCCTGTACTATGTCATTCCTACCGCAAAAGTTGACCGCTCGGCTGCCCGTATTTCAGCCTTGTTGTTCGCGGTTGTCTGGCGGGTGTTTTCCATTGTTTTCGGAAAATATGTGCTCAGTCCCATGAACCGCTATGACCTGATTTACGGCTCTGTCACCGTTATCATCATGCTGCTGCTGTTTATTTACTTCACTGCTTTCATTATCCTTTATCCTGCACATTTGACAGCAGCGATCACTCATTACAAACAGCGCAGGGCAGGCATTCTGGCTTCGGCACCGATCAACCCTGAGCCGATCAAACCGAAAACACAGCGGCAGGGGAAAAAGAAAAAATCATCTCAGACCAGTGGGAACGCACGTACGCTCAGCGATCCGGTCTACCTGGATCCTGAATCCGGGAAAAAACCGCAGCCGAGTGTCTGGCAGCAGATTTGGGAAATCATCAAAGGGCTGTTCCGTTGGAAATAGACTTGCAGGTAACGGGCGTTGGTTCATATTGGATGATAGTCTACTTACAGTCAAGAGGATATTATGAGCGAAACATTTGAATATGGTGAAGAAAACTTCGGCGAAGAGGAATACGACGAAGAAGATGAAATACGCATGGCCATTCTGGAAGCCGAAGCCAATGAGGTTTGGCAGGAAGAACCCGGTGATGAGGAAGATGAAATTCAGCCGCCGGTAAGTCCGTTGTTTGGATTGTTGTTCTCAGGCGGTCTCCCGGATATTCCGAGAAAGGATCCGGAGGAAAAGAAGGAAAAAGAATGAAGATCCTGAACATTGAAAAAATCTATAAAGCACACGTTTTTGAAGTCGAGAAAATCAAATGCGAACTGCCGGATCAGCGGCAGCGTTACTATGATTTGGTGAAGCACGGTCCCGCGGTTGTCCTGGTCCCGGTAACGGAAGACGGAAAAATCCTCTTTGTCAGTCAATATCGTCTGGGAGCGGAAAAAGAATTGCTGGAACTGCCGGCCGGCATGATCAACGAAGGTGAAGACCCTGACCCGGCTGCGGAAAGGGAACTGCAGGAAGAAACCGGCTACGAAAGCCTGAAAATCACAAAACTGGGAGGTTTTTATGCCTCTGCCGGATATTGCAGTGAATATCTGAACATTTATCTTGCCCGGGATCTGAAGTGGAACCCACTCCCGCAGGATGACGACGAGTTTCTCAATAACATCTCGATGAGCATTGAAGAAGCATATGAGGCGGTCGAATCCGGAAAAATTGAAGATGCCAAAACCATCGCGGCGCTGCTGATGGCTCAGAAATACATCCGCAAAAGCTGAGGGTCGGTCTTGAGTGATCAGAGACAGGTCTTCGGACGTCAGGGGGAGTGGGATGCGGCTGACCGTGCGATGAAGCAGGGTTATGCGCTGATCCGTCGCAATTACCGCACCCGTTACGGAGAAATCGACCTGATCCTCCGCAGCCCCGAGGGCGAGCTGGTGTTCACGGAAGTGAAATCCAGAACCAGCACTTTCTTCGGATATCCTGAAAGTGCGGTAGATGACCGAAAACGCAGACACATCATTCGGTCGGCCTTTCAATATCTGCAGGAAAACTATCCGGACAATGAAGATATCCCCTGGCGGGTCGATATCATCGCGATCATCTACGCTTCAGACCGGAAGACGATCCGTGATTTCAAGTGGTTTGAAAATGTCACAGCAGGAGACTAAAATTCCCGTAATTTTCATCATAGGTCCCACCGCATCCGGCAAAACCGATGCGGGGATCTGGCTTGCAAAGGCCATTAACGGCGAAATCGTTTCAGCCGATTCACGCTACCTCTACCGTGGCATGGACATCGGGACCGCGAAGCCGACCATGGCAGAACGGCAGGGTGTCCCTCACTGGCTCATCGATGTGGCTGATCCGGATGAGACCTGGAGCCTTTCCCTTTTCTGCAAAGCGGCTGATGATGCCATTCGGGATATATACAAGCGGGGAAAAAGGCCTGTCCTTGTGGGCGGTACCGGTCAATATGTACGGGCGATTCTGGATGGCTGGGACATTCCTGAAGGTGAACCGGACCATCGGCTGCGGGATGTGCTGGAAAACTGGGGCAGGGAAATCGGTGGGGAAGAACTGCACAGGAAGCTGAAACGCATCGATCCGGAAGCAGCCGACAAGATCGAGTGGCAGAACATGCGGCGGACTGTCCGGGCTCTGGAGGTCATCTTTATGAGCGGGAAAAAATTCTCGGCCCAGCGTATCACAAAGGAGCCGCTTTATAATGCGCTGATTTTCGGTATGAAGCGTGAGCGCTCAGAACTTTATCAGCGGATCGACCTGCGGGTGGATCGTATGCTTGAGCAGGGATTGATTGAAGAAACCGCCGCCCTGCTTTCGAAGGGCTATTCTCCTTCTCTTCCTTCCATGTCAGCGATCGGTTACAAGGAGGTCTGCGATTACCTGGATCAAAAGACGAGTCTGGAAGAAGCCGCACAGCTCATCAAATTCCGCACGCATAATTATGTGCGCCGGCAGGCGAACTGGTTCAAAGCGTCGGATCCCGCCATCAATTGGATCGACCCGGATGAGATCGATTCACCAGAGACACTTGCAAAAATCGGAGAATTCTGATGTCCGCTTCCTTCATTCGCAAAACGGAAAATTTTGTCTGCGAGAACTGCGGCAGGGAAGTCAGGGGTAACGGATATACCAACCATTGTCCCTATTGTCTTTACTCAAAGCATGTCGATATCTGTCCCGGCGACCGGGCGGCGGATTGCGGCGGACTGATGAAGCCGGTCGCGGTTGAACTCCGCAAAGGTGAGCGGATCATCATTCATGAATGTCTCAAATGCGGGTACCGCAAACCGAACAAATCCGCCCCGGAAGATGACTTTGATGTTTTGCTGCGTGTGATGACCGGGGATCGTGTTTAAATGTGTCGGCGGGGCCGGCTGCATACTATTCGTTATTCACTTTTCCCGATTCACTATTATAATAATTCCCATGAGAAGTAAGCGCCTGATTTCAATCGTTGTTCCCGCCTATAATGAAGAAGAGGCACTGCCCTTGTTTTATGGGCAGTTAAAGGTAGTTTTGGACACCCTGCCGGATGAGCATGAGATCATTTTCGTCAATGATGGTTCAGAGGATCGAACCGCAGAGATCCTTGAGCGGATCGCTGAAGAAGACCTCAGCGTTCATCCCATCCATTTCAGCCGAAATTTCGGTCATCAGGCTGCTCTTTCTGCCGGGCTCGAAAAAGCCCGCGGGGACTACACCATCACCATGGATGGCGATGGTCAGCACCCGCCAAAACTTATTCCCGAACTGATCCGTCTGGCAGATTCCGGCTATGACATCGTGCTGACCCAGCGGATCGAAGCGGGGAAGCGGTCCTCTTTTAAAAAGTGGTCCAGTGAGACTTTTTACAAGGTCCTGAATAAAGTCAGTGACACACAGACACTGCCCGGAGGGGCAGACTTTCGGCTGATGAACCGGGAAGCGCTGGATGCGCTGCTTTCCCTGCCCGAATACCACAAGTTCCTGCGCGGCATGGTTTCCTGGATCGGTTTCCGTTCCGTGATTTTGCCCTTTGAAGTGCCGGAGCGGCTGGCGGGAAAAACAAAATATTCCTTAAAGAAAATGTTCCGGCTGGCCTCTGACGCGGTATTTTCATTTTCCATGGTACCGCTCTATATTGGTCTTTCCGCCGGAGCACTCTTTTTTGTGCTTGCCATTATAGAAGCAATATATGTGCTGAGTTTCTGGATCAGCGGGAAAGGGTCGACCCTCACCCCCGGATGGAGTTCTCTGATGTTTATGATGCTCATCATCGGTGCGGTCCTGATGATCATCATGGGGTTTATCGGCGTCTACGTCGGCTATATTTTTCAGGAAGTCAAACACCGGCCTGTTTTCATCTGCCGCTCATCCGCTGCCAAAGAGGACAAAGACAGAAATCAGTAATTTGCATCCAGCGGAAACATACGATGCCGCGCCGGATCTGTCGGGATCAGAAGGATGCCTTCTCCGAAATCTGGCGTAAAATCAGCTTTACTTCACTTCCAGGATTTTCAATTTATAGGCCCCGGCCGGTGCAGTGACCTCGACGGTTTCTCCGGCGCGATGTCCCATGACAGCTTTTCCGATGGGTGACTCATTAGAGATCTTGTTTGCCATCAGGTCAACCTCGGGAGCACCAACGATCATATAGGTTTCCGGCTCATCTTCTCCGTCTTCCAGAACAACGATCGTTGTGCCGACGCCGACTTCACCGGATTTGACAGGTTCGTCAATCACTTTGGCATTGGACAGCAGATAAGCAAGGTCGTCAATGCGTCCCAGGACAAATGCCTGTTCGTTTTTCGCGGCTTCCAACTCTGCATTTTCCAGCAGGTCATCTCCGCCGCCTTCAATAGCGCTGTGCAGACGGTTGGAAACCTCAACACGCTTGACATTGCGGAGATACTCAAGCTCCGCTTCAATTTTATTGTAGCCTTCCCGGGTTAGAATCGTATCAGCCATGGAACCCTCCACAAAAGTGAATAAGCTGTAGATGAAAAAAATACCCTCCTCATTGTAAAGGAGAGTAATCTGTCTGTGAGCGTGGAGGGGCTCGAACCCTCAACAAACGGCTTAAAAGGCCGCTGCTCTGCCATTGAGCTACACGCCCATCACACAACGAACATAGTTTAGCACCATTCCAAAATTCCGTCAACGTTTTTCATGGAATTCGTGATTTTCAATGTTCGGTGCAAAACAAAAACCGGCAACTACCGGTTTCAGCGCCCCCTGAGGAATTCGAATCCCCAACCTTTTGCTCCGCAAGCAAACGCTCTATCCAATTGAGCTAAGAGGGCATTTCCTAACGACTGCTAATTTATACACCTGTCTGTTTCTTTTGTCAAGTAAATTTGCAAAATCATTACAAACAAAATGACAATAATTGGAAACTGTTCAGTATCCAACAGTGCAGCACAAGAGCTGTATCCGTGTGCTTCGTCTAAATCCTTTTGTCCTTTCTGAATCGCTTCACTTCTTCCAGGGTAAAAACGCACAGGGAGAAAAGTGAGATCAATGCTCCGGTTTTGAACCCTGCGGGAGTATAGCGCATTTCTACTGAATTCTGTCCCTGTTCCAGAGGAAATGCCGTAAGAGCATCCATCACCTTTTCCGCTGTTACCGGCTTTCCGTTCAGTGTGATCCTCCATCCGTCCGAATGCGGGATCGTCAAAAGCATCCATTGACCTTCTTTTTCAGTGTTGATTTCACCCGTTAAATGAGAGCTGCTGATTTTTTCCAGACGGTCAAAGCCATGGCAGTTTGCTCCGGAAAGCTCGGAAAGGTAGTTTTGATCCTCATATACAAACCGGGGCTCCATCATGGCTATGCTTTCTGTGTCAAAGCGCAGCGAAAGTGTAAGTTCTTCCCCGGGTCGATAAACGCCGAGCGGAATGATGCCGTAATTGTCCGGATCGATGGTTTTGCCGAAAGGTTCGCCGTTGACCGAAATGTAAGCCGTGCGGTGGGAGATCACCGGGAAGAACGCATAAAGCATTTCCGATCGGTCCACCCGAATAGTCCAGGTCAAAATGCCGTGCCTTTCCGGCTCGGTTTTTGCCCACACTGTGTACTGATCAGCCGTATCGGGAGAAAGGTTTTCGGTCTTGCTCAAAGTTGCTTCAGCCGGAGTGAACAAAGAAAGTGCTTCCCCGGCAATGGCTGAAAAAAGGGCTTCCTGGTTGTCGAAAACCATATTTTCCCTGAAAGAGGCGGTCAGGATTTCCGGTGAGGCTGTGATACCCAATGAGAGTGCCCGGGAATTTTGCTGAACTGTCAGGTCGGCGTTTTGGTAAAGCGTCGGATAAGGCTTCCTGGCCAGGTCGGATTCCGAGACAAGGTAGCGAATCCCCAGCAGTGTGTCAATTGACATGGTGGAACCGTAACGGTAATTCGCGGAAAGCCTGTAACGGGATGTGAAACCCATTCGGTCCAGAAATTGGCGGACGGCATTCCCGCCGGTAGAGGAAAAATGAGAAAGGCCGTTCGTGCTGTTGAGCATTCCCGGGTTTTCTCCGCTGTTCAGGGCATATTCCACACGGTAAAATTCATCATCCTGTGACTTTATCTGTGTGACTGCCTCATGCATGGCCCGATAATTCTGCGTGTATTCCTCAGCAGTGAAGGCAGTTTCCGGATGAGTTTCCTCGAAATTCGTTGTCCAGATATGGGACATGTTTATGGCCAGATCCGCGGTCAGCAGGAAAAACAGAACGATTGAGGACAACTTCCCTGAAAGGGGATTTTTGGGAAGTAGGGGTGAAACCATCAGCAGCGTGACGAGAACGATCCCCATGTCCAGCAGCACCATGCGGTTGGAAAGGTGGGCGAACCCTTTTCCCGACATGATCAGACAGATCGTAGCAAACAGGAACAGCGCTG
This sequence comes from uncultured Leptolinea sp., assembly GCA_964459115.1. Lineage (GTDB taxonomy): Bacteria > Chloroflexota > Anaerolineae > Anaerolineales > Anaerolineaceae > Flexilinea. The sequence continues at coordinate 5,882 of CAYWKZ010000047.1, read as the reverse complement.
TCAGCACTGCCTGCCGGGAGCTTCTTTCCCGCTCATCAAATGCTTCTGCGGCCAGTGAGGTTATGAAAAATCCGAACGTGAAGGCAAACCGGGCCGGCCACCAGATGGGCGTGTTAAACCCGTGCCAGATCAGGTAAAAGGTGCTGACGGTGAAGCTCAGCAGGTAAATACCCGCAACAGCCAGCGCGGAGAGCCGCTGCCTTTTTTCGCGGTCAGGTTTCAGAAAGAAGAGAAAAGTGAATACGGTAGTGACGGTTCCGCAGAACAGGGAGGGTGCGCCGTATTCCATTTGAGCGTGATCAAAGGAGGCGGTGAAGAGCTTGGAAAGCAGTTCCGGCAGTGTGCAGACCCATTCCGGCTTCAGCTGTGCAAGAGAAAATGTCTTCGGCCCGTCACGCAGTGATAACGCGAAAGGAAGCAGGATGATCATGGCCATTCCGACGGCCAGGAACGAGTGCGTCAGGAAGTTCAGAAAATCCCATGCAAAAGATGTTCTTTTCTCGGATATGGAGATGTACAGGAACCAGATGAACGCAAAAAGGCAGACCATATAGCCAAAATAACAGTTGAGAATCAATCCGACAGCGAGGCAGGTCACATAACAGGCTCCCCTTTGCTGACGGATCAACCGTTCCAATCCATAAATGATCACAGGTAAAAGCACCATGTCTGTAAGAAATTGCAGGTTCTCAGCACAGACGATGTTGAACGTCATCAGTGCATAGGCACAGGAAAACAGCAGGGAAGCGGTGAAGGAACATCCTTTTTTCTTCAGGTAAAAGAAGCTGCTTTCTCCGGCCAATCCCAGATGCAGCAGGATCATCAGCGTACAAAACAGCGGCATTTGTTCACCATCGAACAGGCGGACCAGCAAAAAAGCGGGTCGGTAAGGTAATAGGAAAACAGCGAGTACATGCTGCCGCCGAGTATTTCGCTGAAGGAGTAAAAAAGGTCGTTCCCTTCTTTTGGCATATCTTTCAGGTACAGCAGGAATTTGTAATACTGGTTGTACATGTCATTGTAAAGAAATGTCCGCTCTCCGAAGGGTGTGAAACCGTTGATGCTGCAAACCAGCAGGCCCAGCAGCACCGGCAGAAGAAACGCGGAAAGATATGCCCAACGGCTGTGAGATGTTCTTTTTTCAGGCAGCGGTTCCGGTTTGAGCAGCGGGTGTGTGCGGAGCCGCTTCAGGAAAAGGAAAGACAGCAGTATCGAAAGAACGAACCCTGCGGACAGCATACAGGTCCATTGCGGGACCTTCCAGGGAAAATCATTGTTTGTGCCGCTGCTGAGGGGCAGCGTGTCAGCGTTTTCCCCTTCGATGCGATAAAAGCTGTGTCCTCCCGGGTAATCATGCCGAAGAATGGCATTGCCGCCTGTGGTTTTGAAGCAGAAGACGAAAACATTCTTCGTGAATTTCGGGTAGGAGAACCGCAGCCTTGCTCCGGCTTCCCCTGCCTGCGGATAACCTTCGGCAGAAAGTGACCAGTTCTCATCGCGGTCAAGGCGTTTGAAACTGATGTCCCGAACGTGCTGATAGTCCTCAAGTTTCTCACGACGGGCCCGGGGAACAGAAGCCTCGTAAGCCCAGGTGAGTTGGACCATCGTGTCCGGGTCTGTGGAAATGATCTGGAAGGATTCTCCTCCGAAAATGGCACTGGAAACTGCCGGATATACATTGCCCGGGATCAGCTGAAAGAATATCAGAAATGACAGAATAAAGGAAAAAACTGTGAGGGAGAAAACACCGGTGACCTTTTTCATAACATCCATTCTATCATGACTCCATGCATAAGGTGAAAAGTACGGGCCCTGTTCAGGCATAAAACAGGCCGCAGACCGGGTTTTCTGTGGTATTAATTTATAGGATCCGTTGGATCGTGCTGACGATTTCCGGAGCGCTTTCCGGTAAAGGAAAAGGGAAGAGATTATGTTTATAGATGAAGCTGAAATTTATGTTCGTTCCGGGAAGGGTGGAGACGGATTTATGCACTTTCACCGGGAAAAGTACGTTTCCCGGGGTGGCCCGGACGGCGGTGACGGCGGACGGGGCGGTGACCTGGTGCTGAAAGTTGACCGCCGGCTGAATACGCTGGCAGCCTTTCGTCACAAGACGCGTTATATCGCCGCTGACGGACAGAAGGGCGGGATCAACAACATGACGGGGAAATCAGCGGAGAATCTTTATGTCCTCGTTCCCGCCGGTACCATCGTCCGTGAAAAGGAAACCGGCGCCATGCTGGGGGACCTGACCCATGACGGGCAGGAACTCGTCGTCTGCAAAGGCGGACGCGGCGGACGCGGGAACACTCATTTTGTCTCTCCATCCAATCAGGCGCCCCGCACCGCGGAAAAAGGCGAACCTTACGAAGAAAAGAACCTGGCGCTGGAGCTGAAGCTGATCGCGGATGTCGGGATCGTCGGCGTTCCGAACGCAGGCAAGTCTTCCTTCCTGGCGGCTGCCACGAACGCGACGCCAAAGATCGCCAACTATCCCTTCACCACCCTGGAGCCGAACCTTGGTGTGGCGGAACTGGACGCGGAGCACTCCATCGTCCTTTCTGACGTGCCGGGGCTGATCGAAGGTGCGCACATGGGTGTCGGGCTGGGAGACAGCTTCCTGCGGCACATCCAGCGTACCCGGGTGATCCTGCATGTGCTCAATGGTGAGGCGGAAGACCCCATCGCTGACTTCGACCAGATCAACCAGGAAATGGCGCTGTTTGATGACAAGCTGGGCGAAAAACAGCAGCTGGTCGTTTATAACAAGATGGATATTCCTGAAGCAGCCGAACGCTGGCCGGAGATCGAAGCCGAGCTGAAAAAACGGGGGTATGAGGCGATGAACATGTCCGCCGCTACCTCAAATAACATCAAACCGATCCTCTGGAAGCTTTTTGAGATGGTTCAGAATGCACCGGTTGAGGAAGAGGAAACGGATGAGGTCCTGCCGCTCTACACGCCGGAGGATGACCCGCGGCAATTCACCATCAGCCGCAATGATTATGGTGATTATGTGGTTCATGGTACTGCGATCGAGCGGGCTGCCAAGATGACCTTCTGGGAGCATCCGGGCTCGCTGCGCCGCTTCCAGAACCTGATGAAGACCCTCGGCATTGAGGATGCCCTGCGCCAGGCAGGTGTGGAAGACGGCGATACTGTCATGATTGGTGATTCCTTCGAGCTGGAATGGGTGGAATAGGCACAAAAATAATGTAAAATGTAAAATGTGTAAAATATTAACCCTGCGGTTTGTCTGTCGGTTGGTCAAATTTCAAATGAATAGGATCCTTTATGATAAGAAAAAATCGAGTTGAATCCTTATTTGCCGGTCAGGATAAATTTAACGCCTTCATCACCAAATCTCCGGCTGATATCGCTTACCTGATCGGTATCACCTTCCCTTATCCCTATCAATCCCCTTTTTCGGCTGCGCTGGTGGCTAAAAAGGGCTCGTCATCGGCAATGCTAATCCTGCCGGCGGAATGGGAATGTGTCCTGAAAAGTTTCACCTGGGAGGGGAAAGCCAAAACCTACAGTGTCAATGACGGCTCCCCGGAACAAGGTTTCCGGGATGCACTGAAATCCGCGATCGAAGAATTGGGCATCTGCGGCGAAAAGGTCGCCATTGACTACTCCTTCTGGACCGTCGGTGAGATCCGTTACATCAAAGAAAACTGTCCGCAGATGTACATTGTCGACCTTGACCCGATCATCAAAGAGATCCGGGAAATCAAGAGGCCGGATGAAGTGGAAAACATCCAGATGGCTGCGCACATTGCGGACCGGGGCATCATCGGTGCGCTGAATCACATCGAAGGTGCGGTCGGCCGCAATTCCTGCACGCTTTCCGATTTTCTTGAACATGTCCGCATCTCCGCCATTGAATTCGGCGCGCACAGCATCGGTCACCTGAACATTGCCCAGGGGCGCTCGGGCAATTCCTGGATCACCCCGATCTATGACCTGTCGCTGGTCAAAGAAAACAAGACCATCCGCGTGGATTACACCTTATCCTATAACGGCTGCTGGACCAATTGCAGCCGCATGTTCTTCACGGGAAAACCCGGAGAGAACACAGCCAATGCTTACCGCCAGAACATGGACCTGAAAGATTTTGCGGTCTCCATCCTGAAACCGGGGATCAAGGTTTCAGATTTTTGTGAAGCTGTGCGGGCCAAGGCGGAATCCGAGAACATCGAGCTGCTTTATGACGAAGGGCTCGGACATGGCGTCGGGGCGTCGGAATATGAACGGCCCTACCTGACCGCGGACAATGATGAGATCCTGAAAGCCGGCATGGTGATCGCGCTGGATGTGAAGACGATCGGCTACAAGGATGAACTGCTCCATTCGGTCGATATTTACGAATTGACGCGTGACGGGAACCGGCGGCTCAGCGATTTCCGTGATTGGAACACACTCTATCGGATCACCGGTGTCCGGTCATCCCGGTAAGGCAGGAGACTATGTCAGCAAAATATAACATCACAAAAATCAACAAGTATATCCAGTCAAACCAGGAAATCGACGGATTGGTTCTGACCGATGCGGCAAACCTTGCCTACGCTACAGGACTGAATTTTCAGGGCCTGGCTTCACATCGTGAGGACTGCGTGATCGCCTTCTTCAGCGGGACAAAGCGTTTTTTGGCCTGCCCGAAGATTTTGGCAAGCGCCTATCAAAACGCAGGATGGCATGACAGCATCATCACATATTCCGCCTGTACCGATTCTGAAAGCGCTGCGGTCAGCATCTCCGCCGCGTTCATCTCGGAACTGTTTGAAGGGCAGAAGGGCACGCTGGGCTATATCGGCGACCGGATGGGGCAGACCCTGTTTGAAAAGCTGCTGGTCCGTCTGCATGACTTTTCCTTCATTGACATTTCGGAGGGTTTCCGTGCCCTGCGTCAAGTCAAGACGCAGGCTGAATTGAGCAGCCTCAAGAAAGCGGCTGAATTCACGGACCATGGCATCGCGGCTGCTGTCCATCACGTTTCCCGCAACGGCGCTGCCAGCGAAAAACGGCTGACAGAAGACATCCGTATCCACACGCTGGAGCGGGGTATGCCGGTGAACGGGTACCGCGCGGTCTCGCAGGCTGTTTCCGAAGACGATGCTGCTGTGCTTTGGCCCCATGCCCCTTATTATGCGGTCGGCCGGGACGGAGATTTCTTTGAGGGCAAGTTCATCCGCCTGGAAATGTGTTCGATGCTGGATGGCTATTGGGCTAATGATTCGCGCATGATGGTCAAGAGTGAGATGAATTCCAGCCAGAAGTTCTTTGCCGCCAAGATGGCGGAACTGCGCAAGTTTGCCTGCTCCCGGATCAAACCTGGTGCGGTGACGCAGGACATCTTTGACGCGATCTATACCAAATCCATTGAGATGGGCATCCATATGGCGGAACAATTCGGTTTCGGACACGGCATCGGTGTGACGCCCATGGAACCGCCCTATATTTCTGCCGCGGATGAGACGGTGCTGGAAAAGGATATGGTGCTGGTGCTTTCGCTTGCCGCGCGCTATACCACGGGTGTCAGTGAGCTTTATATCACCAAAGACACGCTGTTCATCACGGAAGACGGCTGTAAGGTGATTGGCTGGTACGAGAACTGGGATTACCCCTATACTGCGGCTTATACGTTTTAGCTGACGTCTTTGATACATCCACATACACGGCCCGCTTCGCGGTACCTACCTCCTGCTGACTCCCTTTTTAAAAACAGGCAGCCGAAATCCTCCGGAATTTCGGCTTTTATTCATATTACCGTCTAATGTCTAATGTCTAACGTCTAATGTCTACTGTCTAAGGTCTAACGTCTAAGGTCTAAAGTCTATGTTCCCGGCGGGGCTTCGGCCAGCGCCTTCCGGATATCGGCG